>NZ_JAEKCY010000006.1:0-329910 GCF_016405475.1 Pseudomonas sp. MF6767 | reverse complement strand
GCCCTGTCCTCGCCACCCCTCGATCATCACCCCCTGCTCACGCTGGTTCCCCGCCGAATCCAACGCCGGGTCCTGCGCCAACACCAGGCGCACCACCCCGTCATACCGCCCTTGCGGCTGATACACCGTGCGCAACGCCGCCGCGTAAGTGCGCGCCGGCCCATCCATCGCCTCCAGCGCCGCACGCGCCGGCAACAACCCCACGCTCACCATCCCCCCATGCAACGCTTGTCGCTGCGCCACTTCATCGCGCCCGGCAAAGTCCACAGGATCAATCCCGAGCGACTTCCCAGCCGCCAACTGCATCGCCTCGATCAACCGCAACAACGCCGCCGTCGAGGTATATGCCTTGCCCGCACGCCCCGGCGACTCGCTGTCGATCACCGTCAACGACCCCACCTCACGCCCCATTGCCTGCAAGCGCAGCGCCATTTCCAGTGCCACCCAGCCGCCGAACGAATGCCCGACCAGATGCACCGGCCCCTCGGGGCACTCCTGTTCCAGCGCCGCCAGGTAACACTGGGCCGCCGCTTCCACCTGGCTATGGGGCACCGCCTCGCCATCCAGCCCCCGCGGCTGCAAGCCATACAGCGGCCAGTCGCGCCCCAGCGCTTCGCTCAAACCCACAAAGCCGGTGACGCTGTCTCCCGCGCCTGGCACGCAGAACACCGGCGCATAACCGGCGCGCCCGCTCTGGATACGCAGCAAGGGTGAGTGCGCCGCGCAACTCACCGGAGTACTCGCCGCCAGCGCTCGGCTCATGGCCTGGCCAAGGCTCTGGATATGCGGCGCCTGCATCATGCTCTGGTGATCCCCCGGTACCTGCACCTGGCGCAGTTGCCCAGGCGCCAGGGCGATGTCCCAACCCAGCGCGGCACTGCGCCGCGACAATTCGGTAGGCCGCTGCTCGGCGCTGAACAAGTGAACCGGGATCGGCAGCGGGAACAGGCTGTAGTGGGCCAGGGCATGCCCATGCCCGACTTCCCGTTGCAAAAAGCTCAGCAGGTCGGCGTCCGTCGCCGCTGCCATTTGCGCGTATAGCAAACCTTGATCGCGACAGCGTTGCAGCAGAGCCGCAAAGTCCAGCTGTCCAAGGCCTGCCTCCAGTTGTTCCAGGTTCGCCAGCTCATCCACACCTCCCTGTGCCTTCCAATAGGCCGTGCACTGCAACAACAAATGCCGCTTGAGGGCATCCGGCCCGCTCCAGCGTGACTTGCCCTGGTCGGTCATGCGCGGCACGTAGCTGTCGATCAAGCCCAGAAACGCCACGGCCTCATCCTGCCCCAGCAACTGCATGGCAACTTCATAGGCCAGCACACCCCCAAAGGACCACCCCGCCAACCGGTAAGGACCGTGGGGCTGGATCTGGCGAATCAGCCCGACCATGCGCGCGGCCAGGCCTTCCATGCTGTCCAGATGCGCCTCGCCGAGCGCCAGGCCCGGCAGGCCATATATCGGGTAATCGCCAGGCAGGTGCTGGCCCAGCGCCGGGAAGTACACGTCCATGCCACTGAACTCGTGCACCAGGAATAACGGTGCCTGCGCCCCGCGGCTACGCACTGTGATCACCGCCGTCTCAGGTAGCACGTCGTCACCGCGCAGGCGCAGCAGCGCCGCGACCGAGGCCACGCTGGCATGCTCGAACAGCTCGGCCAGCGACACCGGCAACCCGGCCTCGTCCAGCCGATTGACCAGGCGAATTGCCAACAAGGAATGCCCGCCCAGTTCGAAGAAACTGTCATGGCGCCCCACCTGCTCAAGCTTCAATACCTCGGCCCACAGCTGGGCCAAGGTCTGCTCCAGTGCATCGACCGGTGCTTCAAATGTGCCGCTGGCCGAAGCCGCCCACGTCGGTACCGGCAAGGCTTTGCGATCGACCTTGCCATTGGCCGTCAACGGCAGTTGCTCAAGGATCACAAAGGCCGACGGCACCATGTAGGCCGGCAAGTGCGCCTGCAGATAAGCACGCACCGGCTCGATGCCGACCGGCTCGCCCGCCCAAGTGAAATAGGCCACCAGGCGTTTGTCCCCCGGCACGTCTTCGCGGGCCAGCACCACCCCCTCGCGGATTCCGGAGAATGTCGCCAAGCGTGCTTCGATCTCACCCAGCTCAATGCGAAAGCCACGGATCTTGACTTGGTCGTCATTGCGCCCGATGCACTCCAGCAGGCCATCTGCGGTCCAGCGTCCGAGGTCGCCGGTGCGGTACAGCAAGGCGCCTGGATTGAACGGGTTCTGCACGAACTTTTCCGCCGTCAACTCAGGGCGGTTCAGGTAGCCCTGGGCGACACCGTCGCCGCCGATGCAGATTTCGCCGGTCACCCCCAGGGGCAGCAGGTGCAACTGCGCATCCAGCACGTAGACCTGCGTGTTGGAAATGGGTCGCCCTACCGGCACGCTGTCGGCTTCAGCGGCAATGGCGCGCACTTCAAAAGTGGTGGCGTAGGTGGTGGTTTCGGTCGGCCCGTAGCAATGCACCAGGCGCAGCCCCGGAGCCAGCCCCAGCAGGTTGCGGAACGCCGCCGGGTCGGCACGCTCGCCGCCGCACAGCAAAATACGCAAGTCGGCCAGGGCCTGGGGAATCAGTTGCACATACTGGTTGAACAGCGCCGTGGTAACGAACAGCACCGTCACGCCGTTGAGTGCCGCGCCGAACGCCAGCGGGTCGAGCAAGGTGGCGTGGTCAATCACCTGCACCTGACCGCCGTTGAGCAACGGCCCCCAGACGTCCATGGTGCTGGCATCGAAGGCCGGGTTCGAAGCGAAGGCCACGCAGTCATAGGGATTGAAATCGGCGTAGCCGTTGTTGAGCACCAGGCGCGTGATGCCACGGTGAGGCACCAATACGCCTTTGGGCATGCCGGTGGAGCCGGAGGTGTACATGATGTACGCCACGCTCTGCGAGGATTGCGGCAGGCCCGGGTTGTGGTCGGGGTGCGAGTCAAGGCCCAGGGTGTCCAGGTCCAGGCGCTGCGCCGCGCTCTCCACGCTGCAGTCGCTACCGGTCAACAGCCAGGCCGCGCCGCTGTCTTGCAGCATGAAGCCCTGGCGTTCGGCCGGCGCGCTGATGTCCAGCGGCACATAGGCGGCGGCGCATTTGAGAATCGCCAGTTGGCTGACCAGCAACGCCACCGAGCGTGGCAGCAGGATCGCCACGTTATCGCCGGGGCACACACCCAGGCCGACCAGGTGATGGGCCAGGCGGTTGGCGCGGCGGTTGAGTTCGCCATAGCTTATCCGTTGTTCGCCGTGCAGCACCGCCACCGCGTCGGGGCGCGCCTGCGCGTGTGCTTCGAACACCTGCTGCACGCTGTGTTCACGTGGGAACGCACGAGCCGTAGCGTTGAAGCCCTCAAGCAGTTGCTGGCGTTCAGCCAGGGGCAGGATCGGCAAACCACTGAGGGCGATGTCGCTGCGTTCTTCCAGTGCCTGCACCACCTGCACCAAGGCGTTATGCAGGTAGTCGCCCAAGCGTCGGGCCCCCTGCCCCATGGCCGTGAGGCTGAAACCGTCACCCAGGTCATCCACGCTCATCGACACGCCGTAGTGGGTGTGTTCCTCGGTCTTGAGCACCTCGATCCCCTGCCACGCCTCGGCCACGCCCCCGGCCTGGGGCGCACTGTGGCGGTAGTTGAACAGCACGCTGAACAACGGCGTGGCCATGGGTACGCCGCTGCAACGCTGGGTCAGCGCCAAGGGCGCGTGTTCATGGCTGAGCAGTTGGGTCAGGCGCCCATGGGTGGCACGCAGCGCGGTCAGTACCGAGTGTTCACCCAGGTCGACTCGCAGCGGCAAGGTATTGATAAACACCCCCATGGCGCGCTCGGCACCTTCGCCGCTTTGCAGGCGACCGAGCATCACCGTGCCGAACACCACCTGTTCACGGGCGCAGACCGTGCCCAGCACATGGGCCCAGGCCAGGTGCATGAGGCTGGCGGCGCTGACTCCCGCTTGACGCGCCTGGTTGCGCAGGCGCCGACTCAACCCCAGGTCGAGATTCACCTTCACGCGCTCATCGGCACCCAGATGCGGTACGTCGGTGGGTTCGTCGACCTCAGCGAGCATCTCGCGGAAAAAGGGCTCGTGGTCCTCAGCGCCCAGACGAGTCTGGGCCACGTAGTTGCGGTACGGCACGGGCACGGCCAAGGTGTCTTGCGTGCCCAACAGGAAGGCCTGCATTTCGTGTTGCAGGATGTCCAACGCGATGTGGTCCATCACCAGATGGTGGAACAGCAACGTCGCCACCACCCGCTGCGACTCCTCGGCATACACCAGGCGCATCAAGGGTGCCTGGGCGAGGTCCAGGCGTGGCGGCACCGAGCCGTTTTCAATACGTAATGAGGCGGTGCGCCATACCACCTGCACCGGCTCCTCCAGCCCGTCCCAGTGGAAGGATGAACGCAGGATGTCATGGCGCTGGATCACCGCCTGCAAGGCATGGGCAAAGGCGTCCAGGCGCAGGCGGCTGTCGAAGGCAAACTGCGCCTGCAACACATAGGCGTCCTCACCTTGCACGGCGCGATGCTGATACAGGATGCCGGCCTGCAAGGGTGCCAGCGGGTAAATATCCTGCACATTCGCCGCACCGCCGGGGATGCTGGCAACGATGCGCTCGATGGCAGCGGGGTCCAGGGTGATCAGCGCAAGCATGTCCGGCGTAATCCGGGTGCAATCGGCCGCAATGCGATTGGCCGGCACCGTCACTTCACGCCCACCGCCCAAGGCCGCAGCCAGGGCGGACAAGGTCGGTTGGCCGAACAGCACTTTCACATCCGCCGACAAGCCCAGGCGGCGCATGCGCCCGATCAGGCTGACTGCCAGCAATGAGTGGCCACCCAATTCAAAGAAATTGTCATGCCGACCCACGCGCTCCACGCTGAGCAATTCGGCCCACAGTGCGGCCAGGGTGATTTCCGTATCACCCACGGGCGCTTCATAGTCGCGCACGCTCAACGCGTCCAGGCCCGGCGCCGGCAGTGCCTTGCGGTCGAGCTTGCCGTTGGGGCTCAGCGGCAGCGCCTGAAGGTGCATAAAGCTCGTCGGCAGCATGAATTCCGGCAGGTGTTGCAGCAGGTGGGCGCGCAGGCTTTCGACGTCGCTCGGCACGCCGGTGTAATAGGCGATCAGGCGCTGCTCGCGGGCAATCACGGCAGCTTCCTGCACCGCTGGATGCTCGGTCAGGCGCGCCTGGATTTCCCCCAGTTCGATGCGCAGGCCACGAATCTTCACCTGGTCATCATTGCGCCCCAGGTACTCGAGAGTGCCGTCGGGCAAGTAGCGACCCACGTCACCGGTACGGTACATGCGCCCCGGGGTAAACGGGTCGTCGAGGAAGCGTTCGGCTGTCAGCTCAGGACGGTTGAGGTAACCCCGCGCCACCTGCACGCCGGCGATAAACAATTCACCGACCACCCCCAACGGCACCGGCTGCAACTGCTCGTCCAGTACATACAGGCGCGTATTGGCAATCGGCTTGCCGATGGGGGTGTTATCCGGCACCACGGCGCCTGCGCAGTCCCACGCGGTGACATCCACCGCCGCTTCGGTGGGGCCATACAGGTTGTACAAGCCAACCCCCGGCAATTGCTGTTTGAAGCGCCGTACCAGGCTGCCCGGCAGGGCTTCGCCACTGCACATCACCCGCACCAGCCCGGCGGCCTGGCTGACATCGCCGTGGGCCAGGAACACGTCAAGCATCGACGGCACAAAATGCAGCGTCGTGACCCCCTCGGCCTCGATCACCTGGCACAGGTAGTCAGGGTCTTTATGCCCACCAGGGCGAGCCATGACCAGGCGTGCGCCGGTGAACAGCGGCCAGAAGAACTCCCACACCGACACGTCGAAGCTGAACGGGGTTTTCTGCAAGACCGTATCGCTGGCGGTCAACGCGTATTCGTCTTGCATCCACAGCAGGCGGTTGACCACCCCAGGGTGTTCGTTGATCACACCCTTGGGCTGGCCGGTGGAACCGGAGGTGTAGATCACGTAGGCCGCCACGCTGGCCGCCTGCGGGTTATGGGTGGGCTGGTGCTGCCAGGTGGGCGAATCCAGGTTTAATACTGGAACGTCGCCCAGTAACGCGAGGGTGGTGGACTGGCCCAGCACTACCGTCGGCGCGCTGTCGTGGAGCATGTAGGCGATGCGTTCCAACGGGTAGGCCGGGTCCAGCGGCACATAGGCGGCGCCGGCCTTGAGGATCGCGTACAGGCCGATGACCATGTCCAGGCCACGCTCCACGCAGATCGCCACCCGCGCCTGGGGCTGCACACCCAGGGCTTGCAGATGATGGGCCAACTGGTTGGCGCGCGCGTTCAGTTCGGCATAGCTCAGTTGCTGCGCGCCCGCCTTCAGGGCAATGGCCTGGGGTGTACGCAGTACCTGGGCTTCAAACAGGCCGTGCAGGGTCTGGTCGAGGTTGTACTCAACGGCGGTGGCGTTGAAATCCACCAGCAGTTGCCGACGCTCGCGCGCATCCACCAGCGGCACCTGCGCCAGCACCGCCTGGTCATTATCGACCATGGCCTGCAACACGCGGGTGAAATAACCGACGTAACGCTGCATCGTCGATTCGTCAAACAGGGCCACGGCATATTCCAGCGCACCGAGGATGCTGCCCTGCACCTCCCCCAGGTTCAACGACAGGTCGAACTTGGCGAAATGGCTGTTCTCGACAATGCTCTCCAGGGCCAGGTCGCCCAGGGCCAGGGTCGGCGCGCTGCTGTCCTGCCAGCTCAGCAGGGTCTGAAACAGCGGGCTGTGGGCCAGGCTGCGCGGCGGCCGGGTGATTTCCACCACCTGCTCGAAGGGCAAGTCCTGATGGGCCTGGGCTTGCAGCGTCAGCGCCTTGACCCGCGCCATCAACGCCTCGGTGCTCAGCTCGCCCGAGGTGTCGATACGCAGCGCCAGGGTGTTGACGAACAGGCCAATCAGCCCTTCGACTTCGGTGCGCATGCGGTTGGCCACCGGCGTGCCGATCACCAACTCGGGCTGCCCGGACAAGCGCGCCAACAGTGAAGCCCAAGCGCTCATCAAGGTCATGTACAAGGTGGTGCCATGGCGTTGGCTCAAGGCCTTGAGCCCGGCGGTGAGGCGTTCATCCAGGCGCACTTCGACGCTGCTGCCAGCGTAGTCCTGCTGCGCCGGGCGCGGGCGGTCGGTGGGCAAGGTCAGCAACGCCGGCGCACCGGCCAACGCCTGTTGCCAGTAGCTGCTTTGGCGCTGCAGCACCTCGCCGCTCAGCCACAGGCGTTGCCACACGGCAAAGTCGGCGTACTGGATCGGCAAGGGCGGCAGCGGGTCGGCGTGGCCGTGGCTGAAAGCCTGGTACAGCGCCATCAGCTCGCGGGTCAGCACGCCCATGGACCAGCCGTCAGAGACGATATGGTGCAGGGTCAGCAACAGCACATGGTGATCATCGGCCATCACCACCAGGCGCCCGCGCAGCAACGGGCCGCGCTCAAGGTCGAACGGTGCCGAAGCTTCGCCGTGGATCAGCGCGTCCAGGGCCTGTTGCGGCTGCGGATGGCGACGCAGGTCCTGCACTTGCAGCGGCAATACCTCTTCGGCCGGCACGACCAGCACCTGGGCCTGGTCACCCTGCTGGGCGAAGCGGCTGCGCAGGGTTTCATGCCGCCCCACAATGCGCGCCAGGGCCCGTTGCAACGCTTGCACATGCAACTGCCCGCGCAACCGCAAACCGATGGGAATGTTGTAGGCGGTGTTGGCCCCTTCCATCAAGGCCAGGAACCACAGGCGTTGCTGGGCGAAGGACAGCGGCACGTCCTCATCACGGTTGGCCGGCAAGATATCCGGCAAGGTGCTGCGACCGGCCTGGGCCAGTACCTCGGCGACCGCCGCCAGTTCGGCGTTGGCAAACAGGTCGCCCAGCGCCAACTCGACGCCCAGCCGCTGGCGCACCTGGGACACCATGCGCATGGCCAGCAGCGAATGCCCACCCAGCTCAAAGAAATGGTCATAGCGCCCCACGCGCTGCACCTGCAACACATCGGCCCAGATCTGCGCCAGCACGGTTTCGATTTCGCCCAGGGGCGCGGCGTACTCGCGGGTAAAGACGGCGGCCATGTCCGGCGCCGGCAGGGCCTTACGGTCAAGCTTGCCATTGGCCGTCAGTGGCAGTGCGTCGAGTTTCATGAACGCGACGGGCACCATGTAGTCCGGCAGATGCGCCACCAGGTGGGCGCGAATCTGGGCCACCGTCAGCGGGTCCAGTTGTGGGTTTTCGGTGAAGTAGGCCACCAGCCGTTCTTCACGCACCACCGCCACCGCTTCCAGAATCCCGGGCAACTGGTTGAGCTGGGTTTCGATTTCGCCCAGTTCGATGCGCACGCCACGGATTTTCACCTGGTCATCGTTGCGCCCCAGGTAATCGAGTGTGCCGTCCGGCAGCCAGCGCACCAGGTCGCCGGTGCGGTACATGCGTCCTTCGTTGAACGGGTCGCGCACAAAACGCTCGGCGGTTAGTTCCGGGCGGTTGAGGTAACCGCGTGCCACGCCCTTGCCGCCCACGTACAACTCCCCCGCCACCCCCAGCGGCACCGGACGCTGGTGTGGGTCGAGCACGTAGACCTTGGCATTGGCCATGGGCTTGCCGATATGCAACGGCTGGCCCGCCTCGACCTTGCCGGAAGTGGCCACCACCGTGGCTTCGGTGGGCCCGTAGTTGTTGATCAGCTCAAAGCGCTGCGCCCGCCCGAACTGGCGCAGGCGGTCGCCACCGACCAGCAAGGTGCGCAAGGTCGGGTGCTCGATGTTCTGACTGAAGGCGTATTCCGCCACCGGCGTCGGCAGAAAACTCACATCCAGTGGCTGCGCGCACCACCAGGCCAGCAGTGCGTCGATATCTTCGCCGCCCTCATGGGCCGGTGGCAGGTGCAAGGTGGCGCCCACACACAGCGCCGGCCACACTTCCCAGGCCATCGCGTCAAAGCCGAAACCGGCAACACTGGCGGTATGCCGCCCGGCGCGCAGGTCGAAGGCGCTGCAATGCCAGTCCACCAGGTTGGCGACGCTGTGGTGTTCCACCATCACCCCCTTGGGCAAGCCAGTGGAGCCGGAGGTGTAGATCACATAGGCGAGATTCGTCGGGCCGACGGCGATTGTGGGGTTGCTCGCCGAATGGTGCTGCCAGGTGAATTGGTCCAGGTTGATCACCGGCACTTCCAGCACCGGCAGGCGCGTCAGCAACGCATACTGGGTGAGTACCGCCACCGGCGCGCTGTCGCTGAGCAAATAGTGGAGACGCTCGGCCGGGTGGGACGGGTCCACCGGCACATAACCGGCGCCGGCCTTGAGAATCGCCAGCAACCCGGCCAGGGTGTCGAGGCCGCGCCGCGCGACAATGGCCACGCGGTCGTCGGGCTTGACCCCCAGCGCCAGCAGATGATGCGCCAGCAGGTTGGCTTGCTGGTTCAATTCGGCGTAAGTCAGTTGCCGGCCCTGATGCACAGCGGCAATCGCGTGCGGCGTGAGCGCGGCCTGGGCTTCGACGCGGCCATGCAGGGTGGTGCCTTGGGGGAAAACGGTCTGGGTGGTGTTGAACTGTTCCAGCAGCAAGCGCTGTTCGGCAGCGGGTACCACCGAGAGTTGATCAAGCGCGGTATGGGGGGCCTGCTCCAGTGCGCTCACCAGGTTTTCCAGCGCGGTGTGCAGGTAGGCGCAGACGCGCTGAGGGTCAACCAGGGTGCTGGCCAGCAAACTCAGGCCGAAGCCCTCACCCAGGTCGTCCACGCTCAGGGTCAGCGGGTAGTTGGTGCGTTCCTCGGCGCGCAGTGGGGTGATGCCGTGCCAGGCCGACACCGCCTCGGCGCTGGCGGCGGGCGCGCTGTGGCGATAGTTGAGCAGCGCGCTGAACAGCGGCGTCGGCGCGAGCACGCCACTGCAACGCTGGGCCAGGGCCAACGCCGCGTGCTCATGGCGCAGCAAGGTGGTCAGGCGTGCGTGGGTGGCCTTGACTGCGGTGCGTACGTCCTGGGCGTCTACGTCCACGCGAAACGGCAAGGTATTGATAAAAATGCCCAAGGCGCGGTCGGTGTCATGGCTGCCCTGCATGCGCCCCATCAATACGGTGCCGAACACCACCTGGGCCTTGCCGGCCAACACCCCCAGCACCTGGGCCCAACCCAGGTGAAACAGGCTGGCGGCGCTCACGCCCAGTTGGCGCGCCTGCCCGCGCAAGCGCTGGGCCAGTGCCGGCGCCAATGGCAGGCTGACTTCAGCGATACCCCGCGCATCACCTTGCACGTCCTGCAAACCGAACGGCAAGGTGGGCTCGCTGATATCGCCGAGCATCTGCCGGAAGAAACGTTCGTGCTCCTGCTCGCTGATCCCCAACCGCGCCTGCGCCACATAGTTGCGAAACGGTACGGCCTGGCCCAGGGCCGCGCCTTGGCCCAACAGGCACGCCTGCATTTCGTGGCACACCACGTCCAGGGCGCTGTGGTCGAGCGCCATGTGATGGAACAACAGGGTGGCGACGATGCGCTGGTTGGCCGGGTCTTCAGCGCGCACCAGGCGCAGCAACGGCGCCTGGGTGACGTCGAGGCGATAGTGGCGGGCATCAAACAGATCATGCAGTTGCGCGGCGATATCGCCATCGGCCGGGTCCAGCATCAAGGCTTGCACCGGCAGGCGTGCCTGGCGCCACACCACTTGCGAGGGTTGCGTCAGGCCATCCCAGACCACCCCGGTACGCAGGATGTCGTGACGGTCCATCACCCGTTGCAGCGCCTGGGCAAACGCATCGAAACGCGCAAGGTTGTCAAAGGCGAACTGCGACTGCATCACATAGGGGTCACCCTGCTCGGCACTGACATGGTGGAACAGGATGCCTTCCTGCAACGGCGCCAACGGGTAGATGTCCTGAATATTCGCCACGCCGCCCTGCACCGTGGCGACAATACGCTCGATCTCGTCCTGGCTCAGGGTCGACAGGGTCAGCATGTCGGGGGTGATGCGCTCGGCATTGGCCGGGATGCCATTGGCCGGCACCTGCACCTCACCGGCCTTGGTCGCGGTGTATTCACCGGCCTTGATCAGCTCGATCAGCGCCGGCTTGTGTTCACGCAAGGCGGCCAAGATCGACGGGTCGCTCAAGGCTTGCTTGTTGCCGTTCACCGACAACTGCTCGCCCTTGAGCGCCAGTTGCACATCCTTGGTTTTCAGGGTTGCCAGCAGCTCGAGGATGTTCACAGGACGATCTCCATTCGTTCGGTCATTGCGGCGTAGCCGGCCAGGGTCGGTTGTTCGAACAAGCCCCGCACATCGGCTTCCATGCCTTCCTGGCGCAGGCGCCCGATCAAGCTCACGGCCAGCAGCGAGTGCCCGCCCAGTTCAAAGAAGTTGTCGTGGCGCCCTACCCGTTCCACCTTGAGCAGCTCGGCCCAGAGCTGGGCCAGGAGGATCTCGGTGTCGCCTTCGGGCGCCGCGTACTCACGTACCTGCAAGGCGTCCATACCGGGTGCAGGCAGGGCCTTGCGGTCGAGCTTGCCGTTGGGGCTCAGGGGCAAGGCGTCCAGGTGCATGAACAGCGCCGGCACCATAAAGTCAGGCAGGTGCTGCAACAGTTGGGCGCGCAGGCTTTCGATATCGGTGGGCGCGCCGGTGTAATACGCGACCAGGCGCTGGTCACGGGCGACGACCACGGCGTCCTTGACCGCCGGATGCTCGATCAAGCGCGCCTGGATTTCCCCCAGTTCGATGCGCAGGCCACGGATCTTCACCTGATCGTCGTTGCGCCCCAGGTACTCGAGCGTGCCGTCGGGCAAGTAGCGGCCCAGGTCACCGGTGCGGTACATGCGCCCGGGGGTGAACGGGTCGTCGAGGAAGCGCTCGGCGGTCAGCTCAGGACGGTTCAGGTAACCCCGCGCCACTTGCACGCCGGCGATGAACAGCTCACCGACCACGCCCAGCGGCACCGGCTGTAACTGCCCATCGAGTACATACAGGCGGGTGTTGGCAATCGGCTTGCCGATCGGGGTGTTGTCCGGCACCTCGGGCCGTGCGCAGTTCCAGGCCGTCACGTCCACTGCCGCCTCAGTGGGGCCATACAGGTTGTACAAACCAATCCCCGGCAACTGCTGCTTGAAACGCCGCACCAGGCTGCCCGGCAAGGCCTCGCCGCTGCACATCACCCGCACCAACCCCGCCGCCTGGCTGACATCGCCGTGGGCCAGGAATACATCGAGCATCGACGGCACAAAGTGCAGGGTCGTGATCTGCTCCGCCGCGATCACCTCGCACAGGTACGCCGGGTCCTTGTGCCCTTCAGGGCGCGCCATCACCAGACGCGCGCCGGTGAACAGCGGCCAGAAGAACTCCCACACCGACACGTCGAAGCTGAACGGGGTTTTCTGCAACACCGCATCGTGAGCCTTGAGGCTATAGGCGTCCTGCATCCACAACAAGCGGTTGACCACCCCCGCATGTTCGTTGATCACGCCCTTGGGTTGGCCGGTGGAACCGGAGGTGTAGATCACATAAGCCGCGTGTTGGGCAATGAGGTCCGGTACTTGCGGGTTGATGGCGGGTTGGTGTTGCCAGGTGCTGTGGTCGAGGTCGACTACCGCCACGTCCCCCAGCAGGCTGCGGGTGGCGCTTTGGGCCAGCACCACCACCGGCGCGCTGTCGTGCAGCATGTAGGCGATGCGCTCTGGCGGGTACGCCGGGTCCAGCGGCACATAGGCACCGCCGGCCTTGAGGATGGCGAACAAACCGACGACCATGTCCAGGCCGCGCTCGACGCAGATGCCCACCCGTGCATCCGGGCGCACACCGCTGTCACGCAGGTGATGGGCCAGGCGGTTGGCGCGTTCATTGAGTTGCTGGTAGCTCAAGGTGTGCTCGCCGGCCTTCACCGCCACTGCCTGCGGGGTACGTACAACCTGGGCTTCAAACAGCCCGTGCAGGGTCTGGTCGAGGTTGTAGTTCACCTCGGTGGCGTTGAACTGCACCAGCAGTTGTTGCCGCTCTTGCAGCCCCAGCACCGGCAGGCGGTTCAGCGCCTGGTGCGGTGCCTGCTCAAGAGCCTCGACCAGGCCGCTCAACGCGTTATGCATATAGCCGCACACCCGTTGCGCATCCATCTGGGCCAGGGCGGTGAATGCATAGCCGTCGCCCAGGTCATCCACGTTCAAGGTCAGCGGGTAATTGGTGCGCCCGTCATTGACCAAGGTCTGCATGCCTTCCCATGCCAACTGCGCATCCGCCGAGCGGGTGGCGGCGCCGCGATGGCGATAGTTGAGCATCGAGCTGAACAAGGGCGCCGGGGCCGCTACGCCACTGCAACGCTGGGCCAACGCCAGGGAGGCGTGTTCATGGCCGAGCAATTCGGTCAGCCGCGCATGGGTGGCCCGCACGGCGGCGCGGGCGCCCTGGTCGTCGATATCCAGGCGCAGCGGCAAGGTGTTGATAAACACGCCCAGAGCGCGGTCGGCTCCCTCGCCGCCTTGCAGACGGCCCACCAGTACCGTGCCGAACACCACCGTATGGCGCGCCGATACCGCGGCCAGCACCTGCGCCCAGGCCAGATGGAACAGGCTGGCAGCGCTGACCCCCAGCAGCCGTGCCTGGCTGCGCAGGCGGCGGTTGAGCTGGCTGTCCAGTTGCAGGGTGTGTTCGTCGATGGCATTGCCGTCGCCGCGCACGTCCTGCCAGCCGAACGGCAACGTCGGTTCGTCGACATCGCCCAGCATCTGGCGGAAGAACTGCTCATGCTCCTGTTCGCTGACACCCAAACGGGCCTGGGCCACATAGTTGCGATACGGCATTGGCGCGGCGGTGGGCGCTGCGTGGCCCAACAGGTGGCCCTGCATTTCGCGCAACACCACGTCGAAGGCGGTGTGGTCCAACACGATATGATGATAGAGCAACACCGCCACCACGCGCTGGTTGGCCGGGTCCTGGGCGTACATCAGGCGGATCAGCGGCGCCTGGCTGATCTCCAGGCGATACCGCCGCGCATCAAACCGCTCGTGCAGGCCGGCGAGTACGTCACCTTCCAGTTGCAGTTCCTGCACGCACAACTGCGCCTGGCGCCACACCACTTGCAGCGGTTGCGCCAGGCCCTCCCACACCACCCCGGTGCGCAGGATGTCGTGGCGGTCGATCACCTGTTGCAGTGCGCGCATAAAGGCCTGCAGGCGCTCCACACCGTCAAACGCCAGGTGTGATTGCAGCAGGTAAGGATCGCCCTGCGCCGCCGTGAGGTAGTGATAGAAAATCCCTTCCTGCAACGGCGCCAGCGGGTAGATGTCCTGCACGTTGGCAGCGCCGCCAGGCACCTGGGCCACCACCTGGTTGATCGCCGACTGGTCGAGGTCCACCAGGGCCAGCATGTCCGGGGTGATGCGCTGGCAACCGGCACTGATGCGATTGGCCGGCACCTGCACTTCGCGGCCACTGCCGACAGCGGCGGCCAGCGCGGCCAGGGTTGGCTGGCTGAATAGCACGCGCACATCGGCGCTGAGGCCGGCTTGGCGCATGCGCTCGATGAGGCTGACGGCCAGCAATGAATGGCCGCCCAGTTCGAAGAAGTGGTCATGGCGACCCACTTGCTCCACCTGCAACACCTCGGCCCACAGCCGCGCCAGGGTGGTTTCGACGTCACCCTGGGGGGCTTGGTATTCACGGCTGAGCAAGGCGCACTGGTCTGGCTCTGGCAATGCCTTGCGGTCCAGTTTGCCGTTGGCGGTCAGGGGCAACTGATCAACCCGCATGTAGGCGACCGGCACCAGCGCCTCGGGAAGTTGGGCCTGCAGGTGCGCACGCAAGGTCTCGATCTGCAGCGGGCGCTGTTCGGTGAACCAGGCCAACAGGCGGCCTTCGCGCACCAGCACCACGGCCTCGCGGATGCCGTCCAGTGCCGCCAGGCGGCTTTCGATTTCACCCAGTTCCACCCGCACGCCGCGCAGTTTTACCTGGTCGTCGTTACGGCCCAGGTACTCAAGGTTGCCATCGGGCAGCCAACGCACCAGATCACCGGTGCGGTACATCTGCCCTGGGTTGAACGGGTCTTGCAGGAAGCGCTCGGCCGTCAGCTCGGGACGGTTCAGGTAACCCCGCGCCACGCCGCTGCCGCCCACATAAAGTTCACCGGCCACACCCACCGGTACCGGACGCAGGTGCGCATCCAGCACGTAGCTGGTGGCATTAGCGATGGGCCGGCCGATATGCAACACCTGCCCGGCCCGCACGCGGCCGGAGGTGGCAACCACCGTGGCTTCGGTGGGGCCGTAGTTGTTGACCACCGCAAAGCGCCGCTCCTGGGTGAACTGACGCAGGCGGTCACCGCCGATCAGCAGGATGCGCAAGGTGGGGTGCTGCTGGGGCAGGCTGAACGCGTACTCGGCCACCGGGGTGGGCAGGAAACTCACGTCCAACGGCTGTGCCAGCCACCAGGCCAGCAGTTCATCGATGTTTTCGTTGCCGATGTCGGCGGGTGGCAGGTGCAGGGTCGCGCCGACGCACAGGGCCGGCCAGACTTCCCAGGCCATGGCATCAAACCCCATGCCGGCCACGCTGCTGGTGTGGCTCACCGCTGTCAGACCAAAGGCCTCACAGTGCCAATGCACCAGGTTCTCCACGGTGCGGTGTTCCACCATCACGCCCTTGGGCAGGCCGGTGGAGCCGGAGGTGTAGATCACATACGCCAGGTGCGCGGGCGTCAGGGCGGGCAGTTGCGGATTGCTGACGGCGTGGCGCTGCCAACCGGGGTCCTGCAGATCGACCACGGCGACGGGCCCCAGCAGCTCCCGCGTGCTGGTCTCGGCCAGCACCGCCACGGGCGCGCTGTCTTGCAACAAGTAGGCGATACGCTCGGCGGGGTACGCCGGGTCGATCGGCACATAGCCCGCGCCAGCCTTGAGAATGCCCAACAGCCCCACCAGCATCTGCGGGCCGCGACGGCAACACAATGCCACGCGGTCATCGGCTTGCACGCCGAGTTCCAGCAAGTGATGAGCCAACTGGTTGGCCCGTTGATTGAGCTGCTGATACGTCAGCGCCTCGCTGCCTTGCTGCACGGCAATGCGATGGGGCTGGCGCTCGGCCTGCACCTCAAACGCACCGTGCACCGTCTGGCCACGGGGGAAGTCGTGGGCAGTGGCGTTGAACTCGCGCAGCACCGTGTCGCGCTCTGCGGCGGGCAGAATCGGTAACTGGCGCAGCGCGCGGTGGGGCGCCGTCTCAAGGGTGGCAACCAGTTGCTCCACGGCGCTGAGCATGTAGTCGCACAGGCGCTGCGCGCCGATTTGCGGCACGGCCAGCACGCTCAGGCCAAAGCCTGCGCCCAGGTCATCCACGCTCAGGGTCAGCGGGTAGTTGCTGCGTTCTTCACCGCCCAGCAGTTGCACGCCTTCCCAGATGCCGTGGCCGTCGCGGGCCATTTCGCCTGGGTTGCTGTGGCGGTAATTGAGCAAGGCGCTGAACAACGGCGTGCTGGTCGGCACACCGCTGCAACGCTGGGCCAGGGCCAGTGACGCATGCTCATGCCCGAGCAAGGCGCTCAAGCGTGCATGGGTGGCTTTGACCGCCTGCGCTGCGCCGGCTGCAATATCGACCCGCAGCGGCAAGGTGTTGATAAACATCCCCAGCGCACGGTCTGCGCCCTCGCCGGCTTGCATACGGCCCATCAGCACCGTGCCGAATACCACCTCGTCGCGGCCCGAGACCAGGCCCAACACCTGGGCCCAGGCCAGGTGCATCAGGCTGGCGGCGCTGACGCCCAGTTGGCGCGCCTGCTGGCGTACACGCTGGGCCAGGCCCGCTTCCAGGTGCACCTCGGCTTCTTCGATTGCACGACCATCGCCCTGCACATCCTGCAGGCCAAACGGCAAGGTGGGCTCGTCAACCTCGGCGAGCATGTCGCGGAAAAACTGCTCATGCTGCGCCACACTGACGCCCAGTCGCGCCTGGGCCACATAGTTGCGAAACGGCGCGGCGGCGGGCAAATCCTGGGCCTGGTTGAACATAAAGGCACGCATTTCCTGGCCGACCACTTCCATGGCGGTGTGGTCCAGCGCCAGGTGATGGAACAGCAGGATCGCCGCGACCCGGTTGTGCGCCGGGTCCTGGGCATAGACCATGCGCAGCAAGGGCGCCTGGGTAATGTCCAGGCGGTAGTGACGCGCATCGAAACGCTCATGCAGTTGCGCCATCACGTCGCCGTGTGCCGGGTCGAGCATCACCTCGTGCACCCCCAACTGGGCGGTGCGCCACACCACTTGCACCGGGCTTTCGAGCCCTTCCCACACCACAGCGGTACGCAGAATGTCGTGGCGCGCCACCACCTGTTGCAGCGCGCCCATAAAACCGTGCAGGCGCTCGGCAGTGTCAAAGGCCATGCGCGATTGCAGCAGGTACGGGTCGCCCTGCTCGGCGCTGATGTGGTGGTAGAGAATGCCTTCCTGTAGCGGCGCCAGCGGGTAGATATCCTGGATATTCGCTGCACCACCCGGCACGCTGGCGACAATCCTCGCGATGGCCTGCGGGGTGAGTTGCACCAGGCTCAGCATCGACGGTGTGATCTGTATGCAGCCGGTGGGGATGCCATTGGCGGGCACCACGATTTCTCTGCCGCTGCCCACGGCTGCCGCCAGCGCGGCCAGGCTTGGCTGGCTGAACAACACGCGCACATCGGCGCTCAGGCCCACCTGGCGCATGCGTTCGATCAGGCTGACCGCCAGCAACGAATGCCCGCCCAATTCGAAGAAATGATCATGGCGCCCCACGCGTTCAAGCTTGAGCACGTCCTGCCAGATCTGCGCCAGCAGGCTTTCCACCTCGCCTTGTGGGGCTTCGTAGCCACGGCTGATCAAGGCAGCCTGGTCGGGTACCGGCAATGCCTTGCGGTCGAGCTTGCCGTTGGCGGTGAGCGGCAACTGCGCCAGCCACACATAAGCCGAAGGCACCATGTAATCGGGCAACCGGCCTTGCACATGAGCTCGCAGGGTTGCGATATCCAACGTTGCGTCGGCGGTGTAATAGGCCACTAACCGTTTGTGGCCAGGCTCGTCTTCGCGAACCGATACCACAACGTCCCTGATCCCGGCACAGGCACACAGGCACGCTTCGATTTCACCGGGTTCGATACGAAAGCCACGAATCTTCACCTGCAGGTCATTGCGCCCCAGATACATCAAATTGCCGTCGGCTCGCCAGCAGGCCAGATCACCGCTGCGGTAGAGTTGGCCATCGCCGAATGGGTTCGGGACGAATTTTTCCGCGCTCAGCTGAGGCAGATTCAAGTAGCCTTTCGCAACGCCCGCACCGCCGATATAGAGCTCGCCGGTCACACCCACGGGCAGCGGTTGCTGGCGCGCGTCCAGTACATAGGCCTGAGCGTTGGCAATCGGTCGACCAATCGGAATAGCGCCCTCGCCAAGGGTAGTGATCTCAAACGTGGTGGAGAACGTGGTGGCTTCGGTCGGGCCATACCCATTCAGCAGATGCTGGGGTTTGCCGAGCTTGAGTACCCGGCCAATCACCTGAGGGTCAAGCACGTCGCCGCCGACGATCAGGTAGCGCAATTGGCGGAACACCGGCATCAACGCATCGGCGTACTGATGAAATAGCCCGGCGGTCATCCATAACACGCTGACCGCCTGTTCCCGCAACAGCTCGGCGAACGCGGCTTGGGATAACAACTGCACCTGCTCGACCACCACCACACAACCGCCATTGAGCAACGGCGCCCACACCTCGAGGGTGCTGGCGTCAAATGCCGGGTTGGAAGCAAAGGCCACCCGGTCGTGGGCATTGAATTCGGCAAAACCGTTGTTAAGCACCAGCCGCGAGATAGCGAGGTGGGGCACTTGCACGCCCTTGGGCGTCCCGGTGGAGCCGGAGGTATAGAGGATGTAGGCAACGCTCTGCGCGGATTGGGCCGGGTCGGGGTTAGCGGGCGACTGCGTGTCCAGATCCAACTGCGCCAGGTCGTCCAGCACATGGCGTGCGCCGCTGTCTTTGACGATGAAGGCCTGGCGTTCGACAGGCGCGTTGACGTCCAGCGGCACATACACCGCAGCGCACTTGAGGATCGCCAGTTGGCAGACCAGCAGATCCAGGCAACGCGGCAAGGCAATCGCCACGCTTTCGCCGGGCTGCACCCCCTGGCTGATCAGATGATGGGCCAGGCGGTTGGCACGGCGATTGAGGTCACGGTAGCTCAGTGACAGCTCGCCCTGCACCGCCGCCGACGCTTCAGGGCGGGCCAGCGCCTGGGCTTCAAACAGTTGCGAGACAGTAAGTTGCGAGGGGTATTGCCGGGCGGTGGCGTTGAAACCTACCAGCACTTGATGACGCTCGGAAGGCGGCAGGATCGACACCGCCTGCAGCGGCGTGGTCGGCGCATGTTGCAGCGCGCTCACCACATGGCGCAACGCGGTGAGCATGTACTCACCCACGCGTTGCACATCCAGGTGCGCGACGCCTTGCACCGTCAGCGCAAAGCCACTCCCCAGGTCATCAACGTTGAGCACCAGCGGATAGTTGCTACGTTCTTCGGAGCTGAGAATCTCGATACCGGAAGCGGCAAAGGGGTTGTCCCCCGGCGCTTCATCGGCTGCGCTGTGCCGGTAGTTGAGCAAGGTGCTGAACAGCGGCAGCGAGCCCGGCACGCCACTGCAACGCTGGGCCAGGGACAACGAGGCATGTTCGTGCCCGAGCAGTTGCGCCAGGCGCGCATGGGTGGCGCGCACGCCGGCCTGCACGCCGACGCTGCCAACGCTGACCCGCAGCGGCAAGGTATTGATAAACATCCCCAGCGCCCGGTCCGCGCCCTCGCCGCCCTGCATACGGCCCAGCAACACGGTGCCGAATACCACCTCCTGCTGGCCAGACACCTGGCCCAGCACCTGGGCCCAGGCCAGGTGTACCAGGCTCGCGGTGCTCACGCCCAGTTGCCGCGCCTGTTCGCGCAAGCCCAGGTTGAGCGCAGGCTCCAGCGGCAGGCGCGCTTCATGGATGCCGCTGCCGTCACCGTTCACGTCCTGCAAGCCGAAGGCCAGGGTCGGCTCGTCGATGTCGCCCAGCATCTGGCTGAAGAAGGCTTCATGCTGGGCCTGGGTGACACCGAGGCGGGCCTGGGCCACGTAGTTGCGATACTGCACCGCGTCAGGCAGTTGTGCGCTGTGGCCATGCAGGCTGGCACTCATCTCTTTGACCAGCACGTGCAGGGCCGTGTGGTCGAGGAGGATATGGTGCAGCAGCAAAATGCCGACCAAGCCGTGGCTGTCCTGCGCATACGCCAGGCGCATCAGCGAGGCGCGTGACAGGTCCAGGCGATAGTGGCGTGGGTCGAAACGCTGTTGCAGATGCTCCAGTGCATCACTGCCCAGCGCATCCAGGCGTTCGATCACCAAGGGTGCCTGGCGTAACACCACTTGCACCGGCTCTTCCAGGCCCTCCCAGAGGATGGCGGTGCGCAGAATATCGTTGCGCTCGATCACCGTGTGCAGCGCGTTGACAAACCCGTCGACGGCGCCCTGGTCGTGAAACCGCAACTGCACCTGCAACACGTAGGGGTCGCCCTCGGTGGTCGCCAGGTGGTGGTAGAGAATGCCGGCCTGCAGCGGCGCCAGGCCGTAGATGTCCTGCACGTTGGCAACGCCACCGGGCACGGCCTCAAGGATATGGTCGATAGCGGCCTGATCCAGCTCGACCAGGGGCAGCATGTCCGGGGTTATGGCCTGCGTGTCTGCTTGAATAAGGTTGGCCGGCACCTGCACGGTCTGCTGGCCGCCCACCGCCGCAGCGAGCGCCGCCAAGGTCGGTTGACCGAACAGCACGCGCACATCGGCGCTGAGGTCGACCTGGCGCATGCGTTCGATCAGCTTGACCGCCAGCAGCGAATGGCCGCCGAGTTCGAAGAAATTGTCCTCACGACCGACACGGTCGACGTTGAGCAGGTCTTGCCAGAGCATGGCGAGGGTGGTTTCCACCGCCCCCTGGGGCGCCGCATACTCGCGCCGGGCCACGGCGTCGGCATCGGGTGCGGGCAAGGCCTTGCGGTCGAGTTTGCCGTTGGTGGTCAACGGCAGCGTATCCAGGCGCACGAAGGCGCTGGGCACCATGTGTTCGGCCAGGCTCAGCAGTAGATGGTCACGCAGGGCGGCCACGTTGAGTTCGCCATCGCTGATCACATAGGCCACCAGGCGTTTGTCGCCCGGCTGATCTTCACGGGCGATCACCACCGCATCGCGCACGCCGCTGGCAGTGGCCAGGTGCGCCTGGATTTCACCCAGTTCGATACGGAAACCACGGATCTTGACCTGGTCATCGTTACGCCCCAGGTACTCGACACTGCCGTCGGCCAGCAGGCGGCCGAGGTCGCCGGTCTTGTACATGCGCAAGCCGGTGGCCGGGTCGGCAAGGAAGCGTTCGGCATTCAGCGCCTGGCGGTTGAGGTAACCACGCGCCACCCCGGCACCGCCCACGTACAACTCGCCCACCACACCCAGGGGCAAGGGCTCATGGCGCTCATCCAGCACATACAACTGCAAATCGGGAATACGCACGCCAATCGGGCTCACGCCGACCAAGTGCGCGTCGGCCGCTTCCAGCGCACGGTAGGTCACATGCACGGTGGTTTCAGTGATGCCGTACATGTTCACCAGTTGCGTACCGGCATTCACTGCCCGTGCGTACCACGGCTTGAGCATGCCCGGTTCCAGGGCTTCGCCGCCGAAAATCACTTGGCGCAAGGAATGGGACTGGGCACTGTTGCCCTGGGACGCGATCAACTGGCGGAACGCGCTCGGCGTCTGGTTGAGGATGCTCACCTGGGCGTCGCACAACAGCGCGTAGCACTCATCCGGCGAGCGGCTGACCAGTTGCGGCACGATCAGCAACTGGCCGCCGTGCATCAGCGCGCCCCAGATTTCCCACACGGAAAAGTCGAACGCGAAGGAATGGAACAGCGCCCACACATCGTGCGGGTTGAACCCGAACCAGTGGTGGGTGGCGCTGAACAGGCGTGCGACCTGGCGATGCTCGATCATCACGCCCTTGGGCTGGCCAGTGGAGCCGGAGGTGTAGATGACGTAGGCCAGATTGGCCGGGCTCAGGTGCAACCCAGGGTTGGAGATGGGCAACGGGCCCAGGTGGTCCAGGTCGATCCGGGCCAGTGCGCCGGCCCGCTGCGCCGTGTTGGCCTGCACCAGCACCACCACCGGCTGGCTGTCGGCCAGGGTGTAGGCGATGCGTTCCTGGGGATAGGCCGGGTCGATGGGCACATAGCCCGCACCGGCCTTGAGAATGCCAAGCAGGCCGATGATCATCTGCGGGCCACGCTCCACGCAAATGGCCACACGCGCGTCGGGGCACACACCGTGGGCCAGGAGCGCGTGGGCGACCTGGTTGGCGCGTTCGTTGAGTTGGCGGTAGGTCAGGACGTGGTGCTCGAAGCGCAACGCAATGGCATCGGGCTGGGCAGCGGCGTGGGTTTCGACTTGCTGGTGGATCAGTTGGGTGTCGGCGTAATGCGTGGGGCAATGATTCAAAGTGTGCAGCAAATGGTGGCGTTCAGCGTCAGGCAGGATGTTCAGGCCGCAGAGCGGCATATCCGGTCGTTGTTCAAGGGCGTCGGCCAGGCTTTGCAAGGCCGTATGCAGATAACCCGCAACCCGCTGCGCGCCAATGGACGCATCGACCATCACGGTCAGGGCGAAGTCTTCACCCAGGTCATCGACGTTCAGCGTCAGCGGGTAATTGGTGCGCTCCTCGGCGCCCAACACCTGGATGCCGTCGGCGACTTCGATCACCGCCGCCATGTCGGTGGCGGCGCTGTGACGGTAGTTGAGTATCGCGCTGAACAGCGGCGTAGGCGCCGCCACGCCGCTGCACCGTTGTGCCAGCGCCAGGGACGCATGTTCGTGATCGAGCAAGCGCGTGAGGCGCTCATGGGTGATCTTGACCGCAGCGCGCACGCCCTGCTCACCCACATCCACCCGCAGTGGCAAGGTGTTGATGAACATGCCCAAGGCCCGCTCACCGCCCTCGCCTGCGCCCATGCGCCCGAGCATCACGGTGCCAAATACCACCGCCTCCCGACCGGAGACTGCACCCAGCACTCGCGCCAAAGCCAGGTGCATCAGGCTCGCCACACTCACCCCCAGCGGGCGCGCCATGCTGCGCAGGCGGCGGCTCAGAGCGCTGTCGACGGGGATGCGCACTTCGTCGATCCCTTGGCCGTCGCCCTGCACATCCTGCAGGCCGAACGGCAGGGTCGGTTCATCGATATCCGCCAGCATGTCGCGGAAGAACGCCTCATGGGCCTGCTCGCTGACGCCATGGCGCACCTGGGCGATATAGCTGCGAAACGCTACCGGTGCAGGGGCCTGGGCTTGCTGCCCGGCCAGGTACAGCTGGATCTCATGCCGAACGCCATCCAGGGCCGTGTGATCAAGGATGGTGTGGTGGAACAGCAGCATCGCCACCACCCGCTGGTTGGCCGGGTCGTCAGCGAATACCAGGCGCAGCAGCGGCGCCTGGCCCAGGTCCATGCGATAAGCGCGGGCATCATAACGAGCGAGCAATTGAGCGAGGCGGTCAGCACCGTCCAGAGGCACCTCTTCGCAGGCCAGCACAGCCTTGCGCCACACCACTTGCAGCGGCTCGTCCAGGCGCTCCCAGACCATGGAGGTACGCAGGATGTCGTGACGGTCGATGACCCATTGCAACGCCTCGGCAAAGGCCTCAAGGCGTGCGCGGCTGTCGAACACGAACTGCGCGTGCAGCACGTAAGGGTCACCCTTCTGCGCCGAAAGATGGTGATAAAGCATGCCTTCCTGGAGCGGCGCCAGGGGGTAGATATCCTGCACATTCGCCGCGCCGCCTGGGACCGCCGCGACGATGCGGTCGATGGCCGGCTGGTCGAGGTTGACCAGGGCCAGCATGTCCGGTGTGATGCGGTAGGCCGGGCTCAGCCAGTCACCGCCATGTTCGGCGACCAACTGCAACAGTTGGGGTTTGTGCGCGATCAATTGATCCCAGAGCGCGTCGTCCAACGCTTCGTCATCGCCCAGGACGATCAGGTCGCCCTCTTCGGTCTGCAGACGGATCGCATGGGTGGAGATCGCTGCCAGTAAGTCGCTGAACTGCATGGGTAACCTGCCTGATAATTCACGGTTGACGAGAATGTCCGTATTCAGTTTTGCCGCTTGGATCGGCAGTGCCGGGCGCCCAGGAAAAAATAGCGGGCGCAGCCGAGGGCCTGGAGTGGCTTCCGGCAGGCTTGGAAAATTAAGGTATCTGTGGGCTGGGGGGTGACATGGGAAGCGGGGACAAGTGCCCGGCTGAAGGGTTCCACCGGACTCTGGCGGTTACCCCTCTCTGTGGATGCCAAGGCGGCCCGGAGCTGACAGCCTCAGGGTAAACAAGGTGCGCGGGACATGGTAAAACAGCGCCGTGCCCTTTTCCGGAGAACGCGGCGATGACGTCCAAACTTGAACAACTCAAGCCATTCACCACTGTGGTCTGCGACACCGGCAATCTGGAAGCCATCAGCCGCCTGCGGCCCGTGGGCGCCACCACCAACCCGTCGCTGCTGCTCAAGGCCTGCGCCATCCCGGAATACGCTGAGCGATTGCGTGCCGAAGGGATCCGACAGTTTGCGCGGGATCAGGAAAAACTGGAAAAGCTGCTGGCCTGCGCATGACTGCACTCTCTCCTTTGGCCCAACCACGCACGTTGGTGTTCCTGACCTACCCGCACATGGGCTTGCTCGACCTGACTGGCGCCCAGACGGTGTTCTGGGCCGCGACCAAGGCCATGGCCGAGCGCGGTTTGCAAGGTTATGTGTTGCACAACGCCAGCCTGGCGGGCGGGCTGATGCCGACCGCCGAGGGCTTGAGCGTCGACACCGTCGCCTTGGCACAGTTTGACCCCGCTGCCATCGACACCCTGGTGGTACCCGGCGCGCCGGCCATTGAGCAAGCCATGCTGGAAAATACCGCGCTGGTGGACTGGTTGCGCAACGCCTCCGGTCAGGCGCGACGGACCGCCTCGGTGTGCAGCGGCACGTTTTTGCTGGCGCTGGCGGGCTTGCTGGAGGGGCGCCGCGCGGCAACGCATTGGGCCATGTGCGAGCTGCTCAAGCAACGCTTCCCGAGCATCGAGGTGGACGTGGACGCGATCTTCGTGCAGCAAGGCCAGGTGTGGACCTCGGCGGGCGTCAGCGCCGGGATCGACCTGGCGCTCGCGCTGGTGGAGGCTGACTGCGGGCGCGAAGTGGCGCTGCAAGTGGCACGCGAATTGGTGGTGTTCCTCAAGCGCCCCGGTGGCCAGGCGCAGTTCAGCCAGGTGCTGCAAGCGCAAACCGCCGACAGCGCCAGCTTTGATGCGCTGCATGCGTGGATCAGCGACAACCTGCGCGACAGCGACCTCAGCGTCGAGCGCCTGGCCGCGCAGAGCCATATGAGCCCACGCAACTTTGCCCGGGTCTATAAGCAAAAAACCGGTCGCACCCCGGCCAAGGCCATCGAACTGTTTCGCATGGAAGCGGCGCGCCGCATGCTCGAAGACTCCCAGCGCAGCATCGACCAGATCGCCGGGCTTTGCGGGTTTGGCGATGAGGAACGCATGCGCTGCACCTTCCACCGCCACCTGGCCATCTCACCCCGCGACTACCGCGAGCGCTTTTCCGGCTAGGCCGGCAGAGGTGGCAGTCATCCAGGGTTATATGTCCTTTCGGACAGACCCTGCTGCTTTTACAGTGATCCGGCAATGCCTTGCGGCTTATCTGGTCTCTGGAGCAACCCCATGAAACAACACATTCTGATCATTGGCGCCGGGTTCGGTGGCGTGTGGAGCGCCTTGAGCGCGGTTCGGCTACTGGATAAACACGACCGCAACGATGTGCGCATCAGCCTGCTCGCCCCCCAAGCGGAGCTGCGTATCCGCCCGCGGTTCTACGAGCCCGATGTACATACCATGCTGGCCCCGCTTGATGCGCTGTTCGACGCTGTGGGCGTGACCTTTGTGCAAGGCGCCGCCGACAGCATCGACGCCACTAATAAGCAAGTGACCTACCGCAACGCGGCCGGCATCCCGGCCACCCTCGCCTACGATCGCCTGGTAGTGGCCGCCGGCAGCCGCTTGAACCGCCCCGGCATGGACGGCATCGAGCATGTGTTCGATGTGGATCAGATCGAAGACGCGGCGCACCTTGAAGCCCATATCAACGCCCTGAAAAACCTGCCCGACAGCCCGGCCCGCAATACCGTGGTGGTGGCCGGCGGCGGCTTCACCGGTATCGAGACCGCCACCGAAATGCCGGCGCGCCTGCGTGGCGCACTGGGTGAGACGGCCAACATCCGTGTGATCGTGGTCGACCGCGGGCCGCAGATTGCCGCGTCGATGGGCGATGGCATACGCCCATCGATCATCGAAGCCAGCCAGGCACTGGGGCTTGAATGGGTACTGAACACCTCGGTCGCCTCGGTGGATGCCGGTGGCGTGACCCTGGCTGATGGGCAGCGGATTGAATCGAGCACCGTGATCTGGACCATCGGCTTTCGCGCCAACCCCCTGACCGAACAGATTGAGGGCACCCGCGATGCCCAGGGCCGCCTGCACGTGGACGCCCACCTCAAGGTCAAGGGCCAGGCTGCCATCTTCGCCGCTGGCGACGTGGCCTACGCCGCCACTGACGCGCTGGGCAACTTCGCTGCCATGTCCTGCCAGCACGCCATCGCGCTGGGCCGCTACGCCGGCAACAACGTCGCCGCCGATCTGATCGGCGTGGCCCCCATGGCCTACAGCCAACCCAAATACGTGACCTGCCTCGACCTCGGCGCCTGGGGCGCGGTGTACACCGAAGGCTGGGACCGTCAGCTCAAGCTGGTGGGCCAGGAAGCCAAGGAACTCAAACAGCAGATCAATAGCGTGTGGATCTACCCACCGGCAGCGGATAGAAAGGTGGCGTTGGCGGCGGCGGATCCGTTGATCCCGGTGGCGTAGAACTTCGCGTTGCTCACTACAATGACAGGATGTGAACGATCCATTTTTTTGATGTCATCCACTTCCCGGTTGCGATGGAGCATCGCGCAGGCTACTCTTTCAACTCGCAGCAAGTGCTGCGATTGGACTTGGCGGTCCGACCAGATATAGGCGCAACGGCGCCCCCAACACGATTGCAGGCGCTTTTTTTGCGCCCGTGATTTCGTGCAATGGCGGGTTGCGCAGGGACTTCTTCGGAAGTGCCGGGTCCTATATCCCCGGTCCGCCAACCTTGCGTAATCCGCCACCCTAATTCTGCTTGGCGGCAGAAGGTGACGGCTCACTTAGATATAGGAGCAAGAACCATGACCTCATCTGATCGGTATATGCCCATAACGGGCCCCGATTGCACCATACCACACTGCTAATCGATACTCAGGCGCCGCTTGATGCTTTGCATGACGCAGCAGTTTTTCGTATTCGGGCAGTCACTCAAGTTCTGGAAAACCTGGCACTTCGCGATGAAATCAGCAGCGATACCGTGGTGCTGCAGGACTTCGCGTCGCTGTTGAGTATTCCATTGCGGGACGGCTGCGATTTACTGGATGTGATCGGGCGTAGGCTAAGGGCAAGGATGTCGTAACCGAAAACAGGCGACCTTACGGTCGCCCTCTATAAACTCAGCAAATCAGCAAAGCCGCATTTATTCAGCGTACCTTGTGATAGTTGGCCAAAGCATTCATATATGCTGCTTTAACGGTCAGGCCTACAGTATCCAATACCTTCGCGTTAAGGGCAGCAAGCTTGTCACCTATCAAGCTTTGCCCCGCCTGCTTCAACTTGAGCCGGGAATGCCCGGCATATTTCGTGCCGGCGATATCCACCGTCAGGCTAACCTCACAGGCGTAATAGTCAGGAGAGTTCCAAGTCTTGACGAAGACTCTGTCGATCTCGACGCTGGTTTTGAGTGTCGAAGAGGGAGAAACGCCCACCGCACGCTTGGTGAAGTCGGTCCAGTCGTCAACAGGAACGTTGGCGAACCCCTCGTAAAGGCCGACATTGTAATTAGCAGCATGCCAAACAAGCTTGCTCGACTCCTTGCAGCGCGTACACTTTTCAGCGCCAGTCACTTGCACGATGTCGGCCTGTACAACACTACTTTTGATTGCCGCCAACTCGGCCTCCGTCGAGTACGCCGCGAAGTGCAACTGGTTGGTAACGCAACCACTGAGCCCTAACAGAACACATGCAACGATCAAGTACTTCATCAATCACCAATCCCTGTGAAATTCATTTATTAAGCGGCACACCCTGCCCAAACCGCCGAATCGCCAGGCAATACCCCACCAACGCCAGCCCCGCCAACAAACCGCCCGCCGCGCCGATCCAGGCGAAGCCGAAGTGGCTGCCCACCCAACTGCCCATCAACGCGCCGCCGCCGATGCCAATGTTGTAGATCCCGGAAAACATCGCCATGGCCACATCCGTGGCATCCGGTGCCAACACCAGCACCTTGGACTGCATGGCCAGGCCAAACCCCATGATCGCCATGCCCCAGAAAATGCTCAGCCCCACCAGGTAAGACTCGGCGCCGCTCAACGGCAGCATCAGCGCCAGGCACGCGGCGAGGATAGACACTGCGCCGATCACGAACAGGTGGGGGTTGAAGCGATGCACCAGGCTGAACAACAACGAGCCGATGATGCCAGCACCACCGAACACCAACAGGATCAGGGTCACGGCACTGCCGCCCAGGCCGGCGACGCCTTCGACGAAGGGTTCGATGTAGCTGTAGGCGGTGAATTGCGCGGTGACGGTCATTGCGGTCAGCACGTAGAGCGCCACCAGCGCCGGGCGCTTGAACAGCAGCGGCAGGCTGCGCAGGGAGCCGGAGTTCTGGCTGGGCAGCAGCGGCAAGGTGCGCGCCAGCCAGAACACCAGGGCGGCGGCGAACGCGGCGATCACCAGAAAGGTGGTACGCCAGCCCATGGCCTCGCCCAACAGACGGCCTAACGGAATGCCCAGTACCATCGCCAGGGACGTGCCGGTGGCCAGCAAACCAAGGGCCTGAACCTGCTTGCCCTCTGGCGCCAGGCGTACAGCCAGCGAAGCCGTGATCGACCAGAACAACGCATGGGCCAGGGCGATGCCGACCCGACTGACCATCAGCAAGCCGAAGCTGGTGGCCACGCTGGAGAGAATATGGCTGGCGATAAACAGACCGAACAGCACAATCAACAATTTTCGCCGTTCGACGTTGCGGGTCAGCAGCATCACCGGCAGCGAGGTCAGCGACACGATCCACGCATAAATGGTGAGCATCAGGCCGACGCTGGCCACGGGCATGTCAAAGCTGGCGCCGATGGCGCTGAGCAGCCCGACGGGGACGAATTCGGTGGTATTGAACACAAACGCGGCCAGCGCGAGGGCGATGACCGGTTGCCAATTGGCTTGGGGGGTTGCGGCTGAAAGGCTCATTGACGGGCGCGGTACTCTGACGATGATCAAGCGGCCACCCAGGACAAGCGCCGCCGCCGAGCATTCTATAGGTTTCTCGCACCGCTGTTGCTGCGGATCGTCGCCCCAGGGTTTATGGCGAGGTCATGGTAATCACGTAATTGCCCGACTGAATCAGCTTGCCGGCGCGGTCTACCAGCACGTAACGCTGATCGTAATGGCGCCCCTCGCCGGTGTCCGCTACCAGCCGCACATGGGGTGCGTCGACGCTGACCACCGGCGCGACACTGCGCACCTCGATTCGGCTGCCACGACTGGATTGGGCGCAACCGCGCAGTTCCATTACCGAGCCGCTGCGCGCATTTGTCGCACACCCTGACTCGACAATCGCGCCGCTGAACCTGATGGTGCCCTGCCCCACGGTCTGGGCGGCGCCGCAGGTACTTGCCCACAGGCCCAGGAGGCCAGTCATTACCGCAACACGACGAACGTTCATGCCGACACTCCTTCTTGGGTTAGTTAAGAAGTAAGTCGTCGGCACGCCGGTTAACTTGAGCTTATTTACCCGCGAATGAGAGGTGCATCACGGATCTACCTGCCCCATCAATTCAGGAATGCTCTCCGGCCGCTGGGCATAGCGTTGGGCCAACGCCGCGCAGACCATCAACTGGATCTGGTGAAACAGCATCAACGGCAAAATCAACACCCCCATGCTCGCCCCGGCAAACAGCACCTGCGCCATCGGCACGCCGGTCGCCAGGCTTTTCTTCGAGCCGCAGAACAGGATGGTGATACGGTCTTCCTGGTTAAAACCAAACGCCTTGCCCAGCAGCGTCGACGCCACCAACACCAGGGCCAGCAACACGCAGCAGGCCACCACCAACCCGCCCAATTCCCACAGCGGGATCTGGTGCCAGATGCCCTCATTGACCGCCTCGCTGAAGGCGCCGTAGACCACCAACAGAATCGAGCCCTGGTCGACGAATTTCAGCCAGGCTTTGTTACGCCCGACCCAGCCCCCAATCCAGCGGCTGGCGACTTGCCCGGCAATGAACGGCAGCAACAACTGCACGCTGATTTTGACAATCGCATCGACTGTGGAGCCGCCATCCCCATGCACGTTGAGCAGCAGCGCTACCAGCAGCGGCGTCAGGAAGATGCCGAACAGGCTGGACGCCGCCGCGCTGCAGATGGCCGCCGGAATATTGCCGCGCGCCAGGGAGGTAAAGGCAATCGCCGATTGCACGGTGGCCGGCAAGGCGCAGAGGTAGAGCATGCCCATGTACAGCTCGTTGCCGATCAACGGCGACAGCACTGGCTTGAGCGCCAGGCCCAGCAACGGAAACAGTACGAAGGTCAGGCTGAACACCAGCAAATGCAAACGCCAGTGGCCGGCACCGGCGACGATAGCCTTGCGCGACAGCTTGGCGCCGTGGAGGAAAAACAGCAGCGCGATGGCCAGGTTGGTGACCCAGCCGAACGCCACGGCGGTCTGGCCGCTGGCGGGCAGCAGTGAGGCGAGGATCACGGTGGCGATCAGGGTGAGGGTGAAGTTGTCGGGGAGAAACCGGGGCCGGGTCATAAGCAATTCTTCCAGGGGTTGCCAAGAGCGTCGCGACGACTCTAACGTAACCACCTGTTACCGACTAACGCCAATGAGCCAGTAAATGCCGCCTAAAGGACATGAAAAAGCCGTGCGCCGCAGTGTACCTGGGCTTTCCAGCCTGCCGAGGCCGGTGTACGGGCGTACTGAATCCTTGCCCAACCGGGCGCTGACACGACGCCACAGCCACCCGTGGGTGCAGTTGTCCTACGCGATTTCCGGGGTGCTGGAGATCCAGACCAGCGTCGGTCGTTTCGTCGCGCCACCGCAGCGCGCCGTATGGATTCCGGCCGGCATGCCCCATCGTGTGTTCAGTTCGCCCCATACGGAGATGCGCAGCTTGTACCTCGATTGCAGCGTCACCGCGTGGGCCGCCGAGCGTTGCCAGGTGCTGGAGGTGAGCAGTTTGTTACGCGAGCTGATCCGCAACTTCAGCCAATTACCGGTGGAATATACCGAGGACGGGCCGGACGGGCGCCTGGCACAGGTACTGCTCGACCAGCTCGCCGCCGCACCCCAGGTGGATTTGATGTTGCCGCTGCCTCACGACCCACGACTGCGGCAGATCTACCGCAGCCTGAACCTGCACCCCGAGCAGCAGACCACCTTGGGCGAGTGGAGCCGCAAACTGGGGGTCAGCGAAAAGACCCTCAGTCGGGTGTTCCTGAGTGACACCGGGCTGACATTCCGCGCGTGGCGCCAGCGCCTGCGCCTGTTGAGCGCCCTGCCCGCCCTGGAACAAGGCGAGCGGGTGACGGATGTGGCATTGGGGTGTGGCTATGAATCGACCTCAGCGTTTATCAATGCATTTCGTCAGCAGTTCGATTCCACCCCCGGTGAGTTCTTCCGCTGACCCTCCCACGACGCAAATAATCCCCAAACCCACGCTCGGCTGGTATTGTGCCGCGCTTTGAAACACAGCAACCGACTGCGAGGAATGGACGTTGAACACTGACGAAAAAATGACCGGGGACCTGTTCGAGGTTGATAAGCGCCTGTCACTCAAGCCCGTGGTGGACTTCAACGCCTACCTGCGCAGCGCCTTCGGCGACGGCCCTTGCACCTGCGTGCGCTGCACGGCCAACGGCGGCGATGAAAGCGGCTATGAGTTCCAACACACCTTCACCTTCGAGGGTAAGCCGGTGCACCGTCGCTTCGCTTCGACGGCGGGCAGTGATGTATTGATGGCGTTGAAGAAGGCATGGTTGTCGTACACCAAGGCCGAGCTGCCGCTCAGTGGTACGTTGGCGCTGGATACAATCAAAGAGTTTGTCGAGCCACAGTTGCACAAACGCCTGGCGCCGCTGTTTGTCGCCAGTGGGTTGGTCAAGGATGTCGAGGGCCAATTGCGCATCCAGCCGCAAGCCGCAGCCTGACACAGGTTAATGTGGGAAACACCACTGTCGAAGCAAAGAAGAACCAGCTCCCACATTGGTCATGCATCGCCCACAAAATCAGCGTCCGGCACAGATCCCCTGTGGGAGCGGGCTTGCCCGCGAAGGCGGCGTGTCAGTCACTGAATATTCAACTGAACCACCGCTATAGCAGGCAAACCAGCTCCCACATTTTTCCGGTTATTGGCCTAGAAACCGGGAACGCTTTGTACGCGCAACTCAGGGGTCAGTTCGTCCAGCGGCTCGGTCAGCGGCCGGTCGCTCCCACCCGGCAGCAGGATCACCTTGCGGCATTCCTCCTCGGCTTTATCAAACAGCTCATACCCCCGCGCCGCCTGCTCCAGGGGCAGCCTGTGAGTGATGATCGCTTCAGGGTGCAGATGCCCTAGCTCGATGTGCTCCAACAACTCCGGTAAGAACCGCTGCACATGGGTCTGGCCCATCTTGAAGGTCAGGCCCTTGTCGAAGGCATCGCCAAACATGAAGCCATGGATAAACCCGGCATACACCCCGGCGACGCTGACCACACCACCGCGACGTACGGCGGCGATGCACTGGCGCAGCGCCTTGCCGCTGCTGCCCTCGATCTTGAGCGCGGTGAGCAGGGTTTCCGTGGTGCTGCCCTTGGCCTCGAAGCCCACCGCGTCCACCACACCATCGACGCCGCGCATGCCGGCGGTCTGGCGGATGATGGTGTCCGCCGGGTCTTCGTCTTCTTCGAAGTTGATCGGGATCACGCCGTACATTTTCTGCGCATAGGCCAAACGATACGGATGGTCGTCGACCATGAAGATCTGCTCGGCACCCAGCATCTGCGCGCAGGCCGCACTGAGCAGGCCTACGGGCCCGGCGCCATAGATGGCCACGCTGGAGCCTTTGCCGATGCCAGCGTTGGTCACTGCCTGCCAAGCGGTGGGCAGGATATCGGAGAGGAACAGCACCTTCTCATCCGCCAGGGTGCCGGGCACCTTGAACGGCCCGGTATTGGCCTTGGGCACCCGCACCCACTCCGCCTGGCCGCCGGGTATACCGCCATACAGGCGGCTGTAGCCAAACAGCGCGGCACCCGGTGGGATGGCTTTTTTATTCAGGATCGCGCCGCGCCCATCGTTGGTGGTTTCGCAGGCGGCGAATTGCTGGAGCTGGCAGAAAAAGCAATCGCCACAGGCAATCACGAACGGAATCACCACACGGTCGCCGCGTTGCACGGCGGTGACGGCCGGGCCGGTTTCTTCGACGATGCCCATGAACTCATGGCCGAAGATATCGCCGTGCTCCACGGTCGGGATCTTGCCCCGGTACAGGTGCAGGTCCGAGCCACAGATCGCGGTGGCGGTGACCCGCAGAATGATGTCGTCGGGTTGTTCAATGATCGGATCGGGCACGGTATCCACCTGCACCTTGTGTGCGCCCTGGTAAGTCATCGCTCGCATGCTCTGCGCTCCTGCCGTTGAGGGGTTACTGATTAAGGGCGGAGCAAGACCATCAGTGTTCCATCAACCTCGTTCAAGACCCGATCAATGGTCGCCGCGAGTCTGGGCCAACAGCAGGTCGACTACCTGGCGCAAGCTGGCAAGCGCATCGGCGCCGCTCGCCTGGGCCTGGGCATGCCAGCGCAACTGCTCGGCCGCGCTGTTGCCGCGTCGCAGCAGTGCCTGCAGGGTATCGAACAGCAGCGGCTCGCCCATGGCCTCTGCGGTGACGGCAAAGGTCTGCCGGGCGCACTGCAGCCATTGCTCAGCGCTGCCCAGGGTGCCTGCGTCGTCTAACGCGAACGTGCCGGCGGCACCATAACGTTTGGCCTGCCAGCGATTTTCCTTGAGCAGCCAGCGCGCCTCGGCATTGAATCTGGCACCAGGGCGCTGCATCGCGCAGGCATGGGTAACCATTACCCGAAACAGCGTGGCGAGGGCCAAGGCGTCCGCCAGCCGTGGGCAGGCGTCGGTCATGCGAAGTTCCAGGGTGGGGTAACGCGCCGCGGGGCGGATGCCCCACCAGCCATTGCCATCGGCCTTGATCGCGCCGATGCGCTGCAACATGACCAGGTAGCGCTGGTACTCGGCCCAATCGCTGAAGTGTTCCGGCACGCCCATGCGGGGCCATTCGTCGCACGCGGCCTGGCGGTAGCTCATGAAGCCGCTGGGCGCGCCGTCCCAGAAGGGGGACGAGCAACTGAGCAGCAGCAACAACGGCAACCACGGCGACACCTGGTTCATCACCGCGATACGGTCCAGCGTGTGCGGCACCTGCACATGCACATGCAGCCCGCACAACACACTGCGCCGCGCTACATATTGAATATCGTCGAACAGGTGCCGGAAATGCGCCTGATCGGTTGGCCGCTGCCCACGCCAATCGGCCAGGGGGTGGCTGCCGGCGCACACCACACCGAGGCCGAACTCAGCCAGGGATTGCGCCAGGTTGCCGCGCACTGCCCGGAAGTAGTCCGCTGCTTCGGCGCTGGAAGTGAACACCGGAGAGGCCGCCTCGATCTGGCCCTGGAACATCTCAAACGAGAAGCCCGCGCCAATCGCTTCGCGACAGGCCGCCAGCACTGCCGCCGTGGGCTCGCCGACCATCTGGCGGCTGTGCAGGTCGGTGATGAAGTATTCCTCTTCAATGCCAAAGGTGAGCATCGGGTATTCAGCGCAATCGGGTGACAGTCAGTGCGACCACGGCGATGCGCTCCACCTGCTCATAGCCTGGCTTTTCCAGTTCTTCACCGAAAACATCCGGGTCCAGTTCGCGGTAGGTCCAGCCGTAGGCGTCGCTGCCCAGCAGCGGCTTGACCGCCTCCACGAAGGGGTCGCTGCCGGCCACCATCGCCACCCCGGTATACAGCAACAGGCTACCGCCCAGGGCCAGGCGCCCGATGGACTCACTGACGATGCGCAGCGACAACTGCTCCCCCAAGGCGCCGCCGCCATGGCGATAGGCGCGCTGGCGGTCATCTTTCATGTACGGCGGGTTAGCGACGATCAGGTCGAATTCGCCCTCCACACTGGCCAGCACGTCACTGTGGTACACGCTGACGTTATTCAGCGCGGCCAGCTCGGCATTCACCGCGGTCATGCGCAGGGCACGGGGGTTGATATCCACCGCCAGCACCTGGGCGTCATGCCGGGCTTTAGCAATCACCAGCGCACCGACGCCGGCGCCACAGCCAATGTCTACAGCGCGCTTGAGCGGCTCGAAACGCTGTTGCAGATAGGCTTCGATCACGTGGGCAAAGCGGTAGCTGTCGGGGCCGAAAAACACCGCGTCCGCCTGGTCGGTGGGATAAGGCGAATGGGCGAACAGCAGCCCGTCGAGGCTCGACCATCGCACTGCGCTGCGCCATAACGCGCCGTGCTTTTCGATCACATCCGCTTGCTGCAATTCTTCACGCAGGGCCTCGGGCAACAAGCCTTGATCGAACGGCATCGACCAACCGAACACATCGCGCAGCGTCATTGCCAGGGGCGTCGCCAGCCGCCGATAGACACGCTCATGGGTCAAGGGCGTTGGCGTGATAAAGCGATAACCACCCTCCTTCAACCCCCGGCCCAAATTCAACAAGGCACGATCAGCCAGTTGTTGCGCAGACATAGGCACATTCCTTAGCGCAGGCGCGCACGCAGTTGGATAAAGCGGCGAGTGGCATACAGCCCGGCAGGCGTGCAGTGACGGCGGGCCGACAGCCACGGGATCAGCGCATTGAGCTGTTGCTCATCGGGCAAGTTGCACAATGACTCCGCCAGGGCCTGGGTATCAGGATCCGCGGGACGATGCTGCTCGCGGGAAAACCGGCTGCCGCGTCCCGGCCGCACGGGCGGCACACGTTCGCTGGCAACCCATTCACCCGCAATCCAGTCATGGATCAGTTGTTTTTCATAACCGCTGAACACCCCGAACATCGCGGCGCCAGCGCCCTCGATCAATTGCCAGAAGCGGCTGTTGGCGGGGTCCTGGTTGTGTTTGATCCAGCCTTTGTCTTCGAGGGCCTTGAGGAACGCGCCGATCTGCCCAGGCTGGGCCAGCCATTGGTTGACGGTCTGCCCTTCAAAGCGGCAATAGTCCGAATGCATGTGCTGGCCGAAGGTGCGCTTGCGCTCAAGCATCGCCACCACCTCGTCCTGCAAGTTGAATTGTTTGATGATAGACGTGGTACCCAGGCCCAAATCATTCAGACGGTAGCCTGCCGCCACACGGCGATAGAAGTCTGCCCTGCCCTCGCCCAGCGGCAACAGGTTCAGCACCGATTGTGCAGCTTTGCACGCGTGGCCACTGCTGGCGTTGTCGATGGTGACATGCAGCGTGAAGTAATAAGGGTCGATGCCTAGCTCACTGAGTTCATAGGCGGTGATCAACAGGTGCAGCGGCAGTTGCTCGTAACCCAGGTTGAAGCCAATGACCTCCGGCAGGAACTCGTCGGCGCAAACGCCCAGCGCCAGTTGCAGCGCGCCTTGCAGGTAATGGTCATCCTCAAGGCCGGCGTCGCTGTCGGCATCGTGCTCGCTGAGCAACTTGCGGTAGATCACCACATGGTTCTGCGCAGCTTCACCGTCGCCCAATTCTTCCAGGTAAGTGGTGAGCAGGCCGTCGAAGCGCTGGTCTTGCCAATAGCGCAGCAAGCCGTATAGCCAGGCGCCGTCGACCTGTTTGGTCGGCGCCACACACTGCAGGAAATACAACGCATGGGCCTTGTTCTGGAAATACCGTCGTGGCCCCCCTTGCTGGCGCTGCTCAAGGTAGTCGGCATAGGCCTGGGCCACCTCGGCGCAGCGTTGCTCGACCCAGGCCATCAGCTGTTCGGGCGCCTCAGGCAAGTCGCAGTCGGTGGCCTCTACCAGGGCCAATTGATCGTGCAGGTATTCACGCGCCAGTTCGGTGGCGTCTTGGGTTTCGCCATGCAGCTGTTGGTAGACCCGTTGATGGCGGCCCTGGGCCGAGTCGGTGAGAGAGGCCGGCTGGCCTGACAGCGCTGTGAGGAGTGTCATGATGGCAGTTTCCGCAAAGTCCGTTACAACGGGCCTCCCACAAGGTGGCCCCGCAAGAGCGCTCAACATCACGCGCTTCTAAAATGCAGAGCCTCGGGGCATGCGGAAAATTCAAATGAGGTTGGGTTGGGAGGGATAAGCGGTCGTTTGTCAGGGCTCACAAAACCAAAAAATGCCTGTAGGAGCGAGCTTGCTCGCGAAAAACGTCAACGATAACGCGTGCTTCCTGAATAAACGCGGCGTCGGTGAGTTCTTCGCGAGCAAGCTCGCTCCTACAGGGGTTGAGATGGCGCTGTTACTTACGCGCCGCCTCCCACTGCTTGAGCAGGTCGTTGTAGTTCACGGTTTCGCCCTTGGGCTTCTCGTTGGCCAGTTTCGGCTTCGGTGCACCCGGCTGGTCGAACCAGTATTGCGCGTCTCGCTCGGGGTTCATTTTCGGGCCGCACACCGGTTGCACCTTGGAGCGTTCCAGGCGCGTCATGATCGCATCCTGCTCCTTGGCCAGGTTGTCCAGCGCCTGTTGCGGGGTCTTCTCGCCGCTGGCCGCTGCGGCGATATTGCTCCACCACAGTTGGGCCAGGCGCGGGTAGTCCGGCACGTTGGTGCCCGTCGGGGACCACTCGGTGCGGGCCGGGCTGCGGTAGAACTCCACCAGCCCCCCGAGTTTGGGCGCCATGTCGGTCATAGCCTGGGAGTTGATATCGGACTCACGAATCGGCGTCAGGCCAACGATGGTTTTCTTCAGCGACACCGTTTTTGAGGTCACGAATTGCGCGTAGAGCCAGGCCGCGAGTTTCTGCTTTTCGGGGGTGGACTTGAGGAAGGTCCAGGAACCTACGTCCTGATAGCCCTTCTTCATGCCCTTTTCCCAATACGGCCCGACCGGCGACGGTGCCATGCGCCATTTCGGCGTACCGTCGGCATTCACCACCGGCAGGCCCGGCTTGACCATGTCGGCGGTAAACGCGGTGTACCAGAAGATCTGCTGGGCGATGTTGCCCTGGGACGGCACCGGGCCGGATTCGGAGAAGGTCATGCCCGCCGCTTCCGGTGGCGCGTAGGCTTTCATCCAGTCCACGTATTTCTGCGTGGCGAATACCGCTGCCGGGCCGTTGGTGTCGCCGCCGCGGGTGACGCTGGAGCCCACCGGGTGGCAATCCTCTACACGGATGCCCCACTCGTCCACCGGCAAACCGTTGGGCAAGCCTTTGTCGCCGCCGCCGGCCATGGAGAACCAGGCATCGGTGAAACGCCAGCCCAGGGACGGGTCTTTCTTGCCGTAGTCCATGTGCCCATAAATGCGCTTGCCGTCGATTTCCTTGACGTCTTCGCTGAAGAACTTGGCGATGTCTTCATAAGCCGACCAGTTCACCGGCACGCCCAGGTCGTAGCCGTATTTCTCCTTGAACTTGGCCTTCAGCTCCGGCCGCTCGAACCAGTCGGCGCGGAACCAATAAAGGTTGGCGAACTGCTGGTCGGGCAACTGGTAGATCTTGCCGTCCGGCGCGGTGGTGAAAGACAGGCCGATAAAGTCCTTGAGGTCCAGGGTGGGCGAGGTGAAATCCTTGCCTTCGTTGGCCATCAGGTCGGTGATGGATTCGGTCTTGCCGTAGCGAAAGTGCGTACCGATCAAGTCGGAATCGTTGACCCAGCCGTCATAGATGTTCTTGTCGGACTGCATCTGGGTTTGCAGCTTCTCCACCACGTCGCCTTCCTGCAGCAGGTCGTGGGTCAGCTTGATGCCGGTGATTTCACTGAAGGCCTTGGCCAGCACCTTGGATTCGTACTCGTGGGTGGTGAGGGTTTCCGACACCACGTTGATCTTCATCCCACGGAACGGCTCCGACGCCTTGATAAACCACTTCAACTCTTCAAGCTGCTGGGCTTCGGTAAGGGTCGAGGGTTTGAACTCGCTGCCGATCCATTTTTTCGCGGCATCTTCATACGCATCGGCCCAGGCCGAAGCGCTCAAACCACTGAGGGCCAGTACGGCGGCCAATGAAATGCTATGTCGCAGCTTATTGTTTTTATTCAACATAGAGACCTCCAGGTTAATTTCAAACGGGGCTTGTAGGAGCGAGCTTGCTGTGGCGAGGGAGCTTGCTCCCGCTGGGCTGCGAAGCGGCCCCAAAATAGATATCCGAGTCGGTTATCGGTTTGGGAGTGCTGCGCACTCCAGCGGGAGCAAGCTCCCTCGCCACACAAGCCCGTGCACAGCTAGCCCCAACGCATCACACTCAACAGCCATACCAGGGAGAGCGCGGACGCCACCCAGATGCTCCAGTCGGTAACGCCAATGACCAGCAAATGCAGGTAGGCGCTGCCGAGAAGACCGATAAACAAGCGATCGCCACGGGTGGTGCTGATCGGCAGCAAACCGCGCCGCGGGATACTCGGCGAACGCAATTCCCAAGTGGTCATGCCCGCCAGAATCAGGGCAATACCGCCAAAGAACAGCGCAGTGGGGGTGGTCCAGGCCATCCATTCCATCATCGACTCCTCTAGACCCGGCCCAGGGCAAAGCCCTTGGCCACGTGGTTGCGAACAAACCAGATCACCAGCATGCCCGGCAGGATGGTCAACACCCCCGCCGCTGCCAGCACGCCCCAATCAATGCCGGAAGCCGACACCGTACGGGTCATCACCGCTGCGATGGGTTTGGCGTTGACCGAAGTCAGGGTGCGCGCCAGCAGCAGTTCGACCCAGGAAAACATAAAGCAGAAAAACGCCGTGACGCCGATGCCGGAGCCGATCAACGGAATAAAAATCTTCACAAAGAACTTGGGAAAACTATAGCCATCGATGTAGGCGGTTTCGTCGATTTCCTTGGGCACGCCGGACATGAAACCTTCCAGGATCCACACCGCCAACGGCACGTTGAACAGGCAATGGGCCAACGCCACGGCGATGTGCGTATCGAACAGGCCAATGGATGAATACAGCTGGAAGAACGGCAGCAGGAACACCGCCGGCGGCGCCATGCGGTTGGTGAGCAGCCAGAAGAACAAGTGCTTGTCACCGAGGAAGCGGTAGCGCGAGAACGCATAGGCCGCCGGCAACGCCACACTCAGGGAGATCACCGTGTTCAGACTCACGTAGTACAGCGAGTTGAGGTAGCCGGTGTACCAGCTTGGGTCGGTGAAGATCACCTTGTAGTTGGCCAAGGTGAAATCCTGCGGAAACAGGGTCAAGCCGCCGAGGATTTCGGTGTTGCTCTTGAAGGACATGTTCAGCAGCCAGTAGATCGGTACCAGCAGGAACAGGATGTAGATCAGTAATGGAATAAGCTTGCGCTTGCTCATGTTGGCGGCCTCAGCGGTTGGCGTCGGAATGGGTCATGGCGGTGTAGAACAGCCAGGACACCAACAGGATGATCAGGAAGTACACCAGGGAAAACGCCGCCGCCGGGCCCAGGTCGAATTGGCCGACGGCCATCTGGGTAAGCGTCTGACTCAGGAAGGTGGTGGCATTACCCGGCCCGCCGCCGGTGAGCACGAAGGGTTCGGTGTAGATCATGAAGCTGTCCATGAAGCGCAGCATCACCGCAATCAGCAGCACGCTTTTCATCTTCGGCAACTGGATATGTCGGAACACCGCCCAGGCCGATGCACGATCAATCCGCGCGGCCTGGTAGTACACGTCCGGAATGGCCCTTAAACCTGAGTAGCACAGCAGCGCCACCAGTGAGGTCCAGTGCCACACGTCCATCACCAGCACGGTGACCCAGGCGTCCATGGTGTTGGCCGCATAGTTGTAGCTGATGCCCAGGGCGTTGAGGGTCGAGCCCAGCAGGCCGATGTCGGCACGGCCAAAAATCTGCCAGATAGTGCCGACCACGTTCCACGGAATCAGCAAGGGAATGGCGAGGATGATCAGCACCAGCGAGGACCAGCGGCCCTTGGTGGGCATGGTCAGGGCGATGGCGATGCCCAGCGGGATCTCGATCAACAGCACGCAGGCCGAGTAGATGAACTGGCGCAGCAGCGAGTCGTGCAGGCGTGGGTCGAGCAGCACCTGCTTGTACCAGTCGGCCCCGACGAAATAGCGGCTGGATTGGTCGAAAATGTCCTGCACCGAATAGTTGACCACGGTCATCATCGGGATCACCGCACTGAACGCCACCAGCAGGAACACCGGCAACACCAGCCACCAGGCCTTGTTGTTCTGCACCTTGTTCATGGCGCCACCTCCAGCAAGTAATCGTCGGCGTAGAGCATCAGCCATTGCGCGGGGAAGCTGACGGAGGCCTTGCCTTCCGGCACCGGTTTGTCCTCGGCCAGGCGCACCTTGAGGGTGGCGCCATCGAGGTTGAGGGTCATGATCTTGTAGGTGCCGAGGTCTTCCACATGTACGACGTCGGCTTGCAGGGCGTCAGGGTTGTACTCGTCCCACACGTGGATAAATTCCGGACGAATGCCGACCTGGAGCTTTTTGTAGTCGGTGGTGTCGAGACGTTGCTGCATCGCTTCGGACAGCGGCAACAGGGTATTGGCGAACCCTACACCGCCAGCCTTGGCTTGCACCTCGATCAGATTCATCCCAGGGCTACCGATGAAGTAACCGACAAAGGTGTGGCTGGGCCGCTCGAACAATTCACGCGGCGTACCGAACTGCACAATCTGCCCGCCGTACATCACCGCGATCTTGTCGGCGAAGGTGGAGGCCTCCAGTTGATCGTGGGTGACGTAGACCATGGTGATATTGAACTGCTCGTGAATCTGCTTGAGCTTGCGCCGCAGTTTCCACTTCAGGTGCGGGTCGATCACCGTCAGCGGCTCGTCGAACAGGATCGCCGACACGTCATCGCGTACCAGGCCACGGCCCATGGAGACTTTCTGTTTTTCGTCGGCGGTGAGGTTACGGGCTTTTTTGCTCAGCAGGTTTTGCAAGTCGAGGACTTCGGCGATCTCCTGCACCTTGCTGTGAATTTTCGCTTCGGCCATGCCCTGGTTGCGCAGCGGGAACGCCAGGTTGTCGAACACCGTCATGGTGTCGTACACCACCGGGAACTGGAACACCTGGGCGATATTGCGCTTTTCCGGGGTCAAGTCGTTGACGACTTGGGTATCGAACAGCACCTGGCCTTCGGACGGGCTGAGCAGGCCGGAAATGATATTGAGCAGCGTGGACTTGCCGCAGCCCGACGGCCCGAGCAAGGCGTAGGCACCGCCCTGCTCCCACACATGATTCATTTCCCGAATGGCGTAGTCTTCTGGCCCTGTAGGCGTAGGGCTGTAGCTATGGGCCAGGTTGCGCAAATGGATCTCGGCCATCAGGCAACCCTCGCGACACGGCGTCCGGGGGCCTGGACCAAGCGGCCCTGACCATCGAACACAAACAGTTTATGGGTGGGGATATACACGCGGATCGGCGCGTCGACATCGTATTCATGCACCCCCGGCAGGTGCAGCACCAGCAGGAAATGCTCACTGCGCACATGCAGGAAGGTTTCCGAGCCGCTGATTTCGGCGACTTCCACGGTCACCGCCAGCTCCAGGTCATCATCGTTGCTGGGCACCAGGCTGATATGGCTGGGGCGCACGCCAAAGCGGAATTCGCCTTCGCCGATAGGACGCAGGTCAACATTGAGTGGGAAATGCACGAAATTGGCGAAGCTCACTTCGTTGCCGCTGATGCGCCCTGGCATCAGGTTGATCGGCGGCTCGGAGAACAGCTCAGCGGCGAGGACCGTTTGCGGCTGATGGTAGACCTCGGCGGCCTTGCCGCTCTGAATCACTCGCCCCTCGTGAAGAATGGTGGTGGTGCCACCCAAGGCCAGGGCTTCGTTGGGCTCGGTGGTGGCATATATCGCGATGGTGTGGCGCGCCTTGAACAGTTCGCGCATTTCCTGGCGCAGCTCTTCGCGCAGTTTGTAGTCCAGGTTGACCAGCGGCTCATCGAACAGAATCAGTTCGGCATCTTTCACCAGGGCGCGGGCCATGGCGGTGCGTTGCTGCTGGCCACCGGACAATTCCAGGGGGTGGCGCTGCAGGAATTTCTCGATGCGCAGCATCTTGGCGGTTTCCAGCACCTTGCTCTGGATCACCTCCTGGGACACACCGGCCTGGCGCAACGGCGAGGCGATGTTCTCGAACACGGTCATGGTCGGGTAGTTGATGAACTGCTGGTAGACCATCGACACATTGCGCAGGCGTACCGGCTTTTGCGTGACATCCACACCGTTCATCAGGATGCGACCGCTGTCGGGCTTGTCCAGGCCGGCCATCAGGCGCATCAGGCTGGTCTTGCCGGACAGGGTGCGACCGAGCAGGACGTTGAAAGAACCGGCTTCGAACCGCAGGTTGGCGTCGTCGATCCAGGTTTGGCCGTCGACAACGCGGGAGACATGTTCCAGGGTCAATGACATGACACGACCTTTTTTATTATTGGAATGAATCTGGTGCGTTGTCAGAGCGAGTTTCGTGCCAAAACCGCAAGCGCTTGATGTGTAAGGAGATGGGTGAATCATGATGTTCAGGCGTGAACAATCCGGCTGAACAACTGAACACTGCCGGGGTTGACAATGAACAGTTGTGAACAACACTTTATGCGCGACGAAGATCAAATGTGGGAGCGGGCTTGCCCGCTCCCACATTGTTCGATGTCCGACGTTAGATGGCGCAAGACCCGACAACAATAATAAAGAAGGTCGCACGATGGCCGAACCCTTGACCCACGACACCCTTATCCAGGAATCCTGGCGCCGTTGCCGCGCCTACGGCCTGGACCACCAGAGCGCCCCCAGCTTTGACCAACTGCCCGCCGAAGGCATTCGCCAGCTCCTGGAAAGCCAGCATTCCCTGGTGCAGACCACCCACCAGGAAGTATTGCCCTACTACGAGAACATCCTCAGCAATTCCAATTGCCTGATCATGCTGGCCGACAATCAGGGCCAGGTGCTGACCTCGTGGGGCACCCAGCGGTTTATCGAACCCACGCTGGCCCGTGGCTTCAGCCCCGGCGCCAGTTGGATGGAACGCGCCAGTGGCACCAACGCCATCGGCACCGCACTGGCCTGCGCCCAGGCCGTGCATATTGAGCACGATGAACACTTCCTCAAGGCCAACCGCTTCATGACCGGTTCCGCGGCACCGATTTTCGACGCCCAGCGCGAAATCATCGCGGTGCTGGACGTGTCCAGCGACAGTTATCTGCCGCCCTCCCACACCCTGGGCATGGTCAAGATGATGAGCCAGACCGTGGAAAACCGGCTGATCCTCAACCTGTTTCGCGGCGAACATTTCCAACTGACCTTCAACACCGGCTTGAGCAACCTCGACAGCCAATGGGCCGGCCTGCTGATCTTTGATGAAAGCGGCCAGGTGCTGTCGGCCAATCGGCGTGCGGATAACCTGCTGGGCATCAGCCTCTCGCGGGTGATGATCGACAGTCTGTTCAAGGTGTCGCTGCTGGAGTTGCTCAACCAGCCGGAAGGGCTGCCCTTTGCCTTGCATGCGGCGGGACGCAATCGGTTCCAGTGCCTGTTGAAGCGCCCCAGGCAGATGCCGGTGCAGGCCCGGGTGTTCAGCCAACCGCAGCCGCCAGCACCGACCTCGATCAACCTCCAAACCCTGCATTTTGGCGATGTGCGCGTGGAAAAAGCCGTGCGCCAGGCCGAGCGCCTGCTGGAAAAGGACATTCCGTTGTTGATTCACGGCGAGACCGGCGTGGGCAAAGAGGTGTTCGTCAAAGCCCTGCACCAGGCCAGTTCCCGCAGCCGGCAGGCGTTAATCGCAGTGAACTGTGCGGCGATTCCCGCAGAACTGGTGGAATCGGAACTGTTCGGCTACGAAAAAGGCGCCTTCACCGGCGCCAACCAAAAAGGCAGCATCGGTCTGATCCGCAAGGCCGACAAGGGCACGCTGTTTCTCGACGAAATCGGCGATATGCCGCTGCCCACCCAGGCCCGCCTGTTACGGGTATTGCAGGAGCGCTGTGTGCAGCCGGTGGGCAGTAGCGAGGTATTCCCGGTGGACTTGCGCATCATCTCGGCGACCAACCGCGCACTGCGCGAGCTGGTGCAGGCCGGGCGCTTTCGCGAGGATTTGTACTACCGCATCGGCGGCCTGACCCTTGAATTGCCGCCGTTGCGCGAGCGTACAGACAAGCAGGCGCTGTTCCAGCAACTGTGGCAACAACACCGCGAGCCGACGCAATGGGCCGGGCTGAGCGCCGAAGTGCTGAGGCTATTCGAGCAACACCCGTGGCCGGGGAATTTACGCCAAGTGAGCAGCGTGTTGCAGGTGGCGCTGGCAATGGCCGAAGAGCAGCCGATCCGCGCAGAGCACCTGCCCGATGATTTTTTTGTGGATATGCAGGCGACAGTGCCGCTGTCTAAACCTGAACACCTGGATGAAAGTCTCGACCTGAGCCAACGCCTGGAAGCCGTGGGCGGGAATATTTCCCACCTGGCGCGAGAGCTGGGGGTGAGTCGCAACACCCTGTACAAGCGCCTGCGCCAACACGAAGGTTGATTTAACGCCAGCTCCAGGAAACGCCGGTGTAGATACCCCTCCCATCAGCGGGGGTGGAGCGTGCAGCGTCCATGCCTTTGTCGTCGTAGCCCGGCGTGACGGTGTTGGCGTAACGGCGGTTGGTGAGGTTGCGCAGGTCGACCCAGGCTTGCCAGTCCTGCTTGGGCGCGTCGTAGCCGAAGGTAGCGCCGAGCGTGGTGTAGGCCGCCGCGTAGTAGGAATTGGCGTAGTCCACCGCTACCCGTGATGCATGCTCGGTATTGAGGCTGGTGTAGAAACCCGTCGGGTGGCTGTAGCGCAGTTGCGCCTGGTAGTAGTGCTTGGGAATGCCGGGCAAGGTGTTGTCGCCGAAACGCTCGTCGTCGCGGTAGTGGAAGTCGCTGAAGGTGTAGGCCTGGCGCAGCTCGAGCTCACCGCTGCCGCCGCCGTCCCACAGCGGGCTGAGCAGGCTCAGTTCCACGCCCTGGTGCACGGTGGGGCTGGCGTTGGATTCGGCGATGATAGCGTTGCTGGTGGCAGTCTGGGCCTGGGTCTCTACAGAAAGCAGCTCGTGGCGAACTTCCGAGCGATAGAGCGCCAGGTCCCACTGGCCGAGCCAGGCTTCACCGCGCCCGCCGACTTCCAGGGTGGTGGCGGTCTGATTACGCAGCTTCACGCCTTCGCGCTGCAACCCCGTGGCTGCCCCACTGCCCGGGCCAAAGTATTTGTTCGAGCCCCAGATCATCGACCACGCGTGCGGTGGCTCCACCGAGCGGCTCAGGTTGCCGTAAATCTGCAGCTGCGGGGTGAAGTCGTAACGCAGGCCAATGCGCGGCGCGTAGTCCCAATCATGCTGACTGAGAGGCGCCTGGCCATCGGGGTAAGTGACCTGGGTTTCGCGGCGCGTATAGATGGCGGCAAGGCCGGTGGTCAGCCACAGATCCTCCACCAGTTCCAGCTCGTTGCCTACATGCAGCACAGTATCGGAGCCCAGGTAGCTGTAGTCGCGGGTCTTGGTGCCGGGGGCATAAATGGCAGTATTGCCCGCAGGGATGCGCACGTATTCCGACGCGCCATTGTTCGGCATCGCCTGGGTAGTACGCAGGCCGAGAGTGGTGGTGCTGGCATGGCCGAACAGGCTGTCCTGGCGGATGTAATTCAGGGTGCCGCTGATATCGGTGTAGGCAACTTTGAGGCGATTGGTGCCTTCGCGCAGGTCCATGGGGTAATCGTGATAGGCCAGCCCGACCTCGACCCGAGCGTTATCGTCCAACCGCAAGGTGGTCTTGTTGGCAATCCAGGTGGAGCCCGGTTGCAGGCGCTTTGAATCGCGGGCGGCATTGAGGCTGTTGGCGGCACGCGGATCATGGCTGATCTGGTCACGCGTGAGCCTGCCGGGTGAATCGTTGGTGGTTTCGCGGTAACGCAAGTAGAAGCGCGTTTCCAGGTCCGGGTTAAAGCGGTAGCCGAAGTTGGCGGCGATGCCCTTGCCGGTACCAGCGCTTTGGTGCTGATAACCGTCGGACTCCGAATCGGTGAGGCTGATGTAATAGTCGGCGTCCCCCAGCACTTGCCCGGAACTGACTTCACGCTGGGCATAGCCGCGACTGCCGACCTCATAGCGTACCTGTAGCTTGGGCGCGTCCAAGCCGGTGCGGGTGACGTAGTTGACCGCACCGCCCAAGGCCAATGCACCCTGATCGAACCCGTTGGCGCCACGCAGCACCTCTACCCGGCTTTGCCACAGCGGGTCCTTGAGCTCATAGGGCGTGCCGCCTGGGCCGGTAAGCGGCAGGCCGTCGAACATTTCATACAGGCCGGAGGCATGGGCACCGGGGGCGCGGTTCAGGCCCGAGCCACGAATGGACACCTTCACCCCTTCGTTATTGGCCGCCTTCGCGTACACACCGGCTTGGTACTTGAAGACATCCTCGTTGGTGCTGACCCGTCCCTGTTGCACGCTGTCCATATCGATGTAATTGGTGCCACCGGGCACGCTTTTGAGCTGTGCCTGGGCGATTTCTGCGGTGCTGGCCTCAGCCGTGGTGACTTCAACCGGCGCCAATTGCAGGCTTTCAGCCTGTACCAGCGAACTGAGGGTCAAGGCGGCAAAAATAAACGGGGGGTGGCGCAGCAGCATTGGGGCAGGTCCTTGGAATCCGGGAACGTGCCGGGCCAAACCCACCACGCGAACAGTGATGGGATGGCAGGCATGCCCGTCAGGTCACTCCTTGATGACGGACAGGGGCGTTTTAAAAACAGGATGGATCAGGTTTGGTCGTCAGGCGTTGCCAATGCCCGCATCAGGTCATCGGCATCCGACCCCGGCGGAAAGCGGAAGCCATACATTTCGTCAGTGGCGAGAATCTCCCCCAAGGTGTCGCGCAACTGGACTTCCGTGGGCGAGTCACGCAATAACTTATGCGCCGGCAGCAACAACTCGGCAGACACGCCCTGGGCCGTCGCGGCGTCGATCACCGCATAGAGGATAAACCGCAAGCGTATTTCGCGATCCGTGGGCCAAACCGTTTTTCGTTTACCCAAGGGAGGGCCTCGTGTTTAAGAAAAATCCGAGGCTATTGCCCGCAGGCAAGCGTTTCAAGCCGCGAGAGGCAAGATAGGCCGCTTCCTACAGCGGAAAGGGAAACACCGCACCGATTGGTCGATGCGATGGGCCTTATTGCACCGGCAGGAAATTCATCAGCAACAGGCTTTGTGCGTAATTGAGGCCAATGCGCCGGTAGCGCTCATCAAGGATCTGGGTAAGCAGGTCCAAACGCGCGACGATCTTGCCGAACTCAACGGCAAAACTGAGGTTACTGCCCTCCTCCGATATTTCATTGGAAAACAACAGCAACACGCCGTTGGCATCCTGACGCTGGCTGAGCAACCAGGTGGCCTTTTCGATATTGCGCGCGGCATTGCTGACAAACTGCGGGTTGATCGAGTCGGTCACATAAAACTGCGTACGCCCGCCGTGAGCGGTCACGAGCATGCTGCCAATCGCGTAGATGAACGCGCCGACGCGGTCGCCGCGAAAGTCAGGGCTCAAGGAATAACTCAGGGCAGCCAGGTCACTACGATCTCCCAGTGCGGGCAAGGGTTGGCGATTTTCGATGGCCTGGCGGATTTGCCGGGCGGCGGTCACTGCATCCGGATACCCCGATTGACGCCACTGGTTGGGGTTGCGCAGGTAGAGCTTGCTCATCAGCAAGTAGAGGCTTTGCAGGTTGTCACGCATCCCCAGGGTGGCCATGCGGTCGACGCTGGTCTGGAAGAATTCATCCGGCTTGCCATCGCTGAACTGCCTGGCGATATCGCGACCCTGTTGTTGGCTGCAACCTGCGGCACACAGCGTTAATATCGCAGCCAGCAGCAGCGGCCATCGGGAGGTGGAAACAGTTGACGTTCGATCCATCGGCACCGGGTCTGATTCTGTTGGCCACCCGTGGGAGTCGGGTGGCTGGGACAGGGTAGATCAGCAGAATGGAAAAAAGTGCAGCGGTGCAGGCCAGATAAGCATCGGACTACAGACGCTGATCTGACCCGACACTTGATTCCCCGGCGTGCTAGAGCACTACCGTCGCAAGCATCCCCAAGACGCCCAGGCAGAACCCGATCAACGCGCCCCGCCCTGGAGCTTCATGAAACAGCGCCCAGACCACCACAGGCTCCAGAAGCAATAACGAAGTGACCGAGACTACCGTGACATTCCAGATATCACCGACAACCACAAACCCCAGCCAATAGGCGCCCAGCAGGCAAAGCCCGGCAAAACACATCAAGACCACGGGAAGTACAAAGACCTCCCAGGAACCACTGCCGGCCTGGGCCAACTTGGCGGTCACCACCTCACTGTAGATTGCACAAAACTCACCGACCACCATCAACCCTAGAGCAAAAACTCCGAGTAATTCTTTGGACATATCAAAAACTCCTTCGTATTCAGCGCACTGTTTTTCAGCTCCCAGTCGGCAGTGCTGCAGCCGTCGTGAGCGTCGTTGCCTTGATACGAAGGGTTCTTGAAAAGGCCCGAATTACCGAAATGCTTGTCCATGCTCATGTCCTTCAAAGGGTTGAGGCTCAGCGATCCAATACAGTGCGTGCTGATCATAGAGGCATCGTGAAGCCATTCACAATTATGCGATGCCAATACTTAAGGATTACGGTTATTTAAATGAGCCGAAAGCCGCAATAAAAACCCGGCGCTGGGCCGGGTTTCATTGATCGGGAGGTCTTCAGGTAGCGGGGTGCTCACTTGCTACGGAGTCCGCCGCGTCTACATCCGACATGTCCTCCTCGATCGGGGCCTCGTCATCCGGGGGTAGCGGGATATCGTCCTCATCGCGCCTCGGGTCATGTCCCGTCTCATTATCGGTGTTACGAGTAACCGCTTGCTGGGAAATGTTGCCTTGGGCTTTCTCGTTGATTTCCATGCTGGCTCTCCGTGTATCGCTCGGGATATCCGTGCTTAAGATTGAGAGGAAGCAACGGATGGAGAGTGCCGGATGTTAGACGAATGGTGGTTCGTCTTTGAAAGGTATGAATGCGAAAAACAGCGTTTATTTGATTATCAGCACACCCAAACCCCAGAAACGCAAAAGCCCCGCTTTCGCGGGGCTTTCGTATGAATCTTGGCGGGAAACCAGGGATTCGAACCCTGGAGACGCTATTAACGTCCGCCGGTTTTCAAGACCGGTGCATTCAACCACTCTGCCAATTTCCCTTGTGCATCACGGGATTATAGTAGCCCATCCCGTGTCAGCGGGCGCCATAATACCCGAATGAAACACACTGTCAAACTCTCTGCATCGCTTGTTACAAGGCGTCTGTTATGATCTTTGCGACTGAACGTTTCAAAACTGAAGGAGTGTCGCCATGCGCGAACAGAATTACGCAGTGAATGGCAACGCGCAGGCTGAGCAGCTTGAAGTCAGCCGCGTGTTGCGCAACACCTACGGCTTGCTCGCCCTTACCCTCGCATTCAGCGGCGTGATGGCTTACGTGGCCCAGCAGATGCGCGTCGGCTACCCGAATATCTTTGTCGTGTTGATCGGCTTCTATGGTCTGTTTTTCCTGACCAACAAGCTGCGTGACTCGGCCTGGGGCCTGGTGTCGGCGTTTGCCTTGACCGGTTTCATGGGCTTTATCCTCGGCCCGATCCTCAACCGTTACCTGGGCATGGCCGGCGGTGCGGAAGTGGTCAGTTCGGCGTTTGCCATGACGGCCCTGGTGTTTGGTGGTCTGTCGGCCTACGTGCTGATCAGCCGTAAGGACATGAGCTTCCTGGGTGGCTTCATCACCGCGGGCTTCTTCGTGTTGCTGGCGGCGGTGGTGGCCAGCATGTTCTTCCAGATCAGCGGCCTGCAACTGGCGATCAGCGCGGGTTTTGTGCTGTTTTCCTCGGTGTGCATCCTGTTCCAGACCAGCGCCATCATCCACGGCGGTGAGCGTAACTACATCATGGCGACCATCAGCCTTTATGTATCGATCTACAACCTGTTCATCAGCCTGTTGCAGATCTTCGGCATCATGAGCCGCGATGACTGATCAATCGCAGCAATAAAAATGCCCCGTATCGCGAGATACGGGGCATTTTCATTTTCAGAGCAGATAAAGCTCAGTACTGATTGGGTTCCATTTCCAGCTCGACCTTGAAGCGCTTGAAGATATCTTGCTGGATGCGTAGCGCCAGCTGGGCGATCTCCTGCCCGGTGGCGGAGCCGTAGTTGACCAGCACCAGCGCTTGCATCTTGTGCACGCCCGCATCGCCCTCCCGGAACCCCTTCCAACCGGCCTTGTCGATCAGCCAGCCGGCGGCGAGTTTCATTTGGCCGTCTGCCTGAGGGTAGGCCACCAGGTCCGGATACTGGCTTTGCAGTTCAACCGCCAGGGCCTGGGACACCAGTGGGTTCTTGAAGAAGCTGCCCGCATTGCCCAGCTCTGCCGGGTCTGGCAGTTTCTCGCGGCGAATGCTGCAGATCGCGCGGCTCACATCGCTTGGCGTGGCGTGGGTGATGCCCTGCGCAACCAGACGCTGTTGCACCGGGCCGTAGTCGAGTTTCAGGTGAGTGGCACGGCTGAGGGAAAAGCGTACCCGCAGGATCAGCCAACGCCCGACTTCGTGCTTGAACAGGCTGTCACGGTAGGCGAACTTGCATTCGTCGAGGCTGAAGTCCCGCAGTTCGCCCGTCTGGCGATCCAGGGCGGTGAGGCCGGCGAAGACATCCTTGATCTCTACACCATAGGCGCCGATGTTCTGCATCGGCGCGGCACCGACAGTGCCGGGGATGAGGCTGAGGTTTTCCAAGCCGCAGAAGCCGTGTTCAAGCGTCCACAGCACAAACGGATGCCAGGCTTCGCCCGCTTCGGCTTCGACCACCACGTGCGTGCCATCATCGCTCAGCACACGAATGCCTTGGGTCGCCATACGCAACACCAGCGCCGGAACGTCCTGGGTCAGCAGCAAATTGCTGCCGCCACCGATCACCAGCAACGGCACCGCATGTGCGGCGGCATAGGCGATGGCCTCGCGCACGTCAGCATCACTGTGGGCCTCGGCAAATAATTGCGCGCTCACATCAATGGCAAAGCTGTTGAATGGCTTGAGCGATACCTGCGCACGCACTTGCAAGGTCATAACCGCCCCTTCAATTCGATCACCAATAAGTCACAGGCGCGTTCGATCAGGTCAAGGACCCGTTCGAAACCTTGCTCACCTTCATAGTAAGGGTCTGGCACCTCGTCCACTTCGCCATCAAAGCGACGCAGGAACAAATCCAGCTCCGCCTTGCCCTGCCCTGGCTGCATGGCTTTGAGGTTGCGCAGGTTACTGTTGTCCATGGCCAGGATCAGGTCATAGCGGGCAAAATCAGCACGGGAAACCTGCTGGGCACGCTGGTCCGACAAGTCATAGCCGCGCGCCAGCGCCGCACGCTGGCTGCGCTGGTCCGGCGGGTTGCCGATATGCCATTCTCCGGTGCCAGCAGACGCCACCTCAACCTGGCCAGCCAAGCCTGCTTCACGCAACTTATGGCGCAAGATGCCTTCAGCGGTTGGCGAGCGGCAGATATTGCCCAGGCATACAAACAGAACTTCCATCAGGCGCCCAGCAGGCGACGGACGCGTTCGAGGTCTTCCTGGGTGTCGACACCGGCCGGCGGTGCTTCCAACGCATCGCCCACGTGGATACGCACGCCGTGCCAGAGGGCGCGCAGTTGTTCCAGGGACTCGGTATTCTCGAGCCAGCACGGGCCCCAACTGACGAAGTCGTGCAGGAAACCGGCGCGGTAGGCATAGATGCCGATATGGCGGCGATATGGCACGCCCTCCGGCAACACGTCGCGATTCTTGGCAAAGGCATCCCGCGCCCACGGCAAGGTGGAGCGACTGAACGTCAGTGCCAGGCCGTTGATGTCGCTGACCACTTTCACCACGTTCGGGTTGAACAGCGTCTCGATGTCTTCGATCGGTTCGGCCAGGGTCGCCATACGCGCCTCGCCATGGGCCGCGAGGTTGGCAGCGACCTGATCGATGACGCCCGGCGGTATCAATGGCTCGTCACCCTGCACGTTCACTACGATCGCGTCGGGTGCCAGACCCAGCTGAGTGGCGACTTCGGCCAGGCGATCAGTGCCGGAGTTATGGTCTTCGCGGGTCAGGACCGCTTCGGCTCCAAAACCTTTGCACGCCTCGATGATACGCGGGTCATCGGTGGCCACCACCACGCGCTCGGCGCTGCTCTTGCACGCTTGCTCCCACACCAGCTGGATCATCGGCTTGGTGCCGATCATTTGCAGCGGCTTGCCCGGCAGGCGGGTCGAGGCATAGCGCGAGGGAATGACGACGGTAAAGGCGGTGGTCATTTATCCAGGCGCTCATCGGTGGTCAGGGTGCGGGCTTCGCTTTCGAGCATGACCGGGATGCCGTCGCGGATAGGGTAAGCCAGGCCGGCACCTTTGCTGATCAGCTCGGTTTTGTCGGCGCTGAGCTTGAGCGGGCCTTTGCAGATCGGGCAAGCAAGGATATCGAGCAGTTTGGTGTCCATGAATGTTTCCTGGAAAAAAGCGTTTTAAGGCAAAAGACGGTTGGGCAACAGACGCATCAGCTGCGTGTCGAACCAGGCGACGAACGCCGGCGACGGTACCGCATCCACCGCAAGGTACCACCAGTCGGGCTGGGCAAAGGCGCGGCACTTCACCGCGTCCTTTTCGGTCATGACCAGCGGCAATGACGGGGTAAAATTCAAGACCTCGGCGCTGTAGGGCGCGTGATCGGCAAAAGCATGGGGTAACGCCTGCCAGTGTAGCGTTTCAAGGGTATTGAAGAAACGTTGCGGATTGCCTATTCCGGCCACCGCATGCACCTGCTGGCCCTGCGGAAAATAGGTGACCGGCTGACGCTCGCCGCTGTGCAGGTTGACCAGCGCTGTGGGCTGCAGGCGGAAGGCAAAGCCATCTTCACGGTCTGAAAGGGCACCGTTATAAAGCACCCCGTCCACACTCTGCAGGCGCTCCACCGGTTCGCGCAACGGCCCGGCAGGCAGGCACCGGCGGTTACCGAGGCCACGGGCGGCATCGATCAGCACCAGTTCAAGATCGCGGGCCAGACGATAATGCTGCAGGCCGTCATCGGAGAGGATCAGGTCCAGGGGCTCGCAGGCCAGCAGGGCCTTTACCGCACGACTGCGATCAGGATCGATCATCAGCGGTACACCGCTGCGCTGCACGATCAGCAAGGGTTCATCACCGGCCACCTCGGCACTGTGGCCGGCCTCGACCCGCCACGGCAACTGCGGCGGCTTGGCACCGTAGCCTCGACTGACCACTCCTACGCGCAAGCCGCTGCGTCGGCAGTGCTCGATCAACCACAGGATCAAAGGCGTCTTGCCGGTGCCTCCCACTGTAATATTGCCCACCACGATCACTGGCACAGACGACTGATAAATCTCGCCCTCGCCCGCCACGAAGCGCGCACGCTTACGTTGAACCACGCAGCGATACAGCGATTCCAGCGGTCGCAGCAACATTAGTGCTGGATGACCTTCGTACCATGCCTTGAGTAAACGGTCGGAGATGGCCATCAGGGCGGGCTCGCCGCCTCGACGGTGGTCATGCGCAAATGGCTGAAACCGAGCTTGCCGGCAGCGTCCATGGCGGTGATCACGGCCTGGTGCGGGGTTTTGCCATCAGCGCTGATGGACAGCGGTAACTGGGTGTCGCCACCAGACTCCTTCTGCAACGCCTCCATCAGGCTGGCAAGGTCATTTTTCTCCAGCAACTGGTTATTCACCGAAAACACCCCTTCGGCGCTGATAGCGATGTCCAGTTGTTTGACTTGCTGGTCTTCGGCAGGCGAGCCACTCACCGCTTCAGGCAGGTCGACACGCAACTGGGTTTCGCGGGTGAAGGTAGTGGTCACGACAAAAAACAGCAGCAGGATGAACACCACATCGATCAACGACGCGAGGTTGATATCAACATTTTCCCGTTGCTTGCGGCGAAATTTCACGCTTTGCCCTCGACCAGGTCTACATCACGGTCGCCCTGCACCACCTCCACCAGCTTGATGGCTTCCTGCTCCATGCCGACCACCAGTTCATCAATGCGACGCAGCAGGAAACGGTGGAAGAAGACCGAAGGGATACCCACCATCAGGCCGGCTGCAGTGGTGATCAACGCCTTGGAGATCCCCCCGGCCAGGACCGCTGCGTTGGTGGTCATGCCCGAGCCTGTGAACGAGCTGAAGATATCGATCATGCCGAGTACTGTGCCGAGCAAACCGAGCAACGGCGCCATGGCGGCGATGGTGCCAAGGGCGTTGATGTAGCGTTCCAGTTCATGGATGACCCGGGCGGCCGCCTCTTCAATGCACTCCTTCATGATCTCGCGACCATGCTTGGAATTGGCCAGACCGGCGGCGAGGATTTCACCCAGCGGCGAATTGGCGCGCAGCTCCTTGAGTTTCTGCTTGTCGAGCTGCTTGTTCTTGATCCAGCCCCAGACCTGCCCCAGCAGATGCTCAGGGGTGACGCGACTGGCGCGCAGGGTCCACAGGCGTTCGGCAACGATGCCGAGTGCAGCGATGGAACTCAGAATGATCGGCAACATCATCCAGCCGCCGGATTTGACCAATTCCCACACAGTGAATGCCCCCTCGAAAAAGTGCGCCACTTTAACATATAGGTTCGACAGCGGGGTTCGTCGGCTACACACCCGCCTGTTGCGGCTCGGGTCTTTGGTAACACGCGATTACGGTAACGGTTCGCGCCAGAAACGGCGTTGACTGCGCGCAACCATCGGTGGCAGAAACGCCCCCAGGCGCAGGCGTACGGCACCCTGCTCGGCGCTGTCGTAAACCCGGCTGCCCAGCACGTGGTAGCGCTCCAGGACCTGCGGATGGGGATGACCGAACGTATTGCTGCGCCCGCGGGAAATCAACACCGATGTGGGCGCCAACCGCTGCAGGAACGGCCAGGATGACGAACTGCGGCTGCCATGGTGCGGGGCTTGCAGCCAGTCGGTCTGGACCGCCAGCGAAGAGGCCAGAAAAGCCTGTTCGGCGGCGCGATCAATGTCACCGGTGAGCAGCAGGCGTTCTCCATTGGCCTCAACCTGCAACACACAAGACCTCGGATTGCCATCAAGCCCATCAGCCCACTGCCACAATTGAAATGACACACCCTCCCATTCCCATCGTTCGCCGCTGGTACAGGGTTGGGTGGCAAGAAAGTCTGGCAAACCTTCGGTTTCACCGCCCACTACACGCTTGACGGGCACCCCCCGAGCCACCGCCGCCGCACCCCCCGCGTGATCGGCATCGGCATGGCTGAGCAGCATCATGTCCAACTGGGCTACCCCGAGCTTTTTCAACGACGGCAACACGACGCGCGCGCCCAGGTCGACAGGCCCCGAGCGCGGCCCGGCATCGTAGAGCAACGTATGATGACGGGTGCGCAGGATCAGTGCCTGCCCCTGGCCGACGTCCAGTTGCACTACATCTACCTGCCCGTGGGGCACCCACTCCCTGGGCGCAAATACAGCCATCAACAGCATGGGCCAGCCCAGCACCCGGAACGGCAACCCCTTGGGCAGCAACAAAATCACCGCGCCAGCCAGGCTAACCAACCAATACCCCAAAGGTACCTCGGCGGGTACCCAGGCCGGCAATTGCGCGGCCAGCAACCCCAGGCCTTTAAACAATCCGTCCAGCGCACCGCCGGCCAGCCACAGCAACCCCTCCCCAGCCAGCGGCACCCACAGCAGCGCCGTGCCCAGCAGCGCCAAAGGCAGCACTACCAGGCTGATCCAAGGCACGGCAAGGAGATTGGCCACAGGTGCGCTGAGGCTGATGGGCAAACCCAGCACCAACAACACTGGAAACAAACCAATGGCAATCAGCCACTGGGGTCGGGTCCACACCTGCCAGGCGCTCCAAGGCCCCAGGCGCCCGCCGAACGCCAACAGCAACACCGCGACCGCCGCAAACGACAACCAGAACCCTACCTGCAGGCTGGCCAAGGGCTCCAGTACCAGCACGCCGTTCAGTGCCAGCAGCAACGGCCACCACACGCCCAAATGGCGGAAACGCAGACGCCACAGCAGCACCAGGCCAACCATCATGCAGGCCCGTTGCACCGGCACGCCGAACCCGGCCAGCAGCCCATAACCCAACGCCGCGCCAAATGCCAGACCGCACGCCCACGGCAGCCACGGCCAGGTTCGGGGCCAGCAACCATAACGCGCCAGCATCGCGACCAAGCCGTAGATCAACCCCGCCAGCAAGCCGATGTGCTGCCCGGAAATCACCAGCAGATGCACCGTGCCCGTGTCCTGCAACACCTGCCAATCCTCAGGCGCCAGGCCGGAACCGTCGCCCAATACCAGCGCCGCCAAGCCCGCCTCGCGGCCTTGGGCATCCACCGCCATCAGGCGCTGGCGCACAGCATCGCGCCAGGCATTGCGGGCCGGTGCAAGACGCTCTCCGTCTTTTACCGTTGCGGTGGCACCGATACGCTGGGCCAGCAGCCAGGCTTCGTGGTCGACCCCATGGAAATTGAGCAGGCCCGCAGGCCGCTTGAGTGTCAACGCCAAACGCCAGCGTTCGCCGCTGTTCACCACTGGCCCGCCGTGCCAGGACACGCGGATACGTTTGGGCAGCCGAACCTTGCGCGACCGGCCGTCGGCCAGTTCAAAGCGCACGCCCGTACCCGTCTGCTGAGGCAAGCCCACCACACGCCCCTCCACCCAGCGAGTCTGCCCGTCCAGGGCCGGCTGCAGCCGATCATCCAGCGCCCGCTGCGCGCTGAGACAGGCCCAACTCAAGCCCACCAGAAAGAACGCCACGGGATAGGACCGAAAAGGCAACAGCATCAAGGCCAGCACCAGCATTGCCAACAACCCGGCGCCAGGCGGCAACACCGGTAACCAACGCAACGCCAGCAACCCCAGCGCCAACGCCAACATCCCTGTCTTCATGGATCATCCTTTTCCAGTGATCCACTCAGTCTTAGCCGGCTGAACGACAGCGCCTATGATGTTTTGTCACAAAGTCTGAATTTTCTGTTTATAGAATCCGGGCATACTTGCCCCTCGAATTGACCTGGACCCCTTATGCCCCGGCGCTTATTCAAACGGTACATGCCCGATCCCAGCAGTATCAGGGAACACAAGTCATTACAGTTTCTTGGCACGCTGCTGCATGACCCCAACCTCTGGCACCTGAACCGGCACTCAGTGGCTCGCGCCATGGCGGTGGGTTTATTTGCGGCGTTTATCCCGATTCCATTGCAGATGTTGCTTGCCGCGGTCCTGGCGATTTCGGTGCGCGGCAATATGCCTATCGCCATCAGCCTGGTGTGGTTGACCAACCCCATCACCATGCCGGTGGTGTTCATCTGTACCTATATGACCGGCGCCTGGCTGATGAATGTGCCGCCACGCAGCTTGCCCGATAACCTTACGTGGGAATGGATCAGCGGCCAGTTGAGCACTCTTTGGCAGCCATTCCTGCTGGGTTCGGTGGTATTGGGGGTGGTATTGGGCGCCTTGGCTTATTGCCTGACCATGGCGTACTGGCGCTGGTGGGTGGCGCACCAGTGGAAAAAACGCAAACTGCGCCGGCGCTGAGCGCTAACGGGCCAGCAAACGCAAATGCACCCGCAGACCCCGCCCGGTATTTTCCGCCCATAAGCGGCCGCCCTGGCGCTGCACGGCGTTGCGGGCAATGCTCAGGCCCAGGCCGAAACCGCCATCGCCGGGCCGCGAGCCGTCCAGGCGGGTAAAGGGCGCGAAGATGCGCTCCAGATCATCCTCAGCAATCCCGGCCCCCTGATCCTGCAGCCAGATATGCCAATAGCCCCCCTCCCGACATCCGTCGAGTTGCACGCAGCCGTCGTGGGGCGAGTGGCGTATGGCGTTGCGCAGGATATTTTCCAAGGCCTGGGCCAGTGCATTGAGGTTGCCACGCACCCAACTGTCCGCGGGTAACAGGCACGGCAAGCGCGATGCGGACCAACCGCTTTCAAAACAAGCATTCTCGCGCAATATGTCCCACAAGGCCTGGAGCTGAATATCTTCCTGGGGCAACGGTGTAGTTTCGCTGTCGAGCCAGGCCAGTTGCAGGCTGTCTTCCACCAGGCGCTGCATGGCGTCGATTTCCCGACCCAGGCGCTCGCGCAGCTTGGCCAGGTCTTGCTCGCTGTCGCAGGCTACCCGCAGGCGGCTCAAGGGTGTGCGCAGTTCATGGGACATATCGCGCAGCAACTGCTGCTGCAAACGCACCGTGCCCTGCAAGCGTTCGGACATATGGTCAAAGGCGCGGCCCAGCTCGCCCAGTTCGTCCTGGCGGCTGGTGGCATCCAGGGACATCCGCGTATTGAGTTGGTCCGCACGCCAGGCATTGGCCTGCTCGCGCAATTGATTGAGGGGCATGATCAACAGCCGGTAAAGGCCGATGCATAGCAAGAGGGTAAACAGACCTGGGATCACACCATTGGTGACCACCCGCCAGAACAGTTGATAGCGCCCAGGCATAAAGCGCTGCGGCAGCTCGATCACCAGCGACCCCGCGCCAGGGTCGACCGGAAACGGTACTTTCATCCAGGGCAAACCAATGACATGCCGGCTGACCGGCCAGTCCAATCCACGCAAAAACGTCAGGCGCTGGCTTTCCTTGTCACTCAAGGGCGTGCTGCCCAGGGACTGCAGGTCGTTACCGATCACCCCTACCCAAGTGCTTTCGCGCTCGGCCATCCGCTGCAGCCAGGCATCTACGCCCGCGCTGCCTTGCGTGCTCCACGCCAGTTCGGCACCCGCGGCATAGCCATTGAGAATCTCCCGCGACTTGTCGGACAGATACGCGCTCTGCTGTTCCATATAGCGGCCCCACGACCAACTGAGCCAAATCATCAGCAAACAGAAGGCGATCAACAGGCAGGCCAGCTTCCAGAACAACGAGTGCTTGCCGGGCAGTCGCTCAAAGCCCTTCATCGTGACCGCTCAGCACGTAGCCCTTGCCCCATACGGTGCGTACTTCACGCTCGATGTAACCGATGGCCTTGAGCTTGCGGCGGATCTGGCTGACATGCATGTCGAGGCTGCGGTCATGGGGCGCATAACCGCGCTGCAACACCTGCTGATACAGGAAGGCTTTGCTGAGGACTTCTTCGGCGTTGCGGTGCAGGGTTTCCAGCAGGCGGTATTCGCTGCGCGTGAGCGCGGCCCACTGGTCCTGGCAGGACACATCGCAGCGTTCATCATCAAAGTGCAGCACCCGGGCATCTTCAAGTGCCGGGGCGCGCGTCGGCTCGGGCCGGCGATCCAGGGCAACGCGGCGCAGGATCGCTTCAATACGCACGCACAGTTCAACCATGCTGAACGGCTTGGGTAAATAGTCGTCCGCGCCCAGGCGAAAACCGCTGATACGGTCGGCTTCAGCGCCCAGGGCTGACATCAGGATCACGGGCATGGCGTGGCTCTGGCGCAAATGAGTGAGGATCGACAAACCGTCCAGCCCCGGCAGCAGAATATCCATCAGCACCAGGTCGAAGGCCTGGGCGCGGGCCAGTTGCAGGCCCTGCTGGCCGTTCTGGCACCAGGTCACCTGGAAACCACTGCGGCCCAGTTGCTCGTGCACGTAGGCGCCCAACACAGGGTCATCTTCGATGGTCAGGATACTGGGTAGGCCAACTGCTGCGGGAGTCATTAGCGTCTGCAAGTCATTCTCAATCACTGATTATTCAAGATTAAACGTTCACAGGCAATCGCCACCCGGCGCCGAATGGCCCGAAGATTGCCGCATGTCATTAATTTGCAAGATTCCAGGCCGCGCAAATGGCTACACTGCGCAGGTGGCGCTGGCCGGATGCCGGCGTGGATGATTGATAACAACGTGGTAGCAGGAGAGTGGCGTGCTTAGAAGAATGGGGATAAAAGGCCGCGTACTGTTGCTGACCTTATTACCGACCAGCCTGATGGCGCTGTTGTTGGGCGGCTATTTCACCTGGATGCAGCTGTCGGAGTTGCAGACCCAGCTACTGCAACGCGGCGAAATGATCGCCGAGCAATTGGCACCGCTGGTGGCCCCAGCCATGGGCCACAAGGACACCGACCTGCTGGAGCGTATCGCCACCCAGTCCCTGGAACAGCCGGATGTGCGCGCCGTGTCGTTCCTGGCGCCAGACCGCGCGTCCCTGGCCCATGCCGGCCCGACCATGCTCAACCAGCCACCCACCGGCAACAGCTCGCAACTGTTACAGCGTTCCGGCAACGACGCCACCCGCTATCTACTGCCGGTGTTTGGCCGCCATCGCAACCTGGCGGGCGAATTGATTCCCGATGAGGCCGACCGCCTGCTGGGTTGGGTGGAAGTCGAGCTGTCCCACAATGGCATGCTGTTGCGCGGCTATCGCAGCCTGTTCGCCAGCCTTCTGCTGATCGCCATCGGCCTGATGTGCACCGCCGCCCTCGCCCTGCGTATCAGCCGTACCATCAATTCGCCGATTGGCCAGATCAAGCAAGCGGTGGCGCAGCTCAAGGACGGCAACCTGGAAACACGCTTGCCACCCTTGGGCAGCCAGGAATTGGACCAACTCGCGTCTGGCATCAACCGCATGGCCGAAACCCTGCAAAATGCCCAGGAAGAGCTGCAACACAGCATCGACCAGGCCACCGAAGACGTGCGCCAGAACCTGGAAACCATCGAGATCCAGAACATCGAGCTGGACCTGGCACGCAAGGAAGCCCTGGAAGCCAGCCGTATCAAGTCGGAGTTCCTGGCCAACATGAGCCATGAGATCCGCACACCGCTCAACGGCATCCTCGGTTTTACTCACTTGCTGCAAAAAAGCGAATTATCACCGCGCCAGCTGGATTACCTGGGCACTATCGAAAAATCTGCGGATAACCTGCTGGGCATCATCAACGAAATCCTCGATTTCTCGAAGATTGAAGCCGGAAAACTGGTGCTCGACAGCGTGCCTTTCAACCTGCGCGACTTGCTGCAAGACACCTTGACCATCCTCGCCCCCGCCGCGCATGCCAAGCAGCTCGAACTGGTAAGCCTGGTGTACCGCGACACGCCCCTGGCGTTGGTGGGCGACCCGCTGCGGCTCAAGCAGATCCTGACCAACCTGATCAGCAATGCGATCAAGTTCACCCGCGAAGGCACCATTGTGGCCCGGGCAATGATCGAGGACGAGCAGGAAGACAGCGTGCAATTGCGCATCAGCGTGCAAGACACCGGCATTGGCCTGTCCAACCAGGATGTGCGCGCCCTGTTCCAGGCATTCAGCCAGGCCGACAATTCGCTGTCGCGCCAGCCCGGCGGTACCGGTTTGGGCCTGGTGATTTCCAAGCGGTTGATCGAGCAGATGGGCGGCGAAATCGGCGTCGACAGCACGCCGGGTGAAGGTTCGGAATTCTGGATCAGCCTGAACCTGCCCAAAACCCGTGACGACGTCGAAGACCTGCCCGCCGCGCCGCTATTGGGGCGTCGTGTGGCCGTGCTGGAAAACCACGAACTGGCGCGCCAGGCCCTGCAACATCAATTGGAAGACTGCGGCCTGGAAGTCACGCCGTTCAATACCCTGGAAAGCCTGACCAACGGCATCACCAGTGCCCACCAGACCGAACAGGCCATCAGCCTGGCGGTGCTCGGCGTCACCGCCAACGACATTCCGCCCGAACGCCTCAATCAACACCTGTGGGACCTGGAACACCTGGGCTGCAAGGTGCTGGTGCTGTGCCCGACCACAGAGCAGATGCTGTTCAACCAATCGGTGCCCAACCCCAACAGCCAACTGCAGGCCAAGCCCGCCTGTACGCGCAAGTTGCGCCGCTCCCTGGCCGACCTGATCAGCCCGCGCCCTTCGCGCAGCGAACCCGGTGAGCCGTTGTCCAGCCGTGCGCCACGGGTGCTGTGCGTGGACGACAACCCGGCCAACCTGTTGCTGGTGCAAACCCTGTTGGAAGACATGGGCGCCAAGGTGCAGGCGGTGGAAAGCGGTTACGCGGCGGTCGACGCCGTGAAGCAGGAAACGTTCGATTTGGTGCTGATGGACGTGCAAATGCCCGGCATGGATGGCCGCCAGAGCACCGAGGCGATCCGCCAGTGGGAAAGCGAACGCCACGGCACACCGCTGCCGGTGGTAGCCCTCACGGCTCACGCCATGGCCAACGAAAAACGCGCCCTGCTGCAAAGCGGTATGGACGACTACCTGACCAAACCCATCAGCGAGCGGCAATTGGCCCAGGTGGTATTGAAATGGACCGGCCTGGCGCTGCGTAACCAAGGCCCGGAGCGTACCCACGAAGGCGCGGCCCAGGGCGTGCAACTCTTGGTACTCGATCACGAAGAAGGCCTGCGCCTGGCCGCCAACAAGGCCGACCTGGCCGCTGATATGCTCGCCATGCTACTGGCCTCCCTGGAGGCTGATCGCCTGGCAATTACCCACGCCCGCGAAGCCAATGACAACCACGCCTTGATCGAGCGTGTGCACCGTTTGCACGGCGCCACCCGCTACTGTGGTGTTCCGCAATTACGAGCAGCCTGCCAACGCGCCGAAACCCTGCTCAAGCAGGATGACGCCAAGGCCACGGCCGCGCTGGACGAACTGGACATGGCGATTGCACGGCTGGCCAGTGAAGCCAGAGTGAGTGCCTGACCCTGTTTTCATGGGCAACGAATCAACAATGTGGGAGGGGGCTTGCCCCCGATAGCAGTGTGTCAGTAGACGAATCCATCGCTGATGTACCGCTATCGGGGGCAAGCCCCCTCCCACATTCAGTCAGCATTCCAATGTGTAAATTGCAGGGAGCCTTCTTAATGCGCGTCATTCTCTTCAGCAGCCAAACCTACGACCGCGAGAGTTTCCTCGGCGAACCGCTGCCGGCTGGCCTGGAACTGCAATTCCAACCCGCCCGCCTCAACCTCGATACCGTGGCCCTGGCCGAACACCACGAGGTGGTCTGCGCCTTTATCAACGACGACCTCAGCGCCCCCGTGCTGGAGCAACTGGCCAAGGGCGGCACACGCCTGATTGCCCTGCGCTCGGCGGGCTACAATCATGTCGACTTACCCGCCGCCCAGGGCCTGGGCCTGACCATCGTGCGCGTGCCCGCCTATTCGCCCCACGCGGTGGCCGAGCACGCCGTCGCCCTGATCCTGGCCCTCAACCGTCGCCTGCACCGTGCCTACAACCGTACCCGCGACGGTGATTTCAGCCTGCACGGGCTGACCGGCTTTGATCTGGTCGGCAAAACGGTCGGCGTGGTCGGCACCGGTCAGATCGGCGCGACCTTCGCCAGGATCATGGCCGGCTTCGGCTGCCAGTTGCTGGCCTACGATCCCTTCCCCAACCCACAGGTGCAGGACCTCGGGGCCCGCTACGTAAGCCTGCCTGAACTGTTGGCCGAGGCACAAATCATCAGCCTGCACTGCCCGCTGACCGCCGACAGCAAACACCTGATCAATGCCCGCTCGCTCGCGCAGATGCAAACCGGTGCGATGCTGATCAACACCGGGCGTGGTGGCCTGGTCGATACGCCGGCACTGATCGAAGCGCTCAAGCTGGGCCAGTTGGGCTATCTGGGGTTGGACGTCTACGAAGAAGAAGCCCAATTGTTTTTTGAGGACCGCTCGGACCTGCCCCTGCAGGATGACGTGCTTGCCCGCCTGCTGACCTTCCCCAACGTGATCATCACCGCGCACCAGGCCTTCCTCACCCGTGAAGCCCTGGCGGCGATTGCCGGCACCACATTGGCCAACATTGCCGCGTGGGCCGATGGCCGCGCCCAGAACCTGGTCGAGGGATGATCAGCGGTCACATACCAGGCTCATGATAGGCCGGCACCCGTGATAGGATGCCGCGCCTATTTGGAGGATCCATGGCCGAACACGATTTCCGCTTCAGCTTGCTGAGCCCGCAACACACCCTGATCGAATGCCGTGCCCTGGTGCCGGGCCGTTACCAGGTCACCGGCAACGGTGGTTCGATCAAACATGGCGACGTCCTGATCGTCAGCCTGCGCGGCAGTAAAACCCTGTCGATGCGACTCACCGTCGAAGGTGACGCACGCTACTCCATCCGCCCGGCGGGCCAGTGGGTCGCCATGGCCCAAGGGCCGAAGTTCGGCGAACTCGAGATCCACACCTGGAAGGTCAATTGCGACAGCTGCGACGCCGTGCTGGAGTTTGAATTCGCGGTAGAAACCAAGCTGACCAAGGCACCGCTGCAACCGGCCGCCAACGCGCGTATCAAAGAACTGGGCTGGGCCAGCGAAGGCGATAAGCACCGCTGCCCGAAATGCCAGCAGGCCGCGCAATGAAAGGCCGGCTGCTGCTCGCCGCAATCGGCCTGGGCCTGGCAGGCTGTGCCGCCGATGGCGCCAAGCTGGAGCGCGACCACAGCTACGTCGTGGAATGGATCGGTGAGCGGCCGCTGATGGACTACGCGCACCTTACCGTCACCCTGGGCGCCGATGGCCGCGCCTATGGCAATGGCGGCTGTAACCACTGGTTTGCGCCGTACACGGTCGAAGGCGACAAGCTCAGCTTCGGCCCGGTCGGCAGCACCCGGAAAATGTGCGCCGAGGCCCTGATGGAGCAAGAGCATCGCTTCTTCCAGGCCCTGCAAGGCGTGCAGCGCTGGGACATCTCGCCGCTCGAACAGACGCGGTTCTGGCCGGCCGAAGGCAAGCCGATCCGCCTGTGGCTCGAAGAAGGCTGACCTAGGCGCACTCTCCTGTATTAACGCGTTGTCCTCGGGCTCTGTGGGAGCTGGCTTGCCTGCGATGCGGACGACGCGGCGTATCAGGTACACCGCAGCGATGCCATCGCAGCATAGGTATCTACACAACTTTGTGGGTTGTAACAGCAGACGGTAACCACGATGCGAAGCGAGTCGCTCTTGATCTTGATCTGCTTTTAATCTTGATCTCAGGCGCCCCGTCAAACCACGCTGGCCGGAATTCGACAGGGATTTTGGGGGTAAACCGGCAGGGATGCCGGTTTAGCCGCCCCGCGCCATGGATGGCGCGTGGCGGCGGCCCCCCAAATCACTGGCGGATTACGGGCACACCGAGCCTAAGCGAGGTGCCGAGTGGTGGGGCAAGAGCGTTTTGCTTACTTTTGTCTGGGCCGGCATTCCGGCTTTTCAAAAGTGAGCCGCTGTCAGAGCGGAACCATCGGTGGCCGTTACCTAAATAATGGATATGTACTCGGTCAAATCCAATATCCCGGTCGGCTGGCAGGCCGCCTTCGCAGGCAAGCCAGCTCCCACATTTGGATCACCGTGCCTCAGTTAGATCAGCGTCGGCTGTCAAGCCGTCACGGGAGCAAGCTCCCTCGCCACAGGTCCAGCGTCACTCCAAAATTGTGTAGATACCCATGGCCATCGCAGGCAAGCCAGCTCCCATAGTTCTAGCCTTTCAGGGCCTTGAGCTTGGCCAACACCCCTTCCGCTGTCTGCTCACCCATCAACTGCTCACGCACCTTGCCCTTGTCGTCGATGATGTAGGTCACCGGCAAGGCCTCACTGCGCGGAATCTCGAAGATCCCGTCCGGGTTCTGGGCCAGTACCGTGAACTTGATCCCCAGCTTGTCGCTGGCGGCCTTCAGTTCCTCACCCTGCACATTGTCGAAGTTGACGCCGAACACCCCGACATTCTGGCCTTTCAACTGTTCTGCCAGGGCATTGAGCTCGGGGATTTCCGTGCGGCACGGGCCACACCATTCGGCCCAGTAGTTGACCACCAGCCACTGTTTGTCCAGGCGTTCGGCCGCCACTTTCTGGCCGTATTGGTCAACGCCGTAATCGTTACCGCAGCCGCTGAGCAGCAGGGTTGTGATGATCGCCAATGCACCGATCAGTCGCCTTGTCATGGGGTATTCCTTCGCAAAAATGAACGTTGGCTGCGGCCTATCGCCTCTTACGGTTTAAGGACAGGCGCCAGCGCAGGTAGAATACCCGCCACCTTACGCAAGATGCGACCCGCACATGACCGATCTGACGCTTTATCACAACCCGCGCTGCTCGAAATCCCGCGGTGCGCTGGAACTGCTGGAAGCCCGCGGCCTCACCCCGACCGTCGTGCGCTACCTGGAAACCCCGCTGGATGCCGCGCAAATCGAGGCCCTGCTGAAAAAACTGGGGATCAGCGCACGCCAACTGCTGCGCACCGGCGAAGACGAATACAAAACCCTGAACCTGGCCGACGCCAGCCTCAGCGACCCCCAACTGATCGCCGCCATCGCAGCCCATCCCAAGCTGATGGAACGCCCGATCCTGGAAACCGCCGACAAAGCCATCATTGGCCGCCCGCCCGAGAACGTGCTGGAGATCCTGCCGTGACTACGCCCTATGTGCTGGTGTTGTATTACAGCCGCAACGGCTCGGTGAGCGAGATGGCCCGACAGATTGCCCGCGGTATCGAGCAAGGCGGCATGGAAGCGCGGTTGCGCACCGTGCCGGCGATTTCCACCGAGTGCGAAGCGGTGGCGCCGAGCATTCCCGACGAGGGCGCGCTGTATGCCAGCCTGGACGACCTGAAGCACTGCTCGGGCCTGGCCCTGGGAAGCCCGACCCGGTTCGGCAACATGGCCGCGCCGCTAAAGTACTTCCTCGATGGCACCAGCAACCTGTGGCTCACCGGCGCTCTGGTCGGCAAGCCGGCCGGCGTGTTCACCTCCACCGCCAGCCTGCATGGCGGCCAGGAAACCACGCTGATGTCGATGCTGCTGCCGCTGCTGCACCACGGCATGCTGATCACCGGCCTGCCCTACAGCGAGCAGGCGCTGCTCGACACCCAGGGCGGCGGCACGCCGTATGGCGCCAGCCACCATTCCGGGCCAGACGGCAAGCGTATGCTCGATCAACATGAAATCACCTTGTGCCGGGCCTTGGGCCTGCGCCTGGCCAAGACCGCCACGCTGTTGGAGAACGGCCGTGGCCAGGAAGCCTAAGGTCCTGCCGCCACGGGAGTGGCTGGAGCCACGGGTCAAGGTGGCACGCGCGCTGAGCCTGCTGGCGTTCTTGGGCCTGGTGGGCTTGTTGTGCGTGTACTACCTGTTGGTCGCCGACCTGCATGGGGCGCGCCCGTGGGTCATCCTGCTGATCGAGCTGGTGCCGCTGCTGATACTTGCGCCAGGCATGCTGATGGGCAGCGCACGCGGGCATTCGTGGATGTGCTTTGCGGTGAACCTGTATTTCATCAAGGGCGCACTGGCGGCGTATGACCCGAACCGCCAGTGGTTTGGTGCGCTGGAGATGCTGGCGAGCCTGGCGGTGTTTTGCACGGCGTTGCTGTATGTGCGTTGGCGGCATCAATTGAACCGGCGGCTGGCCGATTGACTGATCGCTGATCGTTCCCACGCTCCGCGTGGGAATGCATCCTGTGACGCTCCGCGTCACCCTTGCACTAGGCCCGGGACGCAGAGCGTCCTGGGCAGCATTCCCACGCGGAGCGTGGGAACGATCAGTATCAATGGTTGACGGTATAGGCCAACATCATCGACAGCTGACACATCGGCCGCCCACTCTCGGCATGCCACTGGTTGAAGGCACCCTGTACTGTCGCCAAATCGCGCAGGCTGGTCGGCGCCTTGTCGACGATCTTCTGCGCATTCAACGCTGCCACCACGTCATCGCTCGGTACAAAGGTGTCCTTGCCGACCATGCGCAGGAAGCGAGGCGCCGACAGGCCGCCCAACTGGTGGCCGTGCTTGCTCAGGTACTTCCAGAGCCCGACGATATCGGTCACCGGCCAATCAGCGATAAACGCGCCGAAGCTGCCTTTCTCCTGCTCGATATCCAGGATCATCTGCGCGTTGCGCGGCACACTCTTGAGCTTGCCCAGGTGGCGGATGATGCGGGTGTCCTGCATCAGCCGTTCCAGGTGTTCGGCACCCATCAGCACGACTTTTTCCGGGTCGAAGCCAAAGAACACCTGCTCGAACGCCGGCCATTTGGCATCGACCACGCTGTGCTTCAAACCGGCGCGGAACACTCGCAGCGCCAAGGTCGACAGGTAACGGTCATCCGCTATCTTGCGCAATTGCGCCGGGGTCTTGGGCACCGGCAGATGGGCTTCCAGCTTGGCCGCCGAACCGAAGCGGTTCAGACAATATTCGTGCAGCCACTTGTAATCGCGCATGCCCTCTCCTGTCAGTCGAATTGAAAACGGCGCCCGCAAGCGCCGTGTACTAGAGCCTCGGGAAGACTCAGAGGTTCACTACATTGACGAAACGCGATGCGGCGGTCTCATCGATTTTCAAGCTGGTGAAGTCGAACAGGTTGCGGTCGGCCAATTGCGACGGGATCACGTTTTGCAGGCTGCGGAAGATACTTTCGGTACGCCCAGGGGTCTTGCGCTCCCAGTCCACCAGCATCTCCTTGACCACCTGGCGCTGCAGGTTTTCCTGGGAGCCGCACAGGTTGCACGGGATGATCGGGAATTGCTTGAAATCGGAGTAAGCCTGGATGTCCTTCTCGTTGCAATACGCCAGCGGGCGGATCACTACGTTGCGTCCGTCGTCGGCGCGCAGCTTGGGCGGCATGGCCTTGAGCGAGCCGTTGAAGAACATATTGAGGAAGAAGGTTTCGACGATGTCATCGCGGTGATGACCCAGGGCCATCTTGGTCGCGCCGATCTCATCGGCAAAGGTATAGAGCGTGCCACGGCGCAGGCGCGAGCACAGCGAGCAGGTGGTCTTGCCTTCCGGGATCAATTCCTTGACCACCGAGTAGGTGTCTTTCTCGACGATGTGATACTCGACGCCCAGTTCTTTCAGATAGGCCGGCAGCACATGCTCAGGGAAACCGGGTTGCTTCTGGTCCATGTTGACCGCCACGATCTCGAACTTGATTGGCGCGACCTTTTGCAGGTGCAGCAACACGTCGAGCATGGTGTAGCTGTCTTTGCCGCCGGAGAGGCAGACCATGACCTTGTCGCCATCCTCGATCATGTTGAAATCGGCGACCGCTTCACCGGCCAGGCGACGCAGGCGTTTTTGCAGTTTGTTCTGGTTGACTGTAAGAGTGCCCATGGCGCTTGGATCCGCAAAGGTGTGTGACGAAAAGCGCAGCATTTTACCGGTAAGACTGGCGCAGATCCAATGTGGAAGCTGGCTTGCCTGCGATAGCGGTGTGCCAGTCAACATCTCTGTTCCTGACAGGCCGCCATCGCAGGCAAGCCAGCTCCCACACTGGATCCCATGAACTCAGACAGACCACACCGCGATTAGCCCCCCTGTTTACAGCGCAATTTGCTCTAAAGGCCCTACGGTTATTCCGGTCATCCCTTTCTATACTGCGACTTGAGGTCGCACATCTATCCAGACCTTTCAGGCCATATGGCCCGTGGGCGCTCCGATGGGGGGCGATGGTAATAACGACAGGAGTGACTGGCATGATCCATCACGTCGTGGGGCTGTTTACCCATCCCGACCAGGAATGGCGGGAAATCCGTGGCGATAAAGAAGAAAGCATCAGCCACATGTACCTCACTCATACCCTGATTCTCGCGGCGATCCCCGCCATTTCAGCCTTTATTGGCACCACTCAAGTCGGCTGGGTCATCGGCAACCGTGCCCCGGTGATGCTGACCCAGGAAAGCGCGCTGTGGATGACTCTCATGTCCTACGCGGCCATGCTGTGCGGCGTGGCGGTGATGGGCGCGTTCATTCACTGGATGGCCCGCACCTACGACGCCAGCCCAAGCATGGCCCGCTGCGTGGCATTTGCCACTTACACCGCCACACCCTTGTTTATCGGCGGGCTGGCGGCGCTCTACCCGCATATGTGGCTGGGCATGGTCGTGGGCACGGCGGCGATCTGCTACACGGTGTACCTGCTGTATGTGGGGCTGCCGACCTTCATGAGTATCGACCCGGATGAAGGCTTCCTGTTTTCCAGCTCGGTATTGGCCGTCGGCCTGGTGGTGCTGGTAGCGATCATGGCCTTTACCGTGATCGTCTGGGGCCTGGGCGTCGGGCCGATCTACACCAGTTGAACGAAAAACCCCGCAGGCAAGGCCACCGCAAGGTGGCTTTGTGCGTTATGCATGACCATTCGGCGCCTGACAGATTCGGAAACACCCAGCTTTGCGGCATACTGGGCGTCTCTGGAGATATGTACAGCATGCCCGAGCAACTCAATACCCGCGTCGAAGATTGTTTCCTGCAAGCCGAATCCTTTTTCAAACGAAGCTTCAAACGCCCCCAGGTCAGCCTCAAGCTGCGGGGCCAGAAAGCCGGTGTCGCGCATTTGCACGAGAACCTGCTGCGCTTCAACCCTCAGTTGTACCGTGAAAACAGCCAACACTTTCTCAAGCAGACCGTGGCCCACGAAGTGGCACACCTGATTGCCCACCAATTGTTTGGCGAGCGTATCCAGCCCCATGGCGAGGAATGGCAGCTGATCATGCGCGGGGTTTACGAACTGCCGCCCGACCGTTGCCATACCTACGAGGTCAAGCGCCGACAGGTGACTCGCTATATTTACCGCTGCCCGTGTGCGGACAGTGATTTTCCGTTCTCCCCGCAGCGCCATGGGCTGGTGAACCAGGGGCGGCGGTATTTGTGTCGGCGGTGTCGGCAGACGTTGGTGTTCACCGGGGAAACTCGGGTGGAATGAGGGCCTCTTCGCAGGCAAGCCAGCTCCCACATTTGGATCTGTGAACACAATCAAAATGTGGGAACTGGCTTGCCTGCGAAAGCGTCGGCTCAGTCAACCTACAACCTTGGCCTGCCGCAATTGCTCTATCCGCTCAATACCGAACCCCAACTCCGCCAGCACCTCATCACTGTGCGCCCCCACCGCCACTCCAATATGCCTGGGCGCCGGCAACCCCTCGGAGAATTTCAGCGGGCAGGCCAATTGCGCTTGTGTCGAGCCATCACCCCGGGGCACTTGGCTGACCAGCTCCCGCGCCTTCAACTGGGGATGCTCCACCGCTTCGCTCAAACTCAACACTGGCTCGACACAGGCATCCACCCCGGCAAACAACTCACACAACTGGTCAAAACTGCGCTTCTCGAACTCCACCTGCAACGCCTGCTTGAGCACGCCCTGCCGTTCGGGCGTCACACTGTATGCCGCCAGCTCCGGGCGTCCCAAGGCCGCGCACAGCTGCTGCATAAACCCCGGTTCCAAACTGCCCACCGACATCCAGCGCCCATCGCGCGTGCGGTAATAGTCATAGAAACTCCCGCCATTGAGCACATGGTTCTCCCACCCAGGCTCGACCCCGCAAGCCAGATAACCGGCCCCAGCCATGGCGTTCAGGCTGAACGAGCAATCGGTCATGCTCACATCCAGGTATTGCCCCACCCCGCTCTGCTGCCTGGCAATCACCGCCGCCAGCAAGCCCACCACGGCATGCAGTGAACCGCCCGCCACATCCGCCAGCTGTACGCCCAGGGGCAACGGGCCGGTGTCCTGGCGCCCGGTATGGCTGGCGACGCCGGCCAACGCCAGGTAGTTGATATCGTGCCCGGCGCGGTCCTTATAGGGGCCGGTCTGGCCGTAGCCGGTGATCGACACATAGATCAGCCGCGGGTTGATCGCCTTCAGCGCCTCATAGCCCAGGCCCAGGCGCGCCATGACACCGGGGCGGAACTGCTCGAGCAGGATGTCATGGCCCTTGACCAACTCACGCACAATCTCCAGCGCCTCGGCCTGCTTGAGGTCCAGGGCCAGGCTACGCTTGTTGCGATTGAGGTAGGCGTGGCTGGCCGAGGTGCCACGATCATGGGGCGGCAACACACGCAACAGGTCCATCCGCGTGGGCGATTCGATACGCAGCACCTCGGCGCCCATGTCCGCCAGCATCAGGGAGGCAAACGGGCCGGGCAGCAAGGTGGAAAAATCCAGCACTTTAAGGGACGCCAAGGGACCTGACATGGGGACTCCAGTTGGGTTGCGAATACCCACAGACTAGGCAGCCTGGCGCCTGCCGGCAATCGTCAGAACGATCAACCACAGTGACCGTTTTGATCACGGCGGGCTTTTTCGCGGCGGCGGCTTTATCATTGGCCGACGTTTGTTGGCAGAGTCTTCCATGAAGTTCGCGATTGCACTGTATAGCGCCGCCCACGCGCCCTCCTCGCGCCGCGCCCTGTTGTTCGCACAGGCGGCGTTGGCCGGCGGGCATGAGATTGTGCGGATGTTTTTTTATCAGGATGGCGTGTACAGCGCGTCCAGTAACGTCGTTGCGCCCCAGGACGAGCCAGACATTGCGCGCCAATGGCGCGAGTTCGTCAGCCAGCACCAGCTCGACGGTGTGGTGTGCATCGCCGCCGCCTTGCGCCGTGGTGTGCTGAATGCCGAAGAGGCTACGCGCTATCAACGCAGCGCCGTGAATCTGGAGGCACCCTGGGCGTTATCGGGCCTTGGGCAGTTGCATGACGCGATCCAGGACGCCGACCGCCTGATCTGTTTTGGAGGGCCGTGACATGCCCAGATCCTTGTTGGTGATCAGCCGCCAGGCCCCGTGGTCCGGGCCGAGTGCGCGGGAAGCACTGGATATCGTGCTGGCCGGTGGCGCGTTCGATCTGCCCATTGGCCTGTTGTTCCTGGATGACGGTGTGTTCCAACTGGCGCCGAACCAAGCGGCCAAGGCCGTGCAACAGAAAGACCTGAGTGCCAACCTGCAGGCCCTGGGCCTGTTCGGCATTGATGACGTGTTCGCGTGCAGCCATAGTCTTTCCGCACGCGGGTTGCCGCCACCCGCCAACGCACAGGTGCTCGACAGCCAAGCCATTTCCCAACTGATTGACCGTTACGACCAGGTGATTACCCTCTGATGTCGACTCTACATGTGGTGTCTCATTCCCCGTTTACCGACAGCCGCCTCGATAGCTGCCTGCGCATCTGTGGCGCCGAGGACGCAATCCTGCTGTGCGGCGACGGAGCCTACGGCCTGCACACGCCCGCCCTGCAAACCAAAGGCGTAAAGGTGTTTGTGCTGGCCGAAGACATGCAGGCGCGCAACCTGCCGCTGCCCGACTGGGCTGACAGCGTCGATTACCCAGGCTTCGTGCAACTGTCGATCGACTACGACAAGGTCAACACCTGGCTATGAACACCTTGACCGTCGGCGCACACACCCTGGAACTGGATAAGGACGGCTATCTCGTCGACCTCAACGACTGGTCCGATGAAGTGGCGAATGCCCTGGCCGCTGCCGAAGCCTTGGAGCTGACCCCGGCACACTGGGAAATCCTCACCCTGCTGCGCCAGTTCTACACCGAGTTCCAGCTGTCCCCCGCCACGCGCCCGCTGATCAAGTACACCACCTTGAAGCTGGGCCCGGAAAAGGGCAACAGCCTGCACCTCAACAAACTGTTCAACGGCACTCCCGCCAAACTCGCCGCCAAGCTGGCGGGCCTGCCCAGGCCGACGAATTGCTTATGACCGACTTTGCCCCCCTGACTCTCGTAACGCCCCAAGAGCATCCCTTTGCGCAGTTCGTGCGCATCCTCGGCAAAGGCAAGCGTGGCGCGCGCAACCTCACCCGCGAGGAAGCGCGGGAAGCCATGGGCATGCTGCTCGACGAAAAAGTCGAGGACACCCAGCTCGGCGCCTTCCTGATGCTGCTGCGCCACAAGGAAGAAAGCCCGGAAGAACTCGCCGGTTTCACCGAAGCCGTACGTGAGCGCCTGCACGCGCCAGCGCTGAACGTCGATATCGACTGGCCCACCTACGCCGGTAAAAAGCGCCACCTGCCGTGGTTCCTGCTGGCAGCCAAATGCCTGGCACAGAACGGCGTGCGCATCCTGATGCACGGCGGCGGCGCCCACACTGCGGGGCGGTTGTACACCGAGCAATTGCTGGACAGCTTGCAGATCCCGCTGTGCCGCGATTGGCAACAGGTCGAAAGCGCCTTTGCCCACGGCAACCTGGCGTTTATCCCGCTGGGTGATTGGGCGCCACAGCTGCAACGCATGATTGACCTGCGCAACACTCTGGGCCTGCGTTCGCCTATCCACTCTCTGGCGCGCCTGCTCAACCCGCTGAATGCGCGCTGTGGCCTGCAAAGCATTTTCCACCCCGGTTACCAGGGCGTGCATCGCGATGCCAGTGGCTTGCTGGGTGACAACGTGATTGTGGTCAAGGGCGACGGCGGCGAGATCGAAATCAACCCCGACACCGTCAGTCATCTTTATGGCACCACTGGCGGCCAGAGCTGGGACGAAGAGTGGCCCGCCCTTTCCGTCCAGCGCCACGTCAAGCCGGCAACGCTTGAGCCCGAGCACCTAAAAGCACTGTGGCGCGGCGACGTTGAGGACAGCTACCCGCAACTGGCGTTGATCGCCACCATGGCGTTAGCCCTGCGCGGCCTTGGTCACCCGCGGCAGCAGGCGTTCGAGTTGGCCCAGGAGTACTGGGACGCACGGGATAAATCGATTTAATCGATCATTCACGCCGGTTTTTTGCGCTTTTAGTTCGAACTCATCCCTTTAGACTGGGCTCCAACGCTTATCAGCCAAGGGAGCCAGTCATGGGTTTATTGATCGAAGGACAGTGGAAAGACCAGTGGTACGAAAGTAGCGCAGACGGCGCTTTTCAACGGGAACAGGCACAACGCCGCCACTGGGTGACCGCCGATGGCGCGCCCGGCCCGAGTGGCGAAGGCGGCTTCAAGGCTGAGGCCGGTCGCTACCACCTCTACGTGTCCCTGGCCTGCCCCTGGGCGCACCGCACCCTGATCCTGCGCAAGCTCAAAGGTCTGGAAAGCCTGATCGATGTCTCAGTGGTCAGTTGGTTGATGCTGGAAAACGGCTGGACCTTCGACAAGGCTCACGGCTCCAGCGGTGACAAGCTGGACGGTTTGGACTTCATGCACCAGCGCTACACCGCCGATACTGCCGACTACACCGGCCGCGTCACCGTACCGGTGCTGTGGGACAAGAAACTCAAGCGCATCGTCAGTAATGAATCGGCGGAAATCATCCGCATGTTCAACAGCGCGTTCAATGAGCTGACCGGCAATACCCTGGATTTCTACCCCCAAGCCCTGCATTCGACCATCGACAGCCTCAACGAACGCATCTACCCCGCTGTGAACAACGGCGTGTACCGCGCAGGCTTCGCCACCTCACAACAGGCGTATGAAAGTGCGTTTGATGATGTGTTTGCCGAGCTGGATCATTTGGAGCAGCACCTGGGCAGCCATCGCTATCTGGTCGGCGAGTACCTGACCGAAGCCGATGTGCGGCTGTTCACTACGCTGATTCGTTTTGATGCGGTGTACTACAGCCACTTCAAATGCAACCTGCGGCGGATTGCCGATTACTCGAATTTGTCGAACTGGCTGCGGGAGATATATCAGTGGCCAGGCGTGGCCGAGACGGTGGATTTCGAGCATATCAAGGGGCATTACTATGCCAGCCATCGCACGATCAACCCGACGGGGATTGTGCCGAAGGGGCCGTTGCAGGGGTTTGATAGCGAGCATGATCGCCATACATTGCCCGGCAAAGGTGTATGGAGCTGACATAAACCGCCTGTAGGAGCGAGCTTGCTCGCGAAGAACGCCAACGATAACGCAGCGCTATCAGGTAGCCCTTGGCGTCCTTGAGTTTTTCGCGAGCAAGCTCGCTCCTACAGTGGGTCAGTCGTTCAGACTTGGGATTGAGCGCCCTCGAACCACTTGAGCTTCTCACGCAACACCACCACCTCACCCACGATCACCAATGTCGGCGCATGCACCTCATGCTCCGCCACCATGCGCGGCAGGTCGGCCAGGGTGCCGGTGAACACGCGCTGGTTGGACGTGGTGCCCTGCTGGATCAGCGCCGCTGGGGTGTCCGACGCACGCCCGTGCTTGATCAACTGCTCGCAAATGATCGGCAAGCCAATCAAGCCCATGTAGAACACCAGGGTCTGTGAGGGGCCGACCAGGTCTTGCCAAGGCAAGTCCGAGGTACCGTTCTTCAAGTGCCCGGTAATAAAACGTACAGATTGGGCATAGTCGCGATGAGTCAGCGGAATCCCGGCATAGGCCGCGCAACCACTGGCTGCCGTAATACCCGGCACCACCTGGAACGGAATGCCGTGGGCCGCCAACTCTTCGATCTCTTCGCCACCACGACCAAAGATGAACGGGTCCCCCCCCTTGAGGCGCAGCACGCGCTTGCCTTGCTTGGCCAGGTCTACCAGTTGCTGGTTGATCTGGTCCTGGGGCACCGCGTGATCGGCGCGACGCTTGCCGACGTACACGCGCTCGGCATCACGACGGCACAGTTCCAAAATCGCCGGTGCAACCAAACGGTCGTACAGCACCACGTCGGCTTGCTGCATCAGGCGCAATGCACGGAAGGTCAGCAAATCCGGGTCGCCTGGGCCCGCACCCACCAGGTACACCTCACCGGGCGCGTAAGGCGGCGCGCCATTGACCTTTTCGATCAACAGGCGCTCGGCCTCCTCGCCCTGCCCGGCCAACTGGCGGTCGGCAATCGGGCCCTGGAACACTTCTTCCCAGAACGCCCGGCGTTGCTGCACATCCGGGTACAAACCTTTGACCTGAGCCCGAAAACGCGCGGCCAGCCCAGCCAATTGACCGTAGGTTGAGGGAATCCAGGTTTCCAGCTTGGCGCGGATCAGCCGTGCCAGTACCGGCGCGTCACCGCCGCTGGAGACGGCAATCACCAAGGGTGACCGGTCGACAATCGCCGGGAAGATCACGCTGCACAACGCTGGCGCGTCCACCACATTGACCGGCACGCAGCGACGCTTGGCATCACTGGACACTTGCGCATTCAGTGGTTCATCGTCGGTGGCCGCGATAATCAGGGTGCAACCGTCCAGGTCGGCCTCCTGATAACCGCGCAACATCAGTTCCCCGCCACTGCCCAGCACCAGCTCACGCAGCTGGCTTTCGATCTGGGGAGCAACCACCCGCAACACCGCGCCGGCGTCGGCCAGCAGCCGGGATTTGCGCAAGGCAATCTCCCCACCACCGACGACCAACACACGGCTGCCGCGCAGGTTATGAAACAGCGGCAGAAATTCCATTTAGCGGATGACCTCAACGCCCGCCATGTAAGGCTTGAGCACCTCAGGTACACGGATCGAACCGTCCGCCTGCTGGTAGTTTTCCAGCACGGCCACCAGGGTACGGCCTACGGCCAGGCCCGAACCGTTGAGGGTGTGCACCAGCTCCGGCTTGCCGGTTTCCGGGTTGCGGAAACGCGCCTGCATGCGACGGGCCTGGAAGTCACCGCAGTTGGAGCACGACGAAATCTCGCGGTATTTGTCCTGGCTCGGCACCCACACTTCCAGGTCGTAGGTTTTCACGGCGCTGAAGCCCATGTCGCCCGTGCACAGGGCCAGTACGCGGTAAGGCAGCTCCAGCAACTGCAGCACACGCTCGGCGTTGGCAGTCAGGCCTTCCAGGGCTTCCATGGAGGTCGACGGCTCTACTACCTGGACCATTTCAACCTTGTCGAACTGATGCTGGCGGATCATGCCACGGGTGTCGCGACCCGACGCGCCGGCTTCGCTACGGAAGCACGGGCTGTGAGCAACCAGCTTCAACGGCAGTTGCTTGGCGTCGAGGATTTCGCCGGCGACGATATTGGTCAGCGACACTTCGGCGGTCGGGATCAGGTACAGGTCGGCTTCGCCGTCGCGGCTGATCTTGAACAGGTCTTCTTCGAATTTCGGCAGTTGGCTGGTGCCCATCAACGCCGGCGCCTGAACCAGGTACGGGGTGTAGGCCTCTTCATAACCGTGTTCGCCGGTGTGCAGGTTGATCATGAACTGCGCCAGTGCACGGTGCATGCGCGCAATCGGGCCGCGCAACAAGGCAAAGCGTGCGCCGGACATTTTTGCCGCGGTTTCAAAATCCAGGCCACCGGTCAATTCGCCCAAGGCGACGTGGTCCTTGATCTCGAAATCGAAGGCTTTCGGCGTGCCCCAGCGGCGCACTTCGACGTTGCCTTCTTCATCTTCGCCGACCGGCACAGATTCGTGGGGCAGGTTCGGAATGCCCAGCAGGATCGAATCCAATTGGGTCTGAATGCCTTCCAGCTCGATTTTGCCATCGGACAGCTCAGTGCCCATGCGCTCGACATCCGCCATCAACGGCGCGATGTCTTCACCGCGCTGCTTGGCCTGGCCGATGGACTTGGAGCGCGCATTACGTTCAGCCTGCAGTGCTTCGGTGCGGGTCTGGACGGTCTTGCGCTGTTCTTCCAGCGCTTCGATGCGCGCAACATCCAAGGCAAAGCCACGGGATGCCAGGCGGTCCGCTACGTCCTGAAGGTTGCTACGTAACAGTTTGGAATCGAGCATGTCGGTCTCTCGTTATCAAAGTTTGGTCAAGGACAGGCCAGCCCAGGTGGCGAGCAGCCCGCCGAATACGCTGATGGCCGCATAGCCAATCGCCAGCGGCACTTGCCCGCTTTCCAGCAGGCGCACGGTATCCAGTGAAAAGGATGAAAAAGTCGTCAGGCCGCCAAGAAAGCCAACCATCAGGCCGGCACGTACCTCGACAGGCACTTCCGGGCGTAACAAAAACAGGCCGTATAACACGCCGATCAACAGGCAGCCCACGATATTAACGGCGAGCGTCGCCGTATAGAAGTGTTTCGGCCAATTGGCGTTGATCCAATTGCCGGTGGCGAAGCGCAGCAGTGTACCGGCGATACCTCCCGCCGAGACGGCGATCACCAAAGGAATCATGTTTTTCTCCGCTGCCTGGGGCTCAGACGGTCGAGGGTGGCCAGGTGGTTGAGCTTCTCACCGATCTTCAGCTCCAGGCCACGGGGCACTGGCTGGTAGAACGGCTGCGGCTCCAGCTCATCGGGGAAGTAGTCTTCGCCGGCCGCGTAGGCGTCCGGCTCATCGTGGGCATAACGGTATTCGTCGCCATACCCCAGCTGCTTCATCAGCTTGGTCGGCGCGTTGCGCAGGTGCAGCGGCACTTCGAGGGAACCATGCTCGGCGGCCGCACGCAGGGCCGACTTGAAGCCCATGTACACTGCGTTGCTTTTGGGCGCGCAGGCCAGGTAAGTGATGGCCTGGGCGACCGCCAACTCGCCTTCCGGACTGCCGAGGCGCTCCTGCACCTCCCAGGCGGCCAGGCACAGGCTCAGGGCCCGCGGGTCGGCATTGCCGATGTCTTCGCTGGCCATGCGCACCACCCGACGCGCCAGGTACAGCGGGTCGCAACCGCCATCGATCATGCGCGCAAACCAATACAGCGCGCCATCAGGGTTGGAACCGCGTACGGATTTGTGCAGCGCGGAAATCTGGTCGTAGAAGGCTTCGCCGCCCTTGTCGAAACGCCGGCGTGTGTCACCGAGCAAGCTTTGCAACAGGTCGACGCCAATCTCGCCGCCGTCTTCGGCCAGGTCGGAAGCATTCTCCAGCAAGTTGAGAAAGCGGCGCCCGTCGCCATCGGCGGCGGTCAGCAAAATCTTGAAACCTTCATCGCTGAGGCTCAGCTGGCGCTTGCCCAGCCCCTTGTCTTCGCTCAAGGCACGGTGCAGCAGCTTTCGCATCGCCGCTTCATCCAGGCTCTTGAGCACATAGACCCGCGCCCGTGACAACAAGGCGTTGTTCAATTCAAAGGAAGGGTTTTCGGTGGTGGCGCCGATAAAGATCAGCGTACCGTCCTCGACATAAGGCAGGAACGCATCCTGCTGCGACTTGTTGAAGCGATGCACTTCGTCGACGAACAGGATAGTGCGTTTACCGTATTGCCCGGCCTGCTGCTTGGCGACTTCCACCGCCTGGCGGATCTCCTTGACCCCGGCGAGCACCGCCGAGACCGTTTCAAAGTGCGCATCCGAGACCTTCGCCAGCAACCGCGCCAGGGTGGTCTTGCCCACGCCCGGCGGCCCCCAGAAAATCATCGAATGCAGCGCACCCTGCTCCAGGGCTTCGCGCAAGGGCTTGCCCCGAGCGAGCAGGTGTTCCTGACCGACGTACTCATCCAGGTTGGTCGAACGCAAGCGCGCGGCCAACGGCTGGGCAATCGGGTCACTTCGAAACAGATCCATGGGCAGCGTTTGAAACCTCTGGGCAGTTTATTCCTGGATCACGTCGGCACCCTTGGGGATGTCGAACTTGAACTTGGACGCGGGCACCGGCTGGTTGGCCTTGACCCCGGAGAACAGGATATCGGTGCGCTGGCCGACGCTGTCGACCAGGCGCATGTTGTTGATCACGCCGTTGCCGAACGACAGGGACAGCGTGTCAAACAACGTGTCCTTGGATTTTGGCTTGAGGGTGAACTCGATGACGTTGCTGGTCTGCTTGGAGGTGATGTCGAAGCTGTCGTTGATTTTCGACACATCACCCGACAGCAGCAGTGCCGGGGTCTGGTTCAGGCGCGGATCGAGCTTCTTGATGGTCGCCTGTTCCAGGTCCGGGTCCCACAGCGTGACTTTCTGGCCGTCGGAAACAATGGTCTGCTCCGCCTTGCCTTCGGTATGCCAATAGAACAGCCCTGGGCGCTGCACGGCCATTTCACCGGCGGTTTCCTGCAACTGGGTGCCGCCGGCATCCAGGGTCAGCTGGGAGAAGCGCGCGGTGAGGGTCTGGGATTTGTCCAACAGGTTCTTCAGGCTGGCGACGGAAGCCGGGTCAGCGTGAGCTGAAACAGCGGTCAGGGCCAAGGCTGGCAACAACAGCATGCGGATAAAGCGCATGGGAGTCCTCATTGAGTAGTCAGGGCACGCCGCGTGTTGCCACGCGGCGCGGAATCAGTCGCGCATCTGCCCGGGGGCGATGACTTCACGCGAGCCATTGGTGTTCATTGCGGTCACGACGCCGGCCATTTCCATGGCTTCGATCATGCGGGCGGCGCGGTTGTAGCCGATTTTAAGCTTGCGCTGCACCGCCGAAATCGAGGCACGGCGGCTTTCCAGTACGAAGGCCACGGCTTCGTCATACAAAGCGTCGGTCTCGGCATCGTCATCACCGCCACCGCCGCCATTTTCAAAGCCGCTGCCGGCTTCTTCGACGCCGTTGAGGATGTCGTCGTTGTACTCGGGCGCGCCGCGCAGTTTCCAGGCTTCGACCACACGGTGGACTTCGTCATCGGAAACAAAGGCGCCGTGAACGCGAATCGGCAGGCTGGTGCCCGGCGGCATGTAGAGCATGTCACCGTGGCCCAGCAGTTGCTCGGCGCCACCCTGGTCGATGATGGTGCGCGAGTCGATCTTGCTGGAGACCTGGAACGCCATGCGCGTCGGAATGTTGGCCTTGATGAGGCCGGTGATCACGTCCACCGACGGCCGCTGTGTCGCGAGGATCAAGTGGATACCCGCCGCCCGTGCCTTCTGGGCGATACGGGCGATCAGCTCTTCAACCTTCTTGCCGACGATCATCATCATGTCGGCAAATTCATCGACCACCACCACGATGGTCGGCAGCTTGGTCAGCAGTGGTGCTTCATCGTGAATGCTTTCGCGCTTGTACAGCGGGTCGGTCAGCGGTGTGCCGGCGTCCTGGGCTTCCTTGACCTTGGCATTGAAGCCCGACAGGTTCCGCACGCCCATCTTCGCCATCAGCTTGTAGCGGCGCTCCATCTCGGCAACGCTCCAGCGCAGGGCGTTGGCGGCGTCCTTCATGTCGGTGACCACCGGGCACAGCAGGTGCGGGATGCCTTCGTAGATCGACAGTTCCAGCATCTTCGGGTCGATCATGATCAGCTTGGCGTCATCCGGCCCGGACTTGAACAGGATCGACAGGATCATGGCGTTCACACCCACCGACTTACCGGAACCAGTGGTACCGGCTACCAGCAAGTGCGGCATTTTCGCCAGGTCGGTAATCACCGGCTTGCCGCCGATGTCATGGCCGAGCGCCAGGGTGACCGGCGATTTGAAGTTGTCGTATTCCGGCGTCGACAGCACTTCGGAGAAGCGCACGATCTGGCGGTCTTCGTTGGGAATCTCGATACCCACGGTGGTCTTGCCCGGGATCACTTCCACCACGCGCACGCTGGTCACGGCCAGGGAACGTGCCAAGTCTTTGGCCAGGTTGGAAATGCGGCTGACTTTTACCCCGGCGGCCGGTTGGATTTCGTAACGGGTGATCACCGGGCCCGGATGGATCGAGTCCACCGACACTTCGACGCCGAATTCCTTGAGCTTGATTTCCAGCAGGTGGCCGACGGCCGCCAGGGATTCGGGGGAATAGTTGAGTTGTTTCTTTTCGGCCGGGTCCAGAATCGAGATCGGCGGCAAGGTGCCTTCGACGGCGCTGTCGATGAACAGCGGTGCCTGCTTCTCTTTTTGCACGCGATGGCTGGGCTCCGGCGCCTTGGGCGGTGCCGGGGCGATCACGGGCGGCACCTGCTTTTCACGGTCCGACATGTGCTTGCTCAGGGCCTGCTCGCGCTCGATCAAGCGCTCCTTGACCTTGGCTTGCTCGCGCCGATCCGGCGTGCTTGGGGCCACCACCTCGTTGACACGGGTGTCCACCTCACGCAGCTGCGCAACCATTTGCTTGCGCTCGACACGGGCGGCCCACCAGCGGTTGGCGGCGCCCTGGAACAATTCGAACAGGTCGAGGGTGATCTTGCCGGTCACATCCATCACCTTGAACCATGACAGGTCGGTGAATACCGTGAGGCCGAACAGGAACAGCGCGATGAACATCAGGGTGCTGCCCTGGATATTCAGGGTCCTGCGCGCCAGGTCGCCAAGGCTTTCACCCAGGGCCCCGCCCGCGCCCGCCGGCAGACCGGTCGGGGCATGGAAGTGGATATGCGCCAGCGCAGCGCCCGACAGCACCAGGAACACCAGGCCGATCAGGCGCCAGGAGAACAGCCAGCCGCTCCACTGCCACGGCTCGTGACGCTGGCGGAAGATCTGCCAGGTCTTGATCGCCAGCAACAGCGGGAAAATGTAGGCAAAGTAACCCAGGATCATGAAGAGGATATCGGCGCTGTAGGAACCTACAGGGCCGCCGAAATTCTGCACGTCATCGATCTTGCTGTTATGGCTCCAGCCCGGATCGTCCTTGCCATAGGTCAGCAAGGCCATCATCAGGAACAGGCACAGCGCACCGATGGCAATCAGTGCGCCTTCCTTGAGTCGGTAATGCAGGTGCTGGCGCCAGGCCGGTACGACTGCTGCTTTAGGTGCTGCGGCGGATTTCTTCAAAACGGGTCTATTCCTGCGCCTTTAGCGCGTCCATCTGTTGAATGACTACACACGACTGCTCTATCCGGAGCAGTTGAAAAATGAACGAATGTTGCTGAATCTACTTTTAACACCCGGTGACGGATAGGTGAAATGGCGATAACGCCACAATGGCCGCATTGTACGGGTTTGCGTGCGCGATGCCACACACTTGCCCTTCACCTGACTGCACGGACAATTTGAGCATGCATTGCCTTTGCTGACAAAGGCTTATGAGCTGTATTTAGCAATCCAGGCAAGCTTGGCAAATGGCCGGCATGCGCCAGACCCGATTACGACCACACCCTGTGTACAGAGTTGCAGAAACACCCGTTCATGCTAATACTCGTCAATCGCCTATTCGGGCTGGCCCCATGGCGCAGGGTCGTCAATAATCAACGCTTGCGGTGCAGGTGCATGACCTGCCACTCCCCTCCCCTTCCCTAAGCCTGGATGCCATGCTGACCTGGTTACAACGCGACACCCTGACGTTCCCTCCCTTGGCCAAGGCCATGCGCGAACCCAACGGCCTGCTCGCCGCCGGTGGCGACCTGTCGGCCGAACGACTGATCCAGGCCTACCGCCATGGCTGCTTCCCCTGGTTCTCCGAAGGCCAGCCTATCCTCTGGTGGTCGCCAGACCCGCGTACGGTGATTTTCCCCGACGAGCTGCATGTTTCCCGCAGCCTGGGCAAATTATTGCGCCAGCAGCGCTATACCGTGACCTTCGACCAGGATTTCGCCGCCGTCATCCATGCCTGCGCCGCGCCCCGTGCCTACGCCGATGGCACCTGGATCACCGAAGGTATCCAGAAGGCTTATCTGGAGCTGCACCAACGCGGCTATGCGCATTCCGTCGAGGTCTGGGACCAGGGCGAACTGGTAGGTGGCCTTTATGGCCTGGCGATGGGCCAGTTGTTTTTTGGCGAGTCTATGTTCAGCCGCGCCGACAACGCCTCCAAATTCGGCTTCGCCACGTTGACCCGGCAACTGCAAGCCTGGGGATTTGTGCTGATCGATTGCCAGATGCCCAACGATCACCTGCACAGCCTGGGCGCCCGCGGCATACCCCGCAGCGTCTTCGCTGACTTCCTGCATAAACATCTGGACCAACCCAACGCTGGGCCGTGGGTTTCCTAGGCGACTTTCGCGCACGTGGCTTACACTTATTTCAAAGCTTATCCCGAGGGTTGATCATGACCGAGCTGGCGCGCTTGAAGTTCTATGCCACTCAAGCCCACTCATGCAGCTATCTGCCCGACGAGCAGGCCACCACGCTGTTCCTCGATCCCAGCCAGCCCATGGACGTGCATGTGTATGCCGACCTGTCCGAGATGGGCTTCCGGCGCAGCGGCGATCACCTGTATCGCCCCCATTGCCAGAACTGCAACGCGTGCGTGCCTGCGCGTATCCCGGTTGCGCAGTTTTCGCCCGACCGTAATCAGAAACGCATTCTCAAGCGCAACGCTGACCTGACAGTACACGCCACCAAACCCCAATACAGCGAAGAATATTTCGATCTCTACCAACGCTATATCGAGCAGCGTCATGCCGACGGCGATATGTATCCGCCCAGCCGCGACCAGTTTTCCACATTCCTGGTGCGTGACTTGCCTTTTTCGCGTTTCTACGAGTTCCGCCTCGACGGCCGCCTGCTGGCCGTAGCGGTGACCGACCTACTGCCCAACGGCCTCTCGGCGGTGTACACCTTCTATGAACCGACCGAAGAACGCCGCAGCCTCGGGCGCTTCGCCATCCTCTGGCAAATAGGCGAAGCGCTGCACCTGGAGCTGGAAGCGGTGTACCTCGGATACTGGATCAAGAACTGCAAAAAGATGAACTACAAGACCCAATATCGACCCATTGAGCTGCTGATTAATCAAAGATGGGTCACGCTTAACTAGAACCCCTTGGCTTGAAGACCCTTTTTCGGGCACAATGCACGCCGCTTTTGCCTGGCGCAGTTGCACCGGGCCATTCACTGGATACCGAGGGCTTTACTGCATGTCGAAAGAAGACAGCTTCGAAATGGAAGGCACTGTCGTCGACACCCTGCCCAACACCATGTTTCGTGTGGAGTTGGAAAATGGGCACGTCGTAACCGCGCATATCTCCGGCAAGATGCGCAAGAACTACATTCGTATTCTTACCGGTGACAAAGTGCGCGTCGAGCTGACGCCCTATGACTTGAGCAAAGGGCGCATCACTTACCGCGCTCGCTAAGCAAGTCAATACAAAACGCCCGGTTATGCCGGGCGTTTTTGTGTGCGCAGGATTTAACAGTCGCCACTTGACCCTGTGGGAGCTGGCTTGCCTGCGATAGCGGTGGGCCAGTTAACGATGTGCGACTGAAGGACCGCCATCGCAGGCAAGCCAGCTCCCACAGTTGACGGTCACTGTCTCGTAAATCGTATTTCAGACAGCAAAAAGGCGCCTTTCGGCGCCTTTTGCAATGTTGCAGCTAACGATCAGGCCATTTCAGCCGTGGTCTCGAACTCGAAGGTCAGCTCGCCGTCCTTCAGGTCGATGTGTACCACCCCACCATGGTCGGAGAGTTCGCCGAACAGGATCTCTTCGGCCAGTGGCCGCTTGATCTTGTCCTGGATCAGACGCGCCATTGGGCGTGCGCCCATTGCCGCATCGTAGCCGCCCTCTGCGATCCAACTGCGGGCCGCTTCCGTCACATCCAGCTGCACGCGCTTGTCTTCCAACTGCGCTTGAAGCTCGGTGAGGAACTTGTCCACCACGCTTTTGATGACCTCATGGCTGAGGCGACCAAACTGGATAATGGTGTCCAGGCGGTTGCGGAACTCCGGCGTGAAGCTCTTCTTGATCACTTCCATGGCATCGGAGGAGTGATCCTGATGCGTAAAGCCGATCGAAGCCCGCGCCGCGGTTTCGGCACCAGCGTTGGTGGTCATGATCACGATCACGTTGCGGAAGTCTGCCTTGCGCCCGTTGTTATCGGTCAGGGTCCCGTGGTCCATGACCTGCAATAGCAGGTTGAAGACTTCCGGGTGAGCCTTTTCGATTTCATCGAGCAACAATACGCAATGTGGCTGCTTGGTGATCGCTTCGGTCAACAGGCCGCCCTGGTCGAAGCCGACATAGCCCGGAGGCGCACCGATCAAGCGCGACACAGTGTGGCGCTCCATGTACTCGGACATGTCGAAACGGACCAGTTCGATGCCCATGGCCTTGGCCAACTGGCGAGCCGCCTCGGTCTTGCCGACGCCGGTCGGGCCTGCGAACAGGAACGAACCGACTGGCTTGTCCGGCGACTTGAGGCCAGCACGCGACAACTTGATCGCCGTGGACAGCGAGTCGATGGCCGCATCCTGGCCAAACACGGTGAGCTTGAGGTCGCGCTCCAGGTTACGCAGCAACTCCTTGTCGGAGCTGGTGACGTGTTTTGGCGGAATCCGCGCGATCTTGGCCACGATGTCCTCGACTTGAGGCACGTCGATGCGCTTCACGCGCTTCTCGACCGGCTGCAGGCGCTGATAGGCACCCGCTTCGTCGATCACATCGATGGCCTTGTCAGGCATATGCCGGTCATTGATGTAGCGCGACGCCAGCTCAGCCGCCGCACGCAAGGCCTCATCGGTGTATTCGATGCCATGGTGCGCTTCAAAACGCCCCTTGAGCCCGCGCAGGATACCGATGGTGTCTTCAACCGACGGCTCGGACACGTCGACTTTCTGGAAGCGACGCGCCAGGGCACGGTCTTTTTCGAAGATGCCGCGGAATTCCTGGAACGTGGTCGAACCAATACAACGGATATCACCCGAGGACAGCAGCGGCTTGAGCAGGTTGGAAGCGTCCATCACCCCACCGGAAGCTGCACCGGCGCCAATGATGGTATGGATCTCGTCGATGAACAGGATGGCCTGTGGACGCTTTTTCAACTCACCGAGCAACGCCTTGAAGCGTTTCTCGAAATCGCCACGGTACTTGGTCCCGGCGAGCAACGCGCCCAGGTCAAGGGAATAGACGACACTGCTGGCCAGCAGGTCTGGCACCTGGTTGTCGACAATGCGCTTGGCCAGACCTTCGGCAATCGCGGTCTTACCCACGCCCGCCTCGCCCACCAGCAACGGGTTGTTCTTGCGACGACGCGCAAGGATCTGCGCTACACGCTCAACCTCATGCTCACGCCCCACCAGCGGATCGATCCGCCCCTGGCGCGCCATTTCATTGAGGTTGCTGGCATAGGCATCCAGCGGATTGCTCGAGGAAGAAGACTCACCACCCTCCTCGTCCTGCATATCCTGCTCACCCTCGGAATGATCGCCGTGCCCAGGCACTTTAGAGATACCGTGGGCGATGTAATTGACTACATCAATACGGGCAACGCTCTGCTGCTTGAGCAGGAACACGGCCTGGCTTTCCTGTTCGCTGAAAATTGCCACAAGCACATTCGCGCCCGTGACTTCACGCTTACCGGAGCTCTGTACGTGGAACACAGCACGCTGCAATACCCGCTGGAACCCCAGGGTTGGCTGGGTTTCGCGGTCCTCGTCATGCACGGGGATCAGTGGCGTGGTGGAGTCGATAAACTCCTGCAGGTCATGCTTGAGCTTGTCGAGGTTGGCGCCGCACGCACGTAGAACGGTGGCGGCAGCTTCGTTATCCAAAAGTGCCAGCAGCAGGTGTTCGACGGTCATGAATTCATGACGCTTCGAACGAGCCTCCTTGAAGGCAAGATTGAGGGTGACTTCGAGCTCGCGGTTTAACATAGCTTCACCTCATACCCAAGTGGTCGGCGTTAACCGTCCTTCTCGATTTCACAGAGTAGCGGATGCTGGCTTTCCCTGGCGTACTGGTTGACCTGCATGGCCTTTGTCTCGGCGATGTCGCGGGTAAACACTCCACATACTGCCCGTCCTTCTGTGTGAACGGCCAGCATTACCTTGGTCGCCAACTCGCGGTTCAGGTTAAAAAACACCTCGAGCACTTCGACGACGAAATCCATCGGTGTGTAGTCATCATTGAACAAAACCACCTTGTACATCGGCGGCGCCTGTAAAGCAGGCTTGGCCTCCTGAACAGCAATGCCTGCAGAACCGTCGTCGTCATGTTCCTGATCCGGGCGATCCTGATTGAATGTTAGTCGAATCTGGCTGTTTGCATGCATGGGAAAGAAAGGTTCGTCAGTGGTTCAATTACAGTGGTGGGGGCGACCTGTCAGAATTTCAACTCTGACTCTTGGGTCACCTTGACTATCGGCGAAACGGTGTTACAACAAATAGAGCCCACAGTGGGTAAAAAAGGTCCGCGCAGTCAACCTTATTTATTCGGGTTAGGACGGATAGACAGGATGATACTCCAGTGATGGAGTCTGGTGCAGAGGGATAAGGGAATGGCTAGTGGTAAGGTCAAGTGGTTCAACAATGCCAAGGGTTACGGCTTCATTAATGAAGACGGCAAGCAAGAAGACCTTTTTGCGCATTTCTCAGCGATCCAGGCGGATGGGTACAAAACGCTGAAGGCGGGTCAACCGGTATCCTTTGACATTACCCAGGGCCCAAAGGGCTTGCATGCGGTGAATATCAAAGGCATCACCACCACGCCTGCTGTAGAAAACGGCGCGGCGCACGGTCACAAATCAAGACAAGAAAAGCAAGCAGGCCTGACCAGCTTCTGAACAAAGCACTGAAAGCAAACCGGCCGCCCCGAATCATCAGGGCGGCCGGTTTTGTCTACCTGTTTACATATGCTTGATCAACGCGTCACCAAAGCCCGACGACGACACCAACGTAGCGCCATCCATCAGACGCTCGAAGTCATAGGTCACAGTCTTGGCCGAAATCGCGCCATTGGTGCCCTTGATGATCAGATCCGCTGCCTCGACCCACCCCATATGCCGCAGCATCATTTCCGCAGACAGGATCAATGACCCAGGGTTGACCTGATCCTTGCCCGCATATTTAGGCGCAGTACCGTGGGTGGCTTCAAACATTGCCACGGTGTCAGACAAGTTGGCCCCCGGCGCAATACCAATACCGCCCACTTCCGCCGCCAGGGCGTCGGACAGGTAATCACCATTGAGGTTGAGCGTGGCGATCACGTCATATTCGGCCGGGCGCAGCAGGATCTGCTGGAGCATGGCGTCGGCAATAGCATCTTTGACCACCACATTCTTGCCGGTCTTGGGGTTCTTGAACTGCATCCACGGCCCGCCATCGAGCAAGGTCGCACCGAACTCTTCAGCCGCCACCTCATAGGCCCACTCCTTGAAGGCACCCTCGGTGAACTTCATGATGTTGCCTTTGTGCACGATGGTCAGCGAGTCGCGATCGTTATCCACCACATATTGCAGGGCCTTGCGCGCCAGGCGCTTGGTACCCTCTTTGGAGACCGGCTTGACGCCAATCCCGCAATCCTGGTCGAAACGGATCTTGGTAACGCCCATTTCTTCCTTGAGGAACTTGATCACCTTGATCGCTTCCGGCGAACCGGCCTTCCACTCGATGCCCGCGTAAATATCCTCGGAGTTCTCACGGAAAATGGTCATGTCCACGTCGCCTGGTTTTTTCACCGGGCTGGGCACGCCTTCGAACCAGCGCACCGGGCGCAGGCACACATACAAGTCGAGCTGCTGGCGCAAAGCCACGTTCAGCGAACGGATACCGCCACCGACTGGCGTTGTCAGCGGGCCCTTGATGGACACCACGTAATCCTTGACCGCATCCAGGGTTTCCTGGGGCAGCCAGGTGTCCTGGTCGTAGACTTGAGTGGCCTTTTCACCAGCGTACACCTCCATCCAGGAGATTTTGCGCTTGCCGCCGTAAGCCTTTTCAACAGCGGCATCGACCACCTTGATCATCACCGGGCTGATGTCGACGCCAATACCGTCTCCTTCGATGTAGGGGATGATCGGTTGGTCAGGAACATTGAGAGAATGGTCTGCATTGACGGTGATTTTGTCGCCGACTGCCGGAACCTGAATCTTCTTGTATCCCATGCTGAACTCCATCTATGGATTGAACATCTGGCTGCGTTCGAGCCTACTCCAGATAAATGGCGACTGAAACCTCACGCCATGCTCATTTGCATCGAAAACAGCACATTTGGTGGCCTACAAGCCTGAAAGCAAAGGGAAAAGCGCCAATCTTGAGCACATCTCACCACCCCATGCACCTGCGACCTTTAGACCAATGGACGAGCCCCCTTTTGTATGAAGGCTCAGCGTAAGCATAGCGACCTATGTATAATGCCGCCGCTGACCAAAGAGTCACGACGGCGGACCGCTCTAGAACGTAGCCTTTCGCCAGAAAGCCGGACTATTACCATAGCCCACCCGCTTGACGCTCGACTGATGCAAACCAACATCACCGCGAAGAAACCTCGACATTTCGCTCATGGATGACTTTGAACGAACGCGCTCTACCCGGCGCATCTCGAGTTTCTGCGCACGCTTTCAGCAAAGAAGAGAGTTAATCCGAATATGCCCACCCGCTCGAAGATCATCTACACCTTCACCGACGAAGCCCCAGCCCTCGCCACCTATTCACTGCTGCCTATCGTAGAGGCCTTCACCGCTTCCGCTGATATTGCCGTGGAAACCCGCGACATTTCCCTCGCCGGGCGCATCCTCGCAAGCTTCCCCGAGCAACTGGGCACCAAGGCCATCCCGGACCACCTCGCCGAACTGGGCGACCTGGCCGTTACGCCTGAAGCCAACATCATCAAGCTTCCCAACATCAGCGCCTCGACCCCGCAGCTGCAAGCCGCGATCAAGGAACTGCAGGCCCAGGGCTACGCCCTGCCGGACTACCCTGAAACCGTAACCACCGACGCGGAAAAAGAAACCCGTGCACGTTACGACAAGGTCAAGGGCAGCGCCGTGAACCCGGTACTGCGCGAAGGCAACTCCGACCGTCGCGCACCGCTGTCGGTCAAGAACTATGCACGCAAGCACCCGCACAAGATGGGCGCCTGGGCTGCCGACTCCAAGTCGCACATTGCCCACATGAACAACGGCGACTTCTACGGCAGCGAAAAAGCCGTGCAGATCGAAACCGCTGACGCGGTCAAAATTGCGCTGGTTGCAAAGGACGGCACCACCACCGTCCTGAAGGAAAAGACCAGCGTTCAGGCCGGCGAAATCATCGACACCGCCGTGCTGAGCAAGAAAGCCCTGCGCAGCTTCATCGCCGCTGAAATCGAAGACGCCAAGAAGCAAGGCGTGCTGCTGTCGGTTCACTTGAAAGCCACCATGATGAAGGTCTCCGACCCGATCATGTTCGGCCAGATCGTTGCCGAGTTCTATAAAGACGCCCTGACCAAGCACGCCACGGTGCTGGAGCAGATCGGCTTCAACCTGAACAACGGCATCGGCGACCTGTACGCCCGCATCAAGGCCCTGCCGGCCGACCAGCAAGCGCAGATCGAAGCCGACATCCAGGCGGTCTACGCCGTTCGCCCTGCCCTGGCGATGGTCAACTCCGACAAAGGCATCACCAACCTGCACGTGCCAAGCGACGTCATCGTCGACGCCTCGATGCCAGCGATGATCCGTGACTCCGGCAAGATGTGGGGCACCGACGGCCAGCTGCACGACACCAAGGCTGTGATCCCGGATCGCTGCTACGCCACCATCTACCAGGCGGTCATCGAAGACTGCAAGGCCCATGGCGCCTTCGACCCAACCACCATGGGCAGCGTGCCAAACGTTGGCCTGATGGCGAAGAAAGCCGAAGAGTACGGCTCCCACGACAAGACCTTCCAGATCAAGGCTGACGGCGTTGTCCGCGTCACCGACAGCCAGGGCAACCTGCTGATGGAACAGAACGTCGAAGCTGGCGACATCTTCCGCATGTGCCAGACCAAAGACGCGCCGATCCAGGACTGGGTCAAGCTCGCCGTCAACCGTGCCCGCGCCAGCAACACCCCGGCCATCTTCTGGCTGGACCCCAAGCGCGCCCACGATGGCGTAGTGGTCGAGAAAGTTCAGGCTTACCTGAAAGACCACAACACCGAAGGCCTGGACATCCGCATCATGGCCCCGGTCGATGCGATGAAGTTCACCCTGGAGCGCACCCGCAAGGGCCTGGACACCATCTCGGTGACCGGCAACGTACTGCGCGACTACCTGACCGACCTGTTCCCGATCATGGAGCTGGGTACTAGCGCCAAGATGCTGTCGATCGTGCCGCTGATGAATGGCGGTGGCCTGTTCGAAACCGGCGCTGGCGGTTCGGCTCCAAAGCACGTGCAGCAACTGCTGGAAGAAAACTTCCTGCGCTGGGATTCCCTGGGCGAGTTCCTGGCCCTGGCCGCGTCCCTTGAGCATTTGGGTGTGACGTACAACAACCCGAAAGCCCTGGTACTGTCCAAGACCCTGGACCAGGCCACCGGCCAGTTCCTGGACAACAACAAGTCGCCATCGCGCAAGGTCGGCAACATCGACAACCGCGGCAGCCACTTCTACCTGGCGCTGTACTGGGCACAAGCCCTGGCGGCCCAGACTGAAGACACTGCACTGCAAGCGCAGTTTGGCGAACTGGCCAAAACCCTGGCCGAGAACGAAGCAACCATCGTTGCCGAACTCAACGCCGTACAGGGCAAGCCAGTGGACATCGGCGGCTACTACGCGCCGAACCCTGAGCTGACCAGCAAAGCCATGCGCCCGAGCAGCACGCTCAATGCGGCGATTGCCAAGTTGAAGTAAGGTTGTAAGGATGCGAAGAAGCCCCGGCCCAGTGCCGGGGTTTCTGTTTCGGACTGCCACCGATTTAACTGAAGAAACCCAATAGAATGTGGGAGCTGGCTTGCCTGCGATAGCGGTGGGTCAGCTACTGAATAGCTTGCTGGTAGACCGTCATCGCAGGCAAGCCAGCTCCCACATTGCCCGCAATCCTGCCCGAAGACCGCGGGGCATCCCAAGAGACTTCCCATGACCTGGCAACCTCACATCACCGTCGCCACCATCGTCGAAGACAACGGCCGCTTCCTGATGGTCGAAGAACTCAAGGGCGGCCGCGCCGTGCTCAACCAGCCCGCCGGCCATCTGGACCCGAATGAAACCCTGACCGAAGCCGCCGTGCGCGAAACCCTGGAAGAAACCGGCTGGGACGTGGAAGCCACCGGCATCGTCGGCATCTACCTGTATACCGCCCCGAGCAATGGCGTGACCTACCAACGGGTCTGTTTTATCGCCAAGGCACTGAAACACCACCCGGAATATCAACTTGACGAAGGCATCCTGCGCGCCAGCTGGCTGACCCGTGACGAGTTGATGGCCCTGCGCGAGGACTGGCGCAGCGAGCTGATTATCCGCTGCATCGATGATTATCTGGCCGGCCAACGCCACAGTCTCGAATTGATCCGCCCTTCTCTTTAGCCTTGCGGGCCCAGGCCTGCTAGAATCGCGTCCTTTTTCAAGACACCCGTTGAAACCCTATGCGTGATCCAGCCCCTTCTGACACACAAAAGAAGCGCGTCATCGTCGGCATGTCCGGCGGCGTGGATTCTTCCGTTTCCGCCGTTCTGCTCATGGAGCAGGGTTATGAGGTGGAAGGCCTGTTCATGAAGAACTGGGAAGAAGACGATGGAACCGAATACTGCACCGCCATGGACGACCTGGCGGACGCGCAGGCCGTGTGCGACAAGATCGGCATCAAGCTGCACACCGCCAACTTCGCCGCCGAGTACTGGGACAACGTGTTCGAGCACTTCCTGGCCGAATACAAGGCCGGCCGCACGCCGAACCCGGACATCCTGTGTAACCGCGAAATCAAGTTCAAGGCCTTCCTCGACTACGCTATGATGCTCGGCGCCGACCTGATAGCTACCGGCCACTACGTGCGCCGTCGCGATATCGATGGCCGCACCGAACTGCTCAAGGGCCTGGACCCGAACAAGGACCAGAGCTACTTCCTGCACGCCGTGGGCGGTGAACAGATCGCCAAGACTCTGTTCCCGGTCGGCGAACTGGAAAAACCGGAAGTGCGCAAGATTGCCGAGAAACACGGCCTGGCCACCGCCAAGAAGAAAGACTCCACCGGTATCTGCTTTATTGGCGAGCGACGCTTCAGCGACTTCCTCAAGCAATACCTGCCGGCGCAACCGGGCGAGATCAAGACCACCGAGGGTGAAGTGATCGGCCGCCACCACGGCCTGATGTATCACACCATCGGCCAGCGCCAGGGACTGGGCATCGGCGGCTTGAAAGACGCCGGTGAAGAGCCGTGGTACGTGCTGGTCAAAGACCTGGAAAACAACGTGCTGGTGGTCGGCCAAGGCAACGAGCACCCGCTGCTGTTCTCCGGCGCCCTGCTCGCTTCCGAGATTTATTGGGTCAACCCTATCGACCTGAGCACCCAGCGCCGCCTGACCGCCAAAGTGCGTTATCGCCAGAGCGACCAGCCCTGCACCCTGGAAAAGACCGCCACCGGCTACCGTGCCACCTTCGATGACCCGCAACGCGCGGTCACCCCTGGCCAGTCCGTGGTGTTCTATGACGGCGAAATCTGCCTGGGCGGCGGCGTGATTGAAGTCGCGCAAGCCTGGAGCGACCCGGCATGAGCCCGACCCAGGAGCAATTGACGGCCCTTGGCGGTGTCTTTCTCGCTGCGGTACTGGTGGACAAGATCGCCAAGACCGGCCAGGTCACTGAAGCCGGCCTGACCTGCATGCTCGGCAGCCTGCTGATCCGCGACCCCAAGGACACCCTTGAGGTTTACGGCGGCGACGACCTGGCCCTGCGTGAAGGCTATCGCGCCCTGATCGGCGCCCTGGAGCGCGACCCCAGTACTTTGCAGCGCGAGCCGTTGCGCTATGCCCTGTCGATGCTCGGCCTTGAGCGCCAGTTGGCCAAGCGCGACGACCTGCTGGACACCATCGGCAAGCGCCTGCCGCAGATCCAGTCCCAGGTAGAACACTTCGGCCCGGCCCACGAAAACGTGATCGCCGCCTGTGGTGCGCTGTACCAGGACACCTTGAGCACCCTGCGCCAGCGCATCCAGGTGCATGGCGACATGCGTAACCTGCAGCAACCCAACAACGCGTCGAAAATCCGCGCCCTGCTCCTGGCCGGTATTCGTTCGGCACGCTTGTGGCGCCAACTGGGCGGTCATCGCTGGCAGTTGGTGATCAGCCGACGCAAATTGCTCAAAGAGCTTTACCCGTTGATGCGCAACGAATAAGTCGCACCAGCAGGCTGTTTTCAAGCCATTACGCGTAATACGCCGGTCAGTTGGCGACGGACCGGCGGATTTTTTCATGTATGATACGCGCCCCATTTCGTTGCCCGACTGTCCGAGAACACCCCATGCAGCTCTCTTCGCTCACTGCGGTTTCCCCTGTTGACGGCCGCTACGCCGGCAAAACCCAGGCCCTGCGCCCTATTTTCAGCGAGTACGGCCTGATCCGTGCCCGTGTCCTGGTTGAAGTGCGCTGGCTCCAGCGCCTGGCCGCTCACCCCGCCATCAGCGAAGTGCCGGCGTTTTCCGCCGAGGCCAACGCTGTATTGAACACCCTGGCGGAAAACTTCTCCCTGGAGCACGCCGAGCGTGTGAAAGAGATCGAGCGCACCACCAACCACGACGTCAAAGCCATCGAATACCTGCTCAAAGAGCAAGCGGCCCAACTGCCGGAACTGGCCCAGGTCAGCGAGTTCATCCACTTTGCCTGCACCAGCGAGGACATCAACAACCTGTCCCACGCCCTGATGCTGCGCGAAGGCCGTGATGACGTGATGCTGCCGCTGATGCGCCAGACCGCCGAAGCCATCCGCGAGCTGGCGATCCGTTTCGCTGCCGTGCCAATGCTGTCGCGCACCCACGGCCAGCCGGCCTCGCCGACCACCCTGGGCAAAGAACTGGCCAACGTGGTGTACCGCCTGGAGCGCCAGATCGCCCAAGTCGCCGCCGTGCCATTGCTGGGCAAGATCAACGGCGCTGTAGGCAACTACAACGCCCACCTGTCGGCCTACCCTGAGATCGACTGGGAAGCCAACGCCCGCGCCTTCATCGAAGACGAATTGGGCCTGGGCTTCAACCCCTACACCACGCAGATCGAACCCCACGACTACATCGCCGAGCTGTTCGACGCGATTGCACGCTTCAACACCATCCTGATCGATTTCGATCGCGATATCTGGGGCTACATCTCCCTGGGCTACTTCAAGCAGCGCACTATTGCAGGCGAAATCGGTTCGTCGACCATGCCGCACAAGGTCAACCCGATCGACTTCGAAAACTCCGAAGGCAACCTGGGTATCGCCAACGCCCTGTTCCAGCACCTGGCCAGCAAGTTGCCGATCTCCCGCTGGCAGCGCGACCTGACCGACTCCACCGTACTGCGCAACCTCGGTGTCGGATTTGCCCACAGCGTGATCGCGTACGAAGCCAGCCTCAAAGGCATCAGCAAGCTGGAGCTCAACGAGCAGAAAATTGCCGCTGACCTGGACGCGTGCTGGGAAGTATTGGCCGAGCCGATCCAGACCGTAATGCGCCGCTACAACATCGAAAACCCCTACGAGAAGCTGAAAGAATTGACGCGCGGCAAGGGCATCAGCCCCGAAGCGCTGCAAACTTTCATCGACGGCCTGGACATGCCAGCCGCAGCCAAGGCCGAGCTGAAACTGCTCACCCCGGCCAACTACATCGGCAACGCTGTAGAACAAGCCAAGCGCATCTGATCCAAGCAAGCTCCTTTGAGACGCCCGGCCGCGCCGGGCGTTTTTATTCCTGTCTTAAAAGTGCTTTTTTTCAATAGGTTACACATGAATCCTGATATCCCTCTTCAACTTCTGGGCGGCATCACGGCACGGGAATTCCTGCGCGACTACTGGCAGAAAAAACCGCTGCTGATCCGCCAGGCCATCCCTGACTTCGAAAGCCCGATCGACGCCGACGAACTGGCAGGCCTGGCCCTGGAAGAAGAAGTCGAGTCGCGCCTGGTGATCGAACACGGCGAGCGCCCGTGGGAACTGCGTCGCGGCCCGTTCGCCGAAGACGCTTTCAGCACCCTGCCCGAGCGCGAGTGGACCCTGCTGGTGCAGGCAGTCGACCAGTTCGTGCCGGAGGTGGCTGAGCTGCTGGAGCACTTCCGCTTCCTGCCGAGCTGGCGTATCGATGATGTGATGATCAGCTTCGCCGCGCCGGGTGGCAGCGTCGGTCCGCATTTCGATAACTACGATGTGTTCCTGCTGCAAGCCCAGGGCAAGCGCAACTGGAAGATCGGCCAGATGTGCAATTCCGAAAGCCCGTTGCTGCAACACGCCGACCTGCGCATCCTCGCCGAATTCGAAGAAAGCGCCGAATGGGTGCTCGAGCCGGGCGACATGCTCTACCTGCCGCCGCGCCTGGCCCATTTCGGTATTGCCGAAGACAACTGCATGACCTATTCCGTAGGTTTCCGTGCACCGAGCGCCGCTGAAGTGCTGACCCACTTCACCGACTTCCTCAGCCAGTACCTGACCGACGAAGAGCGCTACACCGACGCCGACGCCCAGCCGGTCAACGACCCACACCAGATCCAGGGCGACGCACTGGACCGCCTCAAGGGCCTGCTCGCCGAGCACATGAGCGATGAGCGCATGCTGCTGACCTGGTTCGGCCAGTTCATGACCGAGCCACGCTACCCGGAACTGGTGGCCGGTGAAGAGTTGGGCGAAGAAGACTTCATCAACAGCCTGCAAGACGGCGCGATCCTGGTGCGCAACCCGAGCGCACGCCTGGCCTGGTCCGAAGTGGATGACGACGTACTGCTGTTCGCCAGCGGCCAGAGCCGTTACCTGCCGGGCAAACTGCGTGAACTGTTGAAGCTGGTGTGCTCGGCCGATGCACTGCACAGCGAAAACCTGGGCGAGTGGCTGGCCGACGAAGACGGTCGCGACCTACTGTGCGAACTGGTCAAGCAAGGCAGCCTGGGGTTCGCGGATGAATAAAATTCACGTAAGTGTCGCGGACTGGCGAAAGGATATCGACGAGATTCGGCGCATTCGTGAAGCGGTATTCATCGCTGAACAATCGGTCCCGCCTGAATTGGAGTGGGACGCGGACGATGCCGGCGCCATGCATTTTCTTGCATACGAAGGCGACTTCCCGATTGGCACCGCTCGATTGCTGCCCAGCGGCGAGATCGGTCGGGTATCGGTGCTCAAGGACTGGCGCGGACTGAAAGTCGGCGACAAGCTGATGGAAGCAGTAATTGGCGAGGCCGTGAAACGCGGCCAGACCAGGCAATTCCTGAGTGCGCAGGTGTATGCGGCACCGTTCTATGAGCGACTGGGTTTCAAGATCGTCAGCGATGAGTTTCTTGAGGTCGGGATTCCGCATGTGGATATGGTGCGCGAGGGCTGATTCAAGCCCGCATCGCCTTTATCGCAGGCAAGCCAGCCCCCACAGCTGACCGAGCACATCCCTGGAATACGCTCAAGTGTGGGAGCTGGCTTGCCTGCGATAGCTATTTCAACAACACCACAAAATGCCCTGCCTGCCAGGGCATTTTGCCGTCTACGATTCAACTTGCGACCCACCAGGCCGACAAACTGGCACTATCAAGCAAATGACTCGCAGAGATAACGGACATGTCCCTACGCACCCTGCTCACCGCCCTCGTGATGACCGTCAGCGCTTGCGCCATGGCCGCCACTGAAGTCGTCAACCTGAACAACCGCACCAGCGCCGACCTGCTGCCCGTGGCGCAGAACTTCATTGGCAAGGACGGCACCGTCAGCGCCTACGGCAACCAGCTTATCGTTAACGCTGAGCCCGCCAGGATCGAGGGCTTGCGCGCACTGCTCGGCCAATTGGATACACCGGCCAAACGCCTGCTGATCACCGTCGATACCAACGAGAACAACCAACAGAACAGCGGTGACAGCCAGACCCGCATCATCAGCTACGGCACTGCCAGCCGCGACGGTGGCGTGCAGCAGATCCAGGCCAGCGAAGGCGTGCCCGCGCTGATCCAGGTCGGCCAGAGTGTACCGCTGACCACCACGCAACAGGATAGCTATGGCCGCCTGCAAAACCAGACCCAGTATCGCAACGTCACCCAGGGTTTTTACGTGACCGCCAGCGTCACCGGCGAGACCGTCCACTTGGCCATCAGTACCAACCGTGACCGCATGAGCCAGGAACGTCCCGATGTAGTGAACGTGCAAAGCACCGACACAACCGTCAGCGGCCGCCTGGGCGAATGGATCCCCCTGGCCGGCATCAATCGTGAAACCCAGGCGGACAAATCCTCTACAACCCGCAGCTATTCTACTCAGGGCCGCGATGACCTGACTTTGCGGGTCAAGGTCGACACCCTGAACTGAGGCACCAAAAACTGACTGGTAAGTCGCATTAGACTAAAGATGTAGTGCCTGAAAAAAAGCACTACAAAACATTTGACGAGCCAAAAAAGCATGGGCATGATGGCCTCGCTCCCGCTAATCAGGGGCCCTGGCAAGGGCCTTCGGATCGCCGCTCTAAGCTACCCACCTGAGCCGATTCGTGTCTGTACCGCCCACAAGGTGTGTTTGACGTTGGTTGCGACTGGAACGAAGTTGTCCCGAGGGACGGAAGCCAACCAGGTAACCCGGCTACACACTGATGGATCGTACAAAGGCCCACGACGCCCGAAGACCGTTCGCAGTTTGCCCTTACCTGCTCAACTCCCCCTTGAGCCCCATCGTTCATACCGTCGCCTACCTCCGTCAGATTTGACTTGAACCCCTGAGCTTCTGGTCAGCGAGCAATCCTACCCAGGCAACGAATGCCGGGCTGGCAAACGGATACTTCAAACAAGACGCGACGAGGTTTTTCCCCATGGCACTGACACGCGAACAGCAAATTGCAGCCCTTGAAAAAGACTGGGCTGAAAACCCACGCTGGAAAGGCGTGACCCGCGCTTATTCCGCTGCTGACGTCGTCCGCCTGCGTGGCTCGGTCCAACCTGAGCACACCTTTGCAAAACTCGGCGCCGAGAAGCTGTGGAACCTGGTCACTCAGGGTGCCAAGCCTTCTTTCCGTCCCGACAAAGATTTCGTCAACTGCATGGGCGCCCTCACTGGCGGCCAGGCAGTCCAGCAGGTAAAAGCCGGTATCCAGGCGATCTACCTGTCCGGTTGGCAAGTGGCAGCGGACAACAACTCCGCTGAATCCATGTACCCCGACCAATCGCTGTATCCGGTGGACTCGGTGCCAACCGTGGTCAAGCGCATCAACAACTCGTTCCGTCGTGCCGACCAGATCCAGTGGAAAGCCGGCAAGAACCCAGGCGATGAAGGCTACATCGACTACTTCGCGCCAATCGTGGCAGACGCCGAAGCCGGTTTCGGTGGCGTACTCAACGCCTACGAGCTGATGAAGAGCATGATCGAGGCAGGCGCTGCCGGCGTGCACTTCGAAGACCAGCTTGCGTCAGTGAAGAAATGCGGGCACATGGGTGGCAAGGTACTGGTACCGACCCAGGAAGCTGTACAGAAGCTGACCGCCGCTCGCCTGGCCGCTGACGTTGCCGGTACACCGACCATCATCCTGGCCCGTACCGACGCCAACGCGGCAGACTTGCTGACCTCGGACTGCGACCCGTACGACCAGCCGTTCGTGACTGGCGAACGCACCCAGGAAGGCTTCTATAAAGTGCGCGCCGGTCTGGACCAGGCGATCGCCCGTGGCCTGGCCTACGCGCCGTACGCCGATCTGATCTGGTGCGAAACCGCCAAGCCAGACCTGGACGAAGCACGCCGCTTTGCCGAAGCGATCAAGAAGGAATACCCGGACCAACTGCTGTCCTACAACTGCTCGCCTTCCTTCAACTGGAAGAAGAACCTGGACGACGCGACCATCGCCAAGTTCCAGCGCGAACTGTCGGCAATGGGCTACAAGCACCAGTTCATCACCCTGGCCGGCATTCACAACATGTGGCACAGCATGTTCAACCTGGCGCACGACTACGCCCGCAACGACATGACAGCCTACGTGAAGCTGCAGGAGCAGGAATTCGCTGACGCCGCCAAAGGCTACACCTTCGTGGCGCACCAGCAGGAAGTGGGCACCGGTTACTTCGACGACATGACCACCGTGATCCAGGGCGGCACCTCGTCCGTGACCGCGCTGACCGGTTCGACCGAAGAAGAGCAGTTCCACTAAGTACCGCGTACACGGCCACTGCGGCCCCACGGAAGACCTAACCGCAGTGCCGCGCAACAATCACGCCCCGACTGGTTCGGGGCGTTTTTTTGCCTGGGAATCACCGAAAATCAATGGTGGGAGCTGGCTTGCCTGCGATGGCGGTGGGTCAGAGGCAGGTGTTTCAGCTGATCCGCCGCCATCGCAGGCAAGCCAGCTCCCACATTGACCGCGCCCTATCCATAGTTTTTTGCTAAAAACATTGATCCAGAGCGGTATCCGCGCACATCCGATCGGTTAAAAGAACCGTTGCGACAACTAAGCGACACTCAAGCAAGTAACGGTAACTTCCCGCGCCACATGAGAAACACTCGCTTACACCCCTCGCAAACAATATTCATTATCATTTGGCATCCGAAAACTTCGTTACCGCTTAAACAAAACATAATTGATGAAAAGCCCGCTAATGCCCACACCACAAGGGCTACAGCCCCAAGAAGGTGCACTATGTGCTTATTCCACCGAATAATTTCGCCCTGGGAATTTTACTTGCCCGGTGTTTAGCCATAAAATCACCGCGATTGATTGCAGTGCGACATATCGTCACTGCATCGTTACTTTTTCGAGCTCAGAGACCTTTGCTCTCTGTTAAGGATTTCCAGCATGACCGACGCGACAGGACTCATGGCCCACAACTGGGGCTTTGCCATTTTCCTTCTCGGTGTTGTAGGCCTCTGCGCCTTCATGCTCGGCGTGTCCAGCCTCCTCGGGTCAAAAGCCTGGGGCCGCAGCAAAAACGAACCGTTCGAATCCGGCATGCTGCCTACAGGTGGCGCCCGCTTGCGGCTCTCAGCCAAATTCTATCTGGTCGCGATGTTGTTCGTGATCTTCGATATCGAAGCCCTCTTTCTCTTTGCATGGTCTGTGTCCGTCCGCGAAAGCGGCTGGACCGGATTCGTCGAAGCTCTCGTTTTCATAGCAATTCTGTTGGCAGGTCTTGTCTACCTGTTCCGAGTGGGCGCCCTTGACTGGGCTCCGGAAGCTCGTCGCAAGCGGCAAGCGAAGCTGAAACAATGAGGCTTTGGCAATGCAATACAATCTCACCAGGATCGACCCGGATGCTCCTAACGAGCAGTACCCCATCGGCGAACGAGAAACCGTTTCCGACCCGTTAGAAGACCAAGTCCACAAAAACATCTACATGGGCAAGCTGGAAGACGTGCTGAGTGGCGCGGTCAACTGGGGGCGTAAAAACTCCCTGTGGCCGTACAACTTCGGCCTTTCGTGCTGCTACGTGGAAATGACCACCGCCTTCACGGCGCCCCACGACATCGCGCGCTTTGGCGCCGAAGTTATCCGGGCCTCGCCGCGCCAGGCGGATTTCATGGTTATCGCCGGTACCTGCTTTATCAAGATGGCGCCGATCATCCAGCGTCTCTATGAGCAAATGCTCGAGCCGAAATGGGTTATCTCCATGGGTTCGTGCGCCAACTCCGGTGGCATGTACGACATCTACTCGGTCGTTCAAGGGGTGGACAAGTTCCTGCCCGTGGACGTCTACGTGCCTGGCTGCCCGCCCCGTCCCGAAGCGTTCCTGCAAGGCTTGATGTTGTTGCAGGAATCGATTGGCAAGGAGCGTCGCCCACTGTCCTGGGTGGTCGGTGATCAAGGCGTTTATCGCGCCGAGATGCCGTCTCAAAAGGAACAGCGCCGCGAACAGCGAATCGCAGTCACCAACCTGCGCAGCCCCGACGAAGTCTGATCCAGCACCGCTTCTTTTATAGAACGAAAACCTGGCTTCATTCTTTACGTTGACCGAAAGCGATAAAAAACCATGACTACAGGCAGTGCTCTGTACATCCCGCCTTACAAGGCAGACGACCAGGATGTGGTTGTCGAACTCAATAACCGTTTTGGCCCTGACGCCTTCACCGCCCAGGCCACACGCACCGGTATGCCGGTGCTGTGGGTGGCGCGTGCCAGGCTCGTCGAAGTCCTGACCTTCCTGCGCAACCTGCCCAAGCCGTACGTCATGCTCTATGACCTGCATGGCGTGGACGAGCGTCTGCGCACCAAGCGCCAGGGCCTGCCGAGCGGCGCCGATTTCACCGTGTTCTACCACCTGATGTCGCTGGAACGTAACAGCGACGTGATGATCAAGGTCGCGCTGAGCGAGAGCGACCTGAGCATCCCGACCGTCACCGGTATCTGGCCGAACGCCAGCTGGTACGAGCGTGAAGTCTGGGACATGTTCGGTATCGACTTCCCGGGCCACCCGCACCTGACGCGCATCATGATGCCGCCGACCTGGGAAGGTCACCCGCTGCGCAAGGACTTCCCTGCCCGCGCCACCGAATTCGACCCGTTCAGCCTCAACCTGGCCAAGCAGCAGCTAGAAGAAGAGGCGGCGCGCTTCCGCCCCGAAGACTGGGGCATGAAGCGTTCCGGCACCAACGAGGACTACATGTTCCTCAACCTGGGCCCGAACCACCCTTCGGCTCACGGTGCCTTCCGTATCATCCTGCAACTGGACGGCGAAGAGATCGTCGACTGCGTCCCGGACATCGGTTACCACCACCGTGGCGCCGAGAAGATGGCCGAGCGCCAGTCCTGGCACAGCTTCATCCCGTACACCGACCGTATCGACTACCTCGGCGGCGTGATGAACAACCTGCCGTACGTGCTCTCGGTCGAGAAGCTGGCCGGCATCAAGGTGCCGGACCGCGTCGACACCATCCGCATCATGATGGCCGAGTTCTTCCGCATCACCAGCCACCTGCTGTTCCTGGGTACCTATATCCAGGACGTCGGCGCCATGACCCCGGTGTTCTTCACCTTCACCGACCGTCAGCGCGCCTACAAGGTCATCGAAGCCATCACCGGTTTCCGCCTGCACCCGGCCTGGTACCGCATCGGCGGCGTGGCCCACGACCTGCCGAACGGCTGGGAACGCCTGGTCAAGGAATTCATCGACTGGATGCCCAAGCGCCTGGACGAGTACCAGAAAGCCGCCCTGGACAACAGCATCCTCAAAGGCCGCACCATCGGCGTCGCGCAGTACAACACCAAAGAGGCCCTGGAATGGGGCGTCACCGGTGCTGGCCTGCGTTCCACCGGTTGCGACTTCGACCTGCGTAAAGCGCGCCCGTACTCCGGCTACGAGAACTTCGAGTTCGAAGTACCGCTGGCGGCCAATGGCGATGCCTACGACCGTTGCATCGTGCGCGTCGAAGAAATGCGCCAGAGCCTGAAGATCATCGAGCAGTGCATGCGCAACATGCCGGCCGGCCCGTACAAGGCGGATCACCCGCTGACCACGCCGCCGCCCAAAGAGCGCACGCTGCAACACATCGAAACCCTCATCACGCACTTCCTGCAGGTTTCGTGGGGCCCGGTGATGCCGGCCAACGAATCCTTCCAGATGATCGAAGCGACCAAGGGTATCAACAGTTATTACCTGACGAGCGATGGCGGCACCATGAGCTACCGCACCCGGATTCGTACCCCAAGTTTTGCCCACTTGCAGCAGATCCCTTCGGTGATCAAAGGCGAGATGGTCGCGGACTTGATTGCGTACCTGGGTAGTATCGATTTCGTTATGGCCGACGTGGACCGCTAAGCATGAACAGCACGCTTATCCAGACAGACCGTTTCACCTTGAGTGAAACCGAGCGCTCGGCCATCGAGCACGAGCTGCATCACTACGAAGACCCGCGCGCGGCGTCTATCGAAGCCCTGAAGATCGTCCAGAAGGAACGTGGCTGGGTGCCCGACGGCGCCCTCTACGCCATCGGCGAGATCCTCGGCATCCCCGCCAGCGACGTTGAAGGCGTGGCGACGTTCTACAGCCAGATCTTCCGCCAACCGGTGGGCCGCCACATCATTCGCGTGTGCGACAGCATGGTCTGCTACATCGGTGGCCATGAGTCCGTGGTCAGCGAAATCCAGGCCAAGCTGGGCATCGGCCTCGGCCAGACCACCGCCGATGGCCGCTTCACCCTGCTGCCGGTGTGCTGCCTGGGCAACTGCGACAAGGCGCCGGCGTTGATGATCGACGACGACACATTCGGTGACGTGCAGCCTGCTGGCGTGACCCAATTGCTCGAGGGCTACCCATGACCCTGACTTCCTTCGGCCCGGCCAACCTGATCAAGCGTTCGGCCGAGACTCACCCGCTGACTTGGCGCCTGCGTGACGACGGCGAGCCGGTATGGCTTGACGAATACCAGGCCAAGAACGGTTACGCCGCAGCGCGCAAAGCCTTCGCCGACATGGCCCAGGACGATATCGTCCAGACCGTGAAGGACGCCGGCCTCAAAGGTCGCGGCGGTGCGGGTTTCCCCACCGGCGTGAAATGGGGCCTGATGCCCAAAGACGAATCCATCAACATCCGCTACCTGCTGTGCAACGCGGATGAGATGGAGCCCAACACCTGGAAAGACCGCATGTTGATGGAGCAACTGCCCCATCTGCTGATCGAAGGCATGTTGATCAGCGCCCGTGCGCTCAAGACCTACCGGGGCTATATCTTCCTGCGTGGCGAGTACACCACCGCCGCCAAGCACCTCAACCGTGCCGTGGAAGAAGCCAAGGCAGCCGGCCTGCTGGGCAAGAACATCCTCGGCTCCGGTTTCGACTTCGAACTGTTCGTGCACACCGGCGCCGGGCGTTATATCTGCGGTGAAGAAACCGCACTGATCAACTCCCTCGAAGGCCGCCGCGCCAACCCGCGTTCCAAGCCGCCCTTCCCTGCCGCCGTGGGCGTGTGGGGCAAGCCGACTTGCGTGAACAACGTCGAGACCCTGTGCAACGTGCCGGCCATCATCGCCGACGGCGTGGACTGGTACAAATCCCTGGCCCGCGAGGGCAGCGAAGACATGGGCACCAAGCTCATGGGTTTCTCCGGCAAGGTCAAGAACCCTGGCCTGTGGGAGCTGCCGTTCGGCGTGACCGCTCGCGAGCTGTTCGAGGACTACGCCGGCGGCATGCGCGACGGCTACACCTTGAAAGCCTGGCAGCCAGGTGGCGCCGGCACCGGTTTCCTGCTGCCCGAGCACCTCGACGCACAGATGTATGCCGGCGGCATCGGCAAGGTGGGCACCCGGATGGGTACTGGCCTGGCGATGGCGGTGGACAACACGGTGAACATGGTCTCGTTGCTGCGCAACATGGAGCAGTTCTTTGCCCGCGAGTCCTGCGGTTTCTGCACCCCATGCCGCGACGGTTTGCCGTGGAGCGTCAAGCTGCTGATGGCCCTGGAAAATGGCGAAGGCCGCGAGGGTGATATCGAAACCCTGCTGGGCCTGGTCGGTTTCCTCGGCCCAGGCAAGACTTTCTGTGCTCACGCACCGGGCGCCGTGGAGCCATTGGGCAGCGCAATCAAATACTTCCGCTCGGAGTTCGAAGCCGGCATCGCGCCCACCAGCGCCGCCGTCCCGCCTCTGGCAAAGCCGATCGTAGTCGGCGCGTAACGCTTAAACAGGCGAAGGGTCCGTGCCCTTCGCCTGCTCATGTGCTGACGCCTTCAAGGCTGTGTAGATGCACATGAATAACAAGATTCCATTAGCCACGCCCGCTGACAACGGGCCAACGAAGAACTTTGAACCATGGCCACTATCCACGTAGACGGCAAAGCGCTCGAAGTCGATGGGGCGGACAACCTGTTACAGGCATGTCTGTCACTCGGCCTCGACATCCCGTATTTCTGCTGGCACCCCGCTCTCGGTAGCGTCGGTGCCTGTCGCCAGTGTGCGGTCAAGCAATACACCGACGAAAACGACACCCGTGGTCGTATCGTCATGTCCTGCATGACCCCAGCCACCGACAACACCTGGATCTCCATCGACGATGAAGAGTCCAAGGCGTTCCGCGCCAGCGTTGTCGAATGGCTGATGACCAACCACCCCCACGACTGCCCGGTCTGTGAGGAAGGCGGTCACTGCCACCTGCAAGACATGACGGTGATGACCGGCCACAACGAGCGCCGCTATCGCTTCACCAAGCGTACCCACCAGAACCAGGACCTCGGCCCGTTCATTTCCCACGAAATGAACCGCTGCATCGCCTGCTACCGCTGCGTGCGCTTCTACAAGGACTACGCCGGCGGCACCGACCTCGGCGTATTCGGCGCCCACGACAACGTGTACTTCGGTCGCGTTGAAGACGGCGTGCTCGAAAGCGAATTCTCCGGCAACCTCACCGAGGTCTGCCCCACCGGTGTGTTCACCGACAAGACCCACTCCGAGCGCTACAACCGCAAGTGGGACATGCAGTTCGCACCGAGCATCTGCCATGGCTGCTCCAGCGGTTGCAACATCTCGCCGGGCGAGCGCTACGGTGAATTGCGCCGTATCGAAAACCGCTTCAACGGTTCGGTCAACCAGTACTTCCTGTGCGACCGTGGCCGCTTCGGCTATGGCTACGTAAACCGCGAAGACCGTCCGCGCCAGCCGCTGCTGGCCGATGGCGCCAAGCTGAGCCTGGACGCCGCGCTGGATAAGGCTGCCGACCTGCTGCGTGGCCGCACTATCGTCGGTATTGGTTCGCCACGCGCCAGCCTCGAAAGCAACTTCGCGTTGCGCGAGCTGGTAGGTGCCGAGCACTTCTACTGCGGTATCGAAGCGGGCGAGCTGGAGCGCATCCGCCTGGTCCTGCAAGTGCTGAACGACAGCCCGCTGCCAGTGCCGAACATGCGCGACATCGAAGACCACGATGCGATCTTCGTACTTGGTGAAGACCTGACCCAGACCGCTGCACGCATCGCGCTGTCGCTGCGTCAGTCGGTCAAAGGCAAGGCCGAAGAGATGGCCGACGCCATGCGCGTACAGCCGTGGCTCGACGCTGCCGTGAAGAACATCGGTCAGCACGCGCTGAACCCGCTGTTTATCGCTTCCCTGGCTGAAACCAAGCTCGACGACATCGCTGAAGAATGCGTACACGCCGCGCCGGACGACCTGGCGCGCCTCGGTTTCGCCGTGGCCCACGCCCTCGACGCCAGCGCACCCGCCGTTGAAGGCCTGGACGCTGAAGCTGCCGAGTTGGCTCAGCGCATTGCCGACGCCCTGCTGGCGGCCAAGCGCCCGCTGATCATTGCCGGTACCTCGTTGGGTTCCAAGGCGCTGATCGAAGCCGCCGCCAACATCGCCAAGGCCCTTAAGCTGCGCGACAAAAATGGCTCCATCAGCCTGGTGGTGCCGGAAGCCAACAGCCTGGGCCTGGCAATGCTCGGTGGCGAGTCCGTGGACGCGGCGCTGCAAGCGGTGATCGACGGCAACGCCGACGCCATCGTGGTGCTGGAAAACGACCTGTACACCCGCACCGCTGCCGCCAAGGTTGACGCGGCACTGGATGCTGCCAAGGTGCTGATCGTCGCCGACCACCAGAAGACCGCCACCAGCGACCGCGCCGACCTGGTACTGCCAGCCGCCACCTTCGCCGAAGGCGACGGCACATTGGTCAGCCAGGAAGGCCGCGCCCAGCGCTTCTTCCAGGTGTTCGATCCGAAGTACATGGACGCCAGCATCCTGGTGCACGAAGGCTGGCGCTGGCTGCATGCCCTGCGCGCCACCCTGCTGAACCAGCCGATCGACTGGACCCAACTCGACCACGTGACCGCTGCCACCGCCGCCAGCGCGCCGCAGCTTGCTCGTATCGTGGATGCCGCGCCTTCTGCCGCGTTCCGCATCAAGGGCCTGAAACTGGCACGTGAGCCGCTGCGTTACTCCGGTCGTACCGCCATGCGTGCTGACATCAGCGTGCACGAGCCACGTACCCCGCAAGACAACGACACCGCGTTTGCCTTCTCCATGGAAGGTTATTCGGGTTCGGCCGAACCGCGTCAGCAGGTGCCATTTGCCTGGTCGCCGGGCTGGAACTCGCCGCAGGCCTGGAACAAGTTCCAGGACGAAGTCGGTGGTCACATCCGCGCTGGCGACCCGGGCACTCGCCTGATCGAAACCAGCGGTGACTCGCTGAACTGGTTCGCTGCGGTACCGCGTCCGTTCAACCCGGCGCCGGGCACTTGGCAAGTCGTGCCGTTCTTCCACCTGTTCGGCAGCGAAGAAACTTCTTCCAAGGCCGCGCCGGTTCAAGAGCGCATTCCTGCCGCCTATGTGTCCGTGGCCAAGTCCGAAGCCGACCGCCTGGGCGTCAACGACGGTGCCCTGCTCAGCCTCAACGTGGCCGGCCAGACCTTGCGTCTGCCGCTGCGTATCAACGATGAGTTGGGTGCCGGCCTGGTTGCACTGCCTAAAGGCATCGCCGGTATTCCGCCTGCCATTTTCGGCAAAACCGTTGACGGTCTGCAGGAGGCAGCGCAATGACTTGGTTCACGCCGGAAGTAATTGACGTGATCATCTCGGTGGTCAAGGCCATCGTGATCCTGTTGGCCGTGGTCGTCGCGGGCGCCCTGCTCAGCTTCGTCGAACGTCGCCTGCTGGGCTGGTGGCAGGACCGTTACGGTCCGAACCGCGTTGGCCCGTTCGGCATGTTCCAGATCGCTGCCGACATGCTGAAAATGTTCTTCAAGGAAGACTGGACCCCGCCGTTTGCCGACAAGGTGATCTTCACCCTGGCACCGGTGGTAGCCATGAGCGCATTGCTGATTGCGTTTGCAATCATCCCGATCACCCCGACCTGGGGCGTGGCGGACCTGAACATCGGCTTGCTGTTCTTCTTCGCCATGGCCGGTTTGTCGGTATACGCGGTGCTGTTCGCCGGTTGGTCGAGCAACAACAAGTTCGCCCTGCTGGGCAGCTTGCGTGCCTCGGCCCAAACCGTATCCTATGAAGTGTTCATGGGGTTGGCACTGATGGGCATCGTGGTGCAGGTTGGCTCGTTCAACATGCGCGACATCGTCGAGTACCAGGCGCAGAACCTGTGGTTCATCATTCCGCAGTTCTTCGGCTTCTGCACCTTCTTCATCGCTGGCGTGGCCGTGACTCACCGTCACCCCTTCGACCAGCCGGAAGCGGAACAGGAACTGGCCGACGGTTACCACATTGAATATGCCGGCATGAAGTGGGGCATGTTCTTCGTCGGTGAGTACATCGGCATCATCTTGATCTCGGCCCTGCTGGTCACGCTGTTCTTCGGCGGCTGGCACGGTCCGTTCGGCATCCTGCCGCAGTTGGCCTTCTTCTGGTTCTTCCTGAAGACCGCGTTCTTCATCATGCTGTTCATCCTGCTGCGCGCCTCGATTCCGCGCCCGCGCTATGACCAGGTGATGGATTTCAGCTGGAGATTCTGCCTGCCGCTGACCCTGATCAATTTGCTGGTGACGGCTGCCGTCGTGTTGTTGAACACGCCAGCTGCCGCGGTTCAGTGAGGATTTGACCCATGTTCAAATATATTGGCGACATCGTTAAGGGTACCGGTACCCAGTTGCGAAGCCTGGTGATGGTGTTCGGTCACGGCTTTCGCAAACGCGACACCCTGCAATACCCCGAAGAAGCGGTGTACCTGCCGCCGCGCTATCGCGGCCGCATCGTACTGACCCGCGACCCCGACGGCGAAGAGCGTTGCGTAGCCTGCAACCTGTGCGCCGTGGCGTGCCCGGTGGGTTGCATTTCCCTGCAGAAAGCTGAAACCGAAGACGGTCGCTGGTACCCGGACTTCTTCCGCATCAACTTCTCGCGCTGCATTTTCTGCGGCCTCTGCGAGGAAGCTTGCCCGACCACCGCGATCCAGCTCACACCGGATTTCGAGATGGCCGAGTTCAAACGTCAGGACCTGGTGTACGAGAAAGAAGATCTTTTGATCTCTGGTCCCGGTAAAAACCCTGATTACAACTTCTATCGTGTTGCAGGTATGGCCGTTGCCGGTAAGCCAAAAGGCGCCGCACAAAACGAAGCCGAGCCGATCAACGTGAAGAGCTTGCTGCCTTAAGGAAGAAAGATGGAATTCGCTTTCTATTTCGCATCGGGTATTGCAGTGGTGTCCACGCTTCGCGTGATCACCAACACTAACCCCGTGCACGCCCTGCTCTACCTGATCATTTCGCTGATCGCCGTGGCCATGACCTTCTTCAGCCTCGGCGCACCGTTCGCCGGTGTGCTGGAAGTGATCGCCTATGCCGGCGCCATCATGGTGCTGTTCGTGTTTGTGGTGATGATGCTCAACCTGGGGCCGGCTTCGGTCGCCCAGGAGCGCGTCTGGCTCAAGCCCGGCATCTGGCTCGGCCCGGTTGTCCTCGCAGCCCTGCTGCTGGGTGAACTGCTGTATGTGCTGTTCGCTCACCAGAGCGGCCAGGCCATCGGCCACACCACCGTAGACGCGAAAGCCGTGGGCATCAGCCTGTTCGGCCCGTACCTGCTGGTGGTCGAACTGGCTTCGATGCTGCTGCTCGCCGCAGCCATCACTGCCTTCCACTTGGGCCGCAACGAAGCCAAGGAGCAATGACGATGCCTGCTATCCCTTTGGAGCATGGTCTGGCGGTCGCCGGCATCCTGTTCTGCCTTGGCCTGGTCGGCCTGATGGTTCGCCGTAACATTCTGTTCGTGTTGATGAGCCTGGAAATCATGATGAACGCCGCGGCACTGGCGTTCATTGTGGCAGGCGCACGTTGGGGCCAGCCGGATGGGCAAGTGATGTTCATCCTGGTGATCAGCCTGGCAGCCGCCGAAGCCAGTATTGGCCTGGCGATCCTGCTGCAGCTGTATCGTCGCTTCCACACGCTTGATATCGACGCTGCCAGTGAGATGCGCGGATGAACATGATCTTTCTGACTTTCGTATTCCCCCTGATCGGTTTCCTGCTGCTGTCGTTCTCTCGCGGGCGCTGGTCGGAGAACCTCTCGGCCCTGATCGGCGTGGGTTCCATCGGCCTGTCGGCCATCGTGGCCGCCTACGTCATCTGGCAATTCAACGTGGCGCCGCCCGAAGGTGGTCACTACACCCTGGTGCTGTGGCAGTGGATGGCGGTCGAGGGCTTCAAGCCCAACTTCGCCCTCTACATCGACGGCCTGTCGATCACCATGCTCGGCGTGGTGGTGGGTGTGGGCTTCCTGATCCACCTGTTCGCGTCCTGGTACATGCGCGGTGAAGCGGGCTACTCGCGCTTCTTCTCGTACACCAACCTGTTTATCGCCAGCATGCTGTTCCTGGTGCTGGGCGATAACCTGTTGTTCCTGTACTTCGGCTGGGAAGGCGTGGGCCTGTGCTCGTACCTGTTGATCGGTTTCTACTACAGCAACCGCAACAACGGTAACGCAGCACTCAAGGCGTTTATCGTCACCCGCATCGGCGACGTGTTCATGGCCATCGGCCTGTTCATCCTGTTCCAACAGGTGGGCACGCTGAACATCCAGGAACTGCTGGTGCTGGCACCGCAGAAATTCCAGGTCGGCGACTTCTGGATCACCCTGGCTACCCTGATGCTGCTGGGTGGCGCCGTGGGTAAATCTGCGCAACTGCCGCTGCAAACCTGGCTGGCGGATGCAATGGCCGGTCCTACCCCGGTATCGGCACTGATCCACGCCGCCACCATGGTAACCGCCGGTGTCTACCTGATCGCCCGTACCCACGGCCTGTTCACCCTGGCGCCGGACATCCTGCACCTGGTGGGTATCGTCGGCGGCGTGACCCTGGTACTGGCCGGCTTCGCCGCGCTGGTGCAGACCGACATCAAGCGTATCCTCGCCTACTCGACCATGAGCCAGATCGGCTACATGTTCCTGGCCCTGGGCGTCGGCGCCTGGGACGCGGCGATCTTCCACCTGATGACCCACGCGTTCTTCAAGGCCCTGCTGTTCCTCGCCTCCGGCGCCGTGATCGTGGCCTGCCACCACGAGCAGAACATCTTCAAGATGGGCGGCCTGTGGAAGAAACTGCCACTGGCGTACGCCAGCTTCATCGTCGGTGGTGCCGCTCTGGCCGCCCTGCCGCTGGTAACCGCAGGCTTCTACTCCAAGGACGAAATCCTCTGGGAAGCTTTCGCCAGCGGTAACCAGAACCTGCTGTACGCAGGCCTGGTAGGTGCGTTCATGACCTCGCTGTACACCTTCCGCCTGATCTTCATCACCTTCCATGGTGAAGCCAAGACCGAAGCGCACGCAGGCCACGGCATCTCCCATTGGTTGCCACTGTCGGTGCTGATCATCCTGTCGACCTTCGTCGGTGCGATGATCACCCCGCCACTGCACGGTGTATTGCCACAAAGCGTCGGCCATGCCGGCGGCGAAGCCCAGCACAGCCTGGAAATCGCCTCGGGCGCCATCGCCATCGCCGGTATCCTGCTGGCGGCCCTGCTGTTCCTCGGCAAGCGTCGCTTCGTGACTGCCGTGGCCAACAGTGGCATTGGTCGCTTCCTGTCGGCCTGGTGGTTCGCTGCCTGGGGCTTCGACTGGATCTACGACAAACTGTTCGTCAAACCTTACCTTGCGATCAGCCACGTGCTGCGCAAAGACCCGCTCGACCAGACCATCGGTTTGATCCCGCGTGCCGCCAAGGCCGGTCACACCGCCCTGAGCCGCAGCGAGACCGGCCAATTGCGTTGGTATGCAGCGTCCATGGCGGCGGGTGCCGTTCTGGTGATCGGCGCCATCGTCGTGGTAGCGGTCTGACTATGTTTAAGTGCACTGCGTACTTTGCGAACTTGCGAAAGGAAACGAGCCCGTCATGATTCTGCCCTGGCTAATCCTGATCCCCTTTATCGGCGGCCTGCTCTGCTGGATGGGTGAACGCTTCGGCGCCACCCTCCCCCGCTGGATTGCGTTGCTGACCATGTCCCTGGAACTCGCGCTCGGCCTCTGGCTGTGGGCCCACGGTGACTATTCATTCGCTCCGGCACCGGGTGTCGATCCCACCTTCGCGCTTGAATTCAAGCACGTGTGGATCCAGCGCTTCGGCATCAATGTGCACCTGGCCCTCGACGGCCTGTCGCTGTTGATGATCCTGCTGACCGGCCTGCTGGGTATCCTCTCGGTACTCTGCTCCTGGAAAGAGATCCAGCGTCACGTGGGCTTCTTCCACCTGAACCTGATGTGGATCCTGGGCGGCGTTGTCGGCGTGTTCCTCGCCCTCGACCTGTTCATGTTCTTCTTCTTCTGGGAAATGATGCTGGTGCCGATGTACTTCCTCATCGCGCTCTGGGGTCACAGCTCTTCGGACGGCAAGAAAACCCGGATCTACGCAGCGACCAAGTTCTTCATCTTCACCCAGGCTTCCGGCCTGATCATGTTGGTGGCGATCCTGGGTCTGGTCCTGGTCAACTTCAACAACACCGGCGTGATTACCTTCAACTACGCCGACCTGTTGAAAACCAAGATGTCGCTGACCACCGAGTACGTGCTGATGCTGGGCTTCTTCATCGCCTTCGCGGTGAAGCTGCCGGTGGTGCCGTTCCACTCCTGGTTGCCTGACGCTCACGCCCAGGCGCCGACTGCCGGTTCCGTGGACCTGGCCGGTATCCTGTTGAAGACCGCTGCCTACGGCCTGCTGCGTTTCGCCCTGCCGCTGTTCCCGAATGCTTCGGCCGAATTCGCGCCGATTGCCATGACCTTGGGTCTGATCGGGATCTTCTACGGTGCGTTCCTGGCTTTCGCGCAAACCGACATCAAGCGTCTGATTGCCTTCTCGTCCGTTTCCCACATGGGTTTCGTACTGATCGGTATCTACTCCGGCAGCCAACTGGCGCTGCAGGGTGCGGTGATCCAGATGTTGGCCCACGGTGTTTCGGCCGCTGCCCTCTTTATCCTCAGTGGTCAGCTGTACGAGCGCCTGCACACCCGTGACATGCGTGAAATGGGTGGCGTGTGGTCGCGCATCGCTTACCTGCCGGCGATCAGCCTGTTCTTTGCCGCCGCGTCGCTGGGCTTGCCGGGTACCGGTAACTTCATCGGCGAGTTCCTGATCCTGATGGGTGCCTTTGTGCAGACGCCGTGGATCAGCGCCATCGCCACCTCCGGCCTGGTGTTCGGTTCGGTCTACTCGCTGATCATGATCCACCGCGCCTATTTCGGCCCGGCCAAGTCCGACACCGTCCTGCAAGGGATGGATGCGCGCGAACTGATCATGGTGCTCGGCCTTGCGGTGTTGCTGATCTTCATCGGCGTGTACCCGCAACCGTTCCTGGACACTTCTGCCGCAACGATGCATGGCGTGCAGCAGTGGTTCGGCACCGCCTTCTCTCAACTCGCTTCGGCCCGGTAAGAGCGCTATGGAATTCACGATCCAACACTTTATCGCGCTTGCGCCGCTGCTGATTACCAGCCTCACCATCGTAGTGGTGATGCTGGCAATCGCCTGGCGCCGCAATCACTCGCAAACGTTCCTGCTGTCCTGCGCCGGGTTGAACCTGGCCCTGCTGTCGATCATCCTGGCCCTCAAGGTCGCGCCACTGGCAGTCACGCCATTGATGATGGTCGATGACTTCGCGCTGCTGTACATCGCCCTGATCCTGGTGGCGACCCTGGCCTGCGTCACCCTCGCCCACGCCTACCTCGGCGAAGGCGGCACCGGCTACCCGGGCAACCGCGAAGAGCTGTACCTGCTGATCCTGCTGGCTGCGGCCGGCGGTATCGTGCTGGTCAGCGCGCAGCACCTGGCGGGCCTGTTCATCGGCCTGGAACTGCTGTCGATCCCGACCTACGGCCTGGTGGCCTACGCCTTCTTCAACAAGCGCTCCCTGGAAGCCGGCATCAAGTACATGGTGCTGTCGGCCGCCGGTTCCGCGTTCCTGTTGTTCGGTATGGCCCTGCTCTACGCCGAAGCCGGCAGCCTGAGCTTCACCGGTATCGGCCACGCGCTGGCCGCCACCAACAGCCCGGCGCCGATTGCCCAGTTGGGCCTGGCGATGATGCTGATCGGCCTGGCGTTCAAGCTGTCGTTGGTGCCGTTCCACCTGTGGACCCCGGACGTGTACGAAGGCGCCCCGGCGCCGGTGGCCGCGTTCCTGGCGACCGCGTCGAAAGTGGCCGTGTTTGCAGTGATGGTGCGTCTGTTCCAGATCTCCCCTGCCGCCAACACCGGCGTGCTGAGCAACGTGCTGACGGTGATCGCCATTGCGTCGATCCTGTTCGGTAACCTGCTGGCCCTGACCCAGAACAACCTCAAGCGTCTGCTGGGTTACTCGTCTATCGCCCACTTCGGCTACCTGCTGATCGCCCTGGTGGCGAGTAAAGGCCTGGCCGTGGAAGCCATCGGCGTGTACCTGGTCACCTACGTGATCACCAGCCTTGGTGCGTTCGGCGTCATCACCTTGATGTCGTCGCCGTACAAAGGCCGTGACGCCGACGCCCTGTACGAATACCGCGGCCTGTTCTGGCGCCGTCCGTACCTGACCGCCGTGCTCACCGTGATGATGCTGTCGTTGGCCGGTATTCCGCTGACGGCGGGCTTTATCGGCAAGTTCTACATCGTCGCGACCGGTGTCGAAGCCCACGAATGGTGGCTGGTTGCCTCGCTGGTACTGGGCAGCGCCATCGGCGTGTTCTACTACCTGCGCGTGATGGTCACCCTGTACCTGATCGAGCCAAACCTGCGCCGTGTGGATGCCGAGCTGCATTGGGAACAGAAGGCAGGCGGCGTCATGCTGCTGGCTATCGCCCTGCTCGCGTTCTTCCTGGGCGTGTACCCACAACCGTTGCTCACCCTGGTGCAGCACGCGGTGCTGGGCGTTTGATCGCTTAGGTTGATGCAGTAAACAGAACGGCGCCTTTGGGCGCCGTTTTGCGTTTCAGGGGCGAGGTATTAGAGAGGCGGTGCATTCATCATCGCCTTCGCGGGCAAGCCCGCTCCCACATTTGGAATGCGTTCCCCTGTAGGAGCGAGCTTGCTCGCGAAAAACGTCGACGATAATGCGTGCTTCCTGAATAAACGCGGCGCCTGTGAGTTTTTCGCGAGCAAGCTCGCTCCTACATGCCCTCAATATACTGGCCCTCTTTGCCCATATTGTGGCTACAGATATAAAAACGCCTCGATTCACATCGAGGCGTTTGTGTTCAAACTTGCGGTTTGCCCGGGCGATAACCTTAGAACGCGATACCCACCTTGAAACCATACTCATCACGCTTGAGCTTGGTGTTGTCGGCCACATAGGAGTCGTTATCGAGCTTGTACTCGGTGCGGGTGTAGTAAAGGCCCGCCATCACTGGCAGGTCACCCTTCTGGTTCATCAGCAGGCTGACTTCGGCGTAAGGGTTGGTGCGGTCCTTGAGGTCCACGCTGTCGCTGCCAACGCCGTCAACCTTGAGTTTGGCGCGGCCGTCGATGGTGTGACGGGCGCCGGCTTCAACGCGCAGGGTCATGTCATCGAACTGGTGGTTGTAGCCCAGGGCTGCCTTGGCAAACGGCGACTTGTTGGTGAGCTTCATGTCGTAGCCATTGGTGTCCGGCTCGTAGCGGGTCCAGGTGTAGCCACCGCCCACGATCACATCGACGAAGTTGCGCGCGTCCAGCGCGGCGCGCCAGCCGAGGTCGAGGTCGGCCTGGCCTTCCTTGAGTTTGTTATCGCTTTTTTCGCCGTACTTGGCTTCGATACCGGCCTGGTAGATAAAGCCCGACTCGGCGGTGAGCTTGTTGCCGAAGTTGTAGAACAGGCCGGCTTCGGGCATGTGGTCCTTGTCGCTTTCGCTACCGCCTTCAAGTTTGAAGTCGTTGTAGCTGCCCATGATCCCGAACGTGGAAATCGGGTCGGTGGAAGGTGCTGCGAACACCACGCCAGGCGCAGCCACCAGGGCCAGCAACGAGGTGTTCTTGATGAATTTTCCGAATAGTTTGGACATCGTTTTACATCTCCATTTTAAGGTGGGCAAAGTATTCAGGAATCGGTTCGAACCTTGGCGTTTGCAAAAAGTTCGAACTGATTTGCACCAAAACGGAGAAAAAACGGTTCAGCGAAGGCTCTATCTCAATACTCTTCGAGATCGGCCCTGATCAGGTGCTCAACCGCTTCGCGAAGTTGCGGCTGAGCCGGCAAACAAATGCCGAAGGTGTCGCGCAATAACGTCAGCAACTCATCAGCACTCTCCAGCTTGCGCTTCTCGCTGGGCCGATCCAGGTAATGAACCGCATAGCGGGCGTTTGCCAACGTATGGCGCCTGCCAGGCGCAAGCAACGCGGCTTTCAACTGCCCTACAAACGGGGAGCCTGGGTGCGTGGAGACATACCAGTTGCCGATTTCATAGTCGATGTCGGCCTGGGTTTGCAGATCGAACACGTACAGGCCACGCCACTCCTCGCCCACCTGCGCCCACAGCGTGTAGCTGCCGTGTTTGAGCGTCAGGCGATAAGGCTCATGAGCGGTGGGCTGGGGTGCGTCGTTGTCCAGTTGCAACGGGCTGCTGGGCACCATGCCGCCAAAACCGACATCGGTGATATAGCGCACGCCGTCGAGGGTCACCAGGCTCAAGCGATGGGTTCGCCCAGTGTGGGCGTCTGGTGGGCCGCCGATCACCACACGCCCGGTGATGCCACGGGCCTCGAAGCCCAGTTCCTGCAAGAGTGCCAGGAACAGCTGGTTCAACTCGTAGCAATAGCCGCCGCGCCCCTCGTGCAGCACCTTGCGCTCAACGCTGGGCAGGTCGATGGGTACCGGTGCATGCATCAAGGTCGACAGGCTTTCAAAGGCAAAGCTGCACACATGGCGCAGTTGCAAGTCTCGCAGGGTTTGCAGGGTGGGCGGCGGTGGCGATGCATAGCCCAGGCGTTGCAGGTACAGGCGGCTATCGGTGAGTGTGTGCATGGCGCGATCCTTGGGCGCAGGGCAAGAGCGTCACTATGCCGCGCCTCTGCCTGCGTTGTCATTTTGAATGAACCTTTTGGAGCGCCGGCCTATCCATCTATAACAAGATTGGGAGGCAGCATGAGTACCGCAAAAATCTACACCGTCCACTATCAGCTACACGGTAAACCCAAGTCTTTCGTGGTGCGCGCCGAAGTGATGAACAACGCCGAGGCCTGGCATTGGGCGGCCGTCGATGCCGACATTGCCCATGTCAGCCGCATCGGCCGCGTAGGTCACGAACAGGTGAAAAAAACCACCCGGCCCTGGGCGGAAAAATACGGTATCAGCGACGTCAGCTGGTCGCCGCCCAGGTAAACAAAGCCCCGCACAACGGCGGGGCTCGGTTCATTGCTTCAAGTCGCCCAACGGATCGTAGGGCGGCTTTTTTTTCGCTGTCTCGTCGTCCTTTTTGTCCAACGGCGCAATAGCCGGGCCGATGGGATCGACCTGTGGGTCGGCTACATCCGGCGAGTCCGGGTCGAAGCCCAGTTCATCCTTGCCACTGGCGTGTTCGTTGGAAGAGGGACCATCGGTAGGTTTGTTCATCATATTCTCCTGCTAAAGCGGGCGGGCTCTGTCGTGGAGGTTTTCCAGGTCTTCTTCTACGCGCTCGACATCGTTGTCCGGACCGCGCTCTTTGGGATCGTTGGGGCGCAACGCATCGTTATCACGCTCCTCCTCGCCCGGCGTACGGTTCGGATCCGGTGTACCTGGCGGTGGCTGCTTGTGTTCAGACATGATGACTGACCTCATGAGGGGTTCATCATTTTAGAGAAACCGCCCCGCGCCATCGTTCAACTTCATTGCGCCAGGCGTGAGAAGATGACCGCCCTTTTTGGAGAACTGCCCCGGATGTTCGAACTCAAACCCTGCGACCCCACTGCCTATCGCCAACAGACCCGCCGTAGCACGTTGATCGTCGCGGTGCTGTTCCTGGCCTTGGCCATGCTGCTGTCGAGCCTGGCGGTGATGCTGTTCGGTGAGCCTGGCGGTGACAATTTTCGCTTCAATGTCGGCGGCGTCTTCGCCGGCGTGTTGATCACGGTCGCGCTGGTGCGTGGCCCGTTCTGGAGCCAGGCCTGGTTGGCGCCAGCGGTGTATGGCTGGCAGCTCAAGCGCAGCCTGATGAGCGTGACCAACGTGATGCACAAGGTCACCGAGCGGGTGCAAGCCAACGACCCGGCAGCCATCAAACTGTTGCGCTTCTATCACTTGGGGCTGACGCAGATGCACGAGCTGGACGCCAACTCCAGCGCCCAGGCGCAACTGGTCGGCGAAATCGAAGCACACAAGGCGAGGATGCACGCAGCGGGGATCGACACCGAACAAACCCGGCTCGATCCCGCGTGGCTGGAAGCGCTCAAAAGCGCTTGAAGCGTACCTCAGGAAGCAGGCATTAAGGCGGTTAAAAAACCAGACTCAGGTCCAGGCGCCCTTCCCTCACCGGCGGGCACCAGTAATAGCCTCCGGTCAGCGGCTTGCTGATGCGATACAGGCCATCGACAATCCCATCTTCCAACCCACTCATGCGTCGTAACTGCGCTTCAAACGCATCGAATGAATGACCAAACGCGAGGAACATCAACCCCGCCTGACCATTCTCGGCCCAGGGCATCGAACGACGTACCACGAAGGCTTCCGGGGTAAAGCTTTCCTGGGCAGTGCGCTTGGTATGGGCCGATTCCGGGGCGTCGTCGAGTTCTTCGTTGTCGCCATGGCGGCGGCCAATGATGTGGTCACGCTCCTGGGCAGGCAATGCGGCGAAACCGTCGAGGTCGTGCTGCCATTGCTGGATCGCGGCGAAGCTGGCGCCGGTGTCGGTCAGCGCGGCTTGCACGGCGGCATCGTCGTGGGGGTTTTCGGTGCCGTCTTCGTAGTCGGTCAGGTCAAAGCCGGTCTTGTAGCGGAAACCTTCAGTCGATTGCACCAGGCGAAACGCCGGAGCCAGCGCTTTTTCCACGGCACGGCTGCGCAGCAACAACTCACCGCGATCCACCCCATGCAACCATACCCACAGCGCCTGCTGAGTCGACGGGTTGTGCGCGCCAGGGCCGCTAACGGCCGGGAATGAGCGCAGCCCTGGGATCGGGGCACCCAGCGCTTTTACCAGCGGCTCACCGAACCCCACCACGGCCGCCGCATCCGTCAACTGCACCAGCGCGTCCAGCGCAGCGGGCACGGCTTGCAACGAATCCAGGGCAAAAAACAGATGGCGGGCCTGCAAAGGCACCGGTGCGGCAAGAATGCCCGGCTGGTACTGACTCATGTGAACTCCTTCTGAAAAGCCGCGCAGTTTACCCGGCGTACACCACCCTGCGAACAAGAATGCGCGCAAGCCTTGCGTTAGAGCCGCTTGTTGGGTGACTCTCTAGTCATGTTTTGCAACTATTCCAGGGGTAGCGACATGACCACCAGCAACCTGCTCGCCCAGCTGTTTCCCACCTCCACCGCGCAGATTCCCGAGCAATTTCGCCTGGCGGCGCCCATTGAACAACGTGAATACCTGGTCGATGGCCAGTTGCAGGTGTGGAACGGCCCGCTCGCCCGCGTGCAAAGCCCCGTGCAACTGGGTGATGAGCGTGTACACATCGGCAGCACGCCGTTGCTGGATGCCGACACCGCCCTCACCGCCCTGGATGCTGCCGTGCGCGCCTACGACCGTGGCCAGGGTGCATGGCCGACGATGCGCGTGGTCGAGCGTATCCAGCACGTCGAAGCGTTTTTGCGGCGCATGCGCGAACAGCGCGATGCGGTGGTCAAGCTGCTAATGTGGGAGATCGGCAAGAATCTCAAGGACTCGCAGAAAGAATTCGACCGTACCTGCGACTACATCACCGACACCATCAATGCCCTCAAGGAACTCGACCGCCGCAGCAGTCGTTTTGAACTGGAGCAGGACACCCTCGGCCAGATCCGCCGCGTGCCCCTGGGCGTGGCGTTGTGCATGGGGCCTTACAACTACCCGTTGAACGAGACCTTCACCACGCTGATCCCGGCCTTGATCATGGGCAATACCGTGGTGTTCAAGCCGGCCAAGCTGGGTGTGCTGTTGATCCGCCCTTTGCTGGAAGCCTTCCGCGACAGCTTCCCGGCCGGGGTGATCAACGTGATCTACGGCAGCGGCCGCGAGACCGTGAGCGCGCTGATGGCCAGCGGCAAGATCGATATCTTTGCATTTATCGGCACCAACAAGGCCGCCAGTGATTTGAAAAAACTGCACCCCAAGCCACACCGTTTGCGTGCTGCGCTGGGCCTGGATGCCAAAAACCCGGGGATCGTGCTGCCCGAAGTGGACCTGGACAATGCGGTGAACGAAGCGGTCACCGGCTCGCTGTCGTTCAACGGCCAGCGTTGCACCGCGTTGAAGATCCTGTTCGTGCATGAAGACGTGGTCGAGCGCTTTATCGAGAAATTCAACGCCAAGCTGGCGACGCTCAAGCCCGGCATGCCGTGGGAGGATGGCGTGGCGCTGACGCCACTGCCGGAAGTGGGCAAGGTCGATTACCTCAGCGAACTGGTGGCCGATGCGGCGCGCCATGGCGCCAAGGTCATGAACCCCGAGGGCGGCAGCAGCCGTGGTTCGTTCTTCTACCCGGCGGTGCTGTACCCGGTAAACCCGCAGATGCGCGTCTACCACGAAGAGCAATTCGGCCCGGTGGTGCCGATCGTGCCCTATCGTGACCTGGAGACCGTGATCGACTACGTGCTGGACTCGGATTTCGGCCAGCAGTTGAGCCTCTTCGGCACCGACCCCGTGGCAGTCGGACGCCTGGTGGACACCTTCGCCAACCAGGTGGGCCGTATCAATATCAATGCCCAATGCCAGCGCGGTCCGGACACATTCCCCTTCAACGGGCGCAAGAACTCGGCCGAGGGCACGTTGTCGGTGCATGACGCCTTGCGCGTGTTCTCGATCCGCACCTTGGTGGCGACCAAGTTCCAGGAGAGTAACAAGGCGTTGGTCAGCGATATTTTGCGCAACCGCGATTCGAGCTTCCTGACCACCGACTACATCTTCTGAAGCCAACTCCGTTCCAATGTGCAGACAGGTCAGTGTGGGAGCTGGCTTGCCTGCGATGCCAGCTCCTCGGTCTTTCAGTCAGGTCGCGGTGATGCTATCGCAGGCAAGCCAGCTCCCACATTTGATCAAGCACATTCATACATTTGAGGCCATTTTAAGACTGATGAACCTGCCCTTCTTTGCCCGGCGCCTGCTGCGCCCCTTGCTCGACCCCTACCGCCGCTTTCGCCATGCCAAGCTGATCCACGCCGCGCGCGTATCGGTGGGTTTGCTGGCAACCATCCTGCTGACCACCGGCCTCAACCTGCCTCACGGGGAATGGGCGTCGGTGACCATGCTGATCGTCATCGGCGGGTTGCAGCACCACGGCAATATCGGCAAGAAAGCCGTCGAACGCGCCTACGGCACCTTGATCGGCGCCAGCGTCGGTTTGCTGCTGGTGGTACAACAGGCTTACTTCGGCCTGCCGTTGCTCACCTATCTGTTGATGTCCGTGGTGTGCGGATTCTTTTCCTATCACGCCATCGGCAAGGGCGGTTATATCGCGCTGCTGTCTGCGATCACGGTGTTTATCGTCGCCGGCCATGGCGACAACCCGATCTCCGATGGCCTGTGGCGCACCGTCGATATCCTCATCGGCATTGTGCTGGCCCTGGCGTTTTCCTTTGCCTTGCCGTTGTACGCCGTGTATTCGTGGCGCTACAACCTGGCCAGCGCCCTGCGTGACTGCGCGCAGATTTATAGCCGGATCATCAATGGCCAGTCCGTGACTGACGATGAACACCTCAAGCTGCTCAACCGTTTGAATGGGGCGATGGTGCAACTGCGTTCGTTGATGCCGTCGGTGTCCAAGGAAGTGCGGATTTCCATGACTGAACTGGACGCGATCCAGCGTCACCTGCGCCTGTGCATCAGCACCCTGGAGATTCTGGGCAACACCCGGCCAGACCCGCGTGATGAGCAGGCCACGGCGCGGATGCAAGTCATGTTGAAAGCCGAGCATCGGCAAATTCGGGTGCAGTTGGTGGGGATGGCACGCGCGTTGAAATCGGGGGTGACGGAGCGGTTGGAGCGTACCGGTCACGCCCATGCCAGTGAGCCTGCGCTGGATGCACCGGTGTACAGCGCGCTGGATGGGTATCGCCTGTTGACCCTGCAACTGGCGGCGAACGTGGATCAGATGCGTCAACGGCTTGGCAAAAGTGCCGCACGCTGGAAGATTTAGCGACAGCTGGAGAGCAGCTTCACGTACATCGACACATTCACACTTTCTCTTACATATTTTTCACGTTTTATTCACAAGCCGAGACGTAGTGTGAAGCCTCATCCGTTACAAACGTTGCATATCAAGCCCGCCGCCCCAGCGGGCTTTTTTTTGCCTGTTTTTTGGCTCCGAAAAAAGGGCCAACCTCTGTAGCAGCGAGCTTGCTCGCGAAGAACGCAATGACGCCGCGGTTAGCCAGAGTGCTCGCGCTATCGTTGACGTTTTTCGCGAGCAAGCTCGCTCCTACAGGGCGTGGTGTTCGCGTAGGGCGCGCTGGGTTTCCAGCACCTTGGCCAGTGCCGTTTCGGCTTCCTGGCTTTGCTGCGGCACCCGAATCGCCGCCGACACCAGCGTGATCAGCTTGGCCATCACCTCGGCATCCGTGGCCGGGCGGCCCAGGCTCATGGAGTTCATCAGCAGGCGCAGTTCGGTGCCTGCCATGACCCCGGAAATGGCCTTGAGGGCAAATTGCAGGCGCACCCCCAGTTCATTACGTGGCAAATCCGGCAGGGCCAGGGCGAAGGCTTCGAAGAAGCGCTGGAACACCGGCTGGTAATGGACCTTGAGGTATTCCTGGATAAACGGCGAGGTGTCGCTGTAGACCCGGCCCAGGAAGCGGATGAACGAACGCCCTTCCCCGCTGGCCGGGTCGCTGCGCTCCAGGCCCATGGCCGGTGCAAACAGCACGCCCAGGAGCGTGTCGCAATCAAGCGGGCCATCGGATTCGGCTTCACAGCGCGCCAGCAGTTCCAGGCGTTGCTCGTTGAGGGGCTCCAGGCGCTGCATCAGCAAGGTTTTCATCAGGGAGTCCTTGTCCCCGAAGTGGTAGTTCACCGCCGCCAGGTTGACCTGGGCACGCTCGGTTATCTGCCGTAGCAACACGGCGTCATAGCCGTACTTGATGAAAAGAGCCTCTGTCGCATCCAGCAATCGAGTCTTGGTAACGTTTGGAGCGCTGAGTTTCTTCGCGACCATATGGGTTCCACGGCGGAAATATTGTTTTAAAAAATAATTTGATTTTTTATACCGGGGCGGCCCGTCGAAAGCAAGTAGTGACACTCCGCCATATCTTGCAAAGCCCTTATATCCGGGCTTTTAAGGCAAATCGTGGGGTTTTTACCCGCCTCTGACACCCGATGAGAAAATCGTTTCAACCGGTAAAACCGCTCTACCTCGAAGGCTGGCGAAGCGTCAGGAAGGCAGTTACTATTCAAACAATATTTTAAAAACAAGAAATAAAACCAGTCCGTGACGGCTACAGGCAGCTTCTGAACTTGTTACAAGGAGTTTCGGAGAGCAAGACGGTACCGTCGAGACTGCAGGCGTAGTCATAATGACACAGACCCCCGCGCAACCCGGCTTGATTTCCCTGCAAGGCATCGGCAAGCGCTATCAGCTCGCCGGGCAAGAATTGAGCATTCTCAATGACGTGTGCCTGTCCATCGCCAGCGGTGACAGCTGCGGCATTCTCGGTGCCTCTGGCTCCGGCAAAAGCACCCTGCTCAATATCCTCGGCCTGCTGGACCTGCCCAACTGCGGCCAGTACCACTTTGCCGGCCACGATATTTTCAACGCCACCCCCGATGAGCTGGCGGCGATCCGCAACCAGCAGATCGGTTTCGTGTTCCAGAGCTTCAACCTGCTGCCACGCCTCAGTGCCCTGGACAACGTCGCGCTGCCCTTGAGTTATCGCGGCGTGTCGCGGCATGAATCGGTGGAACACGCCCAGCGCATGCTCGCACAAGTCGGCCTCGCCGAACGCGCCCACCATCGCCCCGCAGACCTCTCCGGTGGGCAGCGTCAACGTGTGGCCATTGCCCGCGCCTTGGTCGGCAAGCCCTCGGTGATCCTGGCCGACGAACCCACCGGCAACCTCGACAGCACTACCGCCCAAGAGATCATGGACCTGCTGTTGAACCTCAACCGTGACCAACAGGTGACGCTGATCATCGTCACCCACGACCCCCACATTGCCGAGCGCCTGGAGCGCAAGATCCTGGTGTGCAACGGCGTGGTGCATGAGGCCGGGCGCCCATGAGCCTGCGGGTCGAGCAGAGCCTCAGCCAGTTGCTGCACGAAGCCTTTATCAGCCTGCGTACCCTGGGCAAGCGTTCGATCCTGGCGCTCTTGGGGATCGTCATCGGCAGTTCCTCGGTGGTGGCGCTGATCAATATCGGCCACAACGCGGCGGTGGATGCGGCGATGATTTTCAAGGACATGGGTACCGACACCCTCATCGCCCAGTTCCCGCCCAAGGGCAGCATCAACGTACCGATGCGCACCCAGCTCGACCTGGATGCGGTACGCCGGGCAGTGCCGGGCATTGCCCATATCGGCGCGCTCAGCCTGTTCAGCGGGCCCATTGTGTTTCATGGGCGGACCGCCAATGCCAACTTTGTCGGCAGTACTGCGGGTATCCAGGACGCCATGCGCCTGGCGCTGCGTGAGGGGCGCTTCCTGTCACCCTTCGACGCCAACCAAACCTACGGAGTGATCGGCGACCAACTCGCCCAGGCCCTTGGCGCGCCAGGTGACCCGCTGCAACTGGGCGACCGTGTGCGTATCAACGATTACCTGTTTCTGGTGGTGGGTATCCTGCACAACCAGCCCAGGGCCATGCTGATGCCGGTGCAAGCCAACGAATCGTTGTTTATTCCCGCCGAGGGCATGCGCCGCATCTACGCCAACCCGCAGATCAACAACCTGATCATTCGCGCAGCGCCGGGACAGGACATGGAACGTATCGCCAGGGATGCCGCCGCCGCGCTGCAACCCCAGCTCAGCGACCATAGCGTCGACATCACGGTGCCCCAGCAAATGATCGATGGCATGACCCGCCAAAGCCGCACCTTTGCCTATCTACTCCTGGCCCTCGGCGCGATCTCCCTGGTGGGCGGCGGTGTCGGGGTGATGAACGTGATGCTGATGAACGTCTCGGAACGTCGCCGTGAGATCGGCATCCGCATGGCCCTGGGCGCGCGCCAGCGGGATATCCGCAACCTGTTTTTGCTCGAAGCGGTCACTCTCACCGCCGTGGGTGCGCTGTGCGGCGCAGTCCTGGGCATGACCGCTGCCTGGCTGTATGCGTGGCTGTCGGGCTGGGCCTTTGCGTTGGCAGTGGCTGCCCTGCCCCTGGGCGTGGGCAGCACGTTGCTGGTGGGTTTGTTCTTTGGCATTTACCCGGCGGTGTCGGCCTCACGCTTGCAGCCGGTCGAGGCCCTGCGCGATGAATAAGTACATGGCACTGCTCATGCTGACCAGCCTGCCGGGCATGGCCGCCGACGTAGTGATCAACCCTCAGGCACCCAGCACTACCCGCAGCGGCTACGAGCGTAGCGTCTCGCTGAATGCCCAGGCCAGCACCATGACCCTGGGGGACGCGGTGTACCTGGGCCTGCGTAATAACCCGGCGATCCGCAGCGCCTACCTGCAACGGGTGGCGCAGAAGTTCGACCTGCGCGTGGCCGAAGACGTGTTCAACCCCAAACTCACCCTCAACAGCTATTACCGCAGCACCCGCGGCTCCCAAGACAATGCGCGCAACGCCAACGTCGCGCCCACCAGCAGCCTGCTCGGCGAATACGGCACGCGCTTGAGCATGGCCTGGACCCAGCAGTTGAACAACGCCAACCGCGCCGGCCGCTACCGCAGCGACGGCCTGGACCTTGCGATCATCCAACCGCTTATGCGCGGGGCCGGCTGGGATGCCACCACCGCACCGCTGCGCCTGTCGCGCCTGGCCGAGCAGGCCAACCGCCTGAACCTCAAGGCCACCGTGGCGCAGACCATCAGCCAGATCATCGCCACCTACCGCGAATTGTTGCGCGCCCAGGAACAGTTGGTGATCGTCCAGGAAGCGCTCAAACGCTCCACTACTTTACTGGAGGTGAACAAAGCGCTGATCAGCGCCGGGCGCATGGCCGAATTCGAGATCGTGCAGACCGAAGCCGATATCGCCACCCAGCAATTAGGCGTGGAAGAAGCGCGCAACCAACTCGACACCAGCCGCCTGGCGTTGCTGCGCCTGCTGGCCCTGGACCTGTCGACACCGGTGCGTGCCACCGAGGCCCTGGAAGCCACCCCCATGGAGATCGACAAACGCCAGGCCTTCAACCTCGCGCAAAACCAGCAACCGGAATACCTCGCTGCCCTGCTCGGCAGCCAACAGGCCGACCTCGACCTGGTGATCGCCAAAGATTCCGGGCGCTGGCAGGTGGACCTGGTCGCCGGCGCCAACCAGATCCGCGCCGCCACCGATAACGACAACGGCCATAACAATAACCGCACCTGGGACAGTTACGCCGGGGTGCAAGTGCAAATCCCTATTGGCGATATCAGCACGCGCCAGGCCGAAGTGCGTGCACGGGTAAATGTAGAAGACCAGGAAATCCGCATTACCGACGCCCGCCAGGAGCTGGAGCGCAACGTCAACAATGTGGTGCGTGACCTTGGCACCCGCTGGCGCCAATATGAAATATCCAAGCGCGCCGTGGAGTTGTCGCGGCGCAAGATCGAGATCGAGCGGGAAAAGCTCAGCGCCGGGCGCTCCACCAACTTTCAGGTGCTGAGCTTCGAGACCGACCTGCGCAACGCCGAAAACGCCCAGCTCAATGCGCTGATCGCTTATTTGAACGCCCAGACTCAGCTTGATCTGACCCTGGGCATGACGCTGGAAAGTTGGGAAATTGCCCTTAATGACTACTAATAAAAAATCCCTGCTGGCCGTTGCCTTGTTCCTGCTGTTGGCCGGCGCGGCCGGCGCCCTGCTCAGTCAACGCAGCGGGGCTGAGCAGGCGGGTACAGGCGAACAGTGGCTGGCCGTAAAGCCCGACCCGTTGGTGCACCAGATCGGGCTGGTGGGCAAGATCGAGCCTGACACCACCGTCGTCCTGACGGCGCCGTTCGACGGCAATGTGCTGGCCAACCTGGTCGAACAAGGCCAGCGCGTTGAGGCCGGCCAAGTCCTGTTACGCATGGACCCGGCGACGCTTGAAGTACAGCTGCGCGACGCCCTCTCCGCGCAACTCAAGGCCCGACGCACCGTGCAGGAAATGCAGGACTGGGGCAGCAGCCCCACCGTCAGCCGCGCCCGTCGCAGTTTACGCACCGCTGAAATGACCGCGGGCAACACCCAACGCAAACTTACCGAGAGCGAAAACCTGTTCAAACGCGGCATCATCCCTCGTAACGAACTTGACGACCTCAAGCAGCAAACCCAGCAACAGCAATTGGACTTGGCGGCGGCGCGCAGTGAGCTGCAACAAGCCCTGGACCAAGGCCAGGGCGAATATCGGCAGATCGCCGAAATGGAGCTGACCAATGCCACGGTGAAGTACGAAGCCTTGCAAACACTGCTCGAAGGCAAGGAGGTCAAGGCGCCCTTCTCCGGCATCGTGGTACCGGCGCCCGGCAGCACCAGTACCGCTCAAGGTGGCGGCAATAACAACGCGCCGGTGCAGGCCGGCAGCAAGGTCAGCCAGGGCCAGGTGCTGTTCGGGCTGGCCAATATCGAACGCTTGAAAATCGTGGCCAAGGTCTCAGAGCTGGATATCAACCAGCTGCGTCAGGGCCAGACCGTTGAAGTCATGGGCGATGGCTTTGATGGCGAGCGGCTGACAGGTTCAGTCAGCGTGGTCAGCGGCCTGGCCATCGCCAGCGACAGCCAGGGCAGTGCGCAGTTTCCGGTGACCTTGTCGATCCCCACCCTGACGCCCCAGCAGTTGCAGCGGGTGCGCCTGGGCATGAGTGCGCGGTTGACGATTGTCACTTATAACAATGACCAGGCGATCGTGATTCCCAGCCAGGCGATCCAGGCGGACATGACGGTGGAGTATCGGGCGGCGATGGATAAACCGGTGCAGCGGGTAAAAGTCACCACCGGGCAATCGACGCCGCAGGGGGTTGAGGTGTTTGGGCTTGAAGCGGGGTTGGTGAGGATCGGGGGAATCAATCACTGACCCTCGATCCAGATGTGGGAACGCTGCACTGTGGCGAGGGAGCTTGCTCCCGCTGGGCTGCGCAGCGGCCCCAAGATCTTGGGAGCGCTTCGCACTCCAGCGGGAGCAAGCTCCCTCGCCACAAGATTACCGGTTACTTGCATTGGGGCAATCAATACCAGCTCCAACATTCAGCGCTGTGTCAGCCTGGCGGCCAGTGTCTTGGCCTGCAGCGCCACATCGGTCACCGCCGTACTCTCCCACCAAATGCCCCGCAACGGCGGCCCCATGGCGAACAGTCGCTGGCTGACCTCGCCGAGAGCATCCAGCACCGCCCCCGTTGAATCCGCCGCAATCCCCAGCGCCAGCGGCCCAGGTTGGATCAACCCGCGCTTGAGCAGTTGCTGCGGTAAAGGACGGGCCACCCGGCGCCAGTCGTATTCGATGCCGCTGGAATTGATCAGCGCAGCGCCCAACACCTGGGTGATCACATCCTCGCCACGGTAGCGCACCGCAATGGCAACCCCCTTCTGCGACGGCACCAAGCCCTTGAACGACGCCGCCTGAATCCGCAACCGCCTTTGCCCCTGCAACCGCGCTACCAACTGCGCACTCAAGGGCGGCGAACGGTGGTGATGGCTTTCCCACCAAGGCCGTACATGCCGAACGAACTGGCGCTTCTGGGCCTCACTGGCCTGGCTCCACAGCCGCGCGATATGCCCGCGCACCGTGTCCAGCGGCGCCTGCCAGTCTGTGCCTTGCGCCAGCGCGAGCTGGCATTGGCGTCGCACCTCACGCAGCAATTGTCGGGGGCTGCTCAGGCTGTGGTCGGCGGCGAGGAAGTCGTCCCAGTTCGGCGGTTGCCGGCGTACATGGGGCAACAGGCCGTGCCGCGAAAAAACCTCGATAGGTCCGCGATGCCCGGCCTGCTCCAGGGAGACCACGGCATCGACCATGGTCAGGCCCGAGCCGATGATCAGCACGGTCGATTGTGGGTCGAGCCGGGTCATCGCGGGTACATCCCAAGGGTCCAACGCGGCGGCATTCAATCCTGTGGACTCGGTCTGCGGAGTGCGCGCAGCAGGGAACATGCCGGTGGCCAATACCGCACAGGCGCCGCGCAGTTGCTCGCCAGTATCGAGGGTCAACAACACCGAGGTGGCATCGACTTGCAGGTCTACCCCTTCGGCGCGGATGTGCTCGACGCTCGATGTAGAAAGCGCCTTGGCTTGTGCCAGACGCTGCTGCGCGTACAAGCCGAAAAGCCCCCGTGGCGGGAACAGCTCGCTGATAGGCACATGCTGTTGGTTCGACTCGGGCCATCCGCCGGCGCTGATGTAGTCGGTGAGCCATTGGGTCAGGTCGTCGGCATTGTCCGGGTCAACGCTCATACGCGCCGCATTGCCGTTCAGCGTATGGCCCAGTTCGACCGCGCTGTAGGCTTCGCCGCGCCCCAACTCAGCACGGGGTTCGACTATCAGGATACGCCGCGTGCCCGGCAGGCGAAGCAGTTGCACGGCCAGCATCGTGCCGCTCAGGCCACCGCCGATGATCAGTACATCTGCAACGCGGGTGGATTCACTCATGCCAGTTCGCCCTTATTGTTGCTCAAATCACCACATTTCGAACAAACCGTACCGCCGCATTTCCATCATTGCGATAAGCATGGGGCTGGTGGCTGGCGAACATAAAGAACTCTCCTGCCTCGATGAGATTTTCCTGATCACCTATCACCAGCGTCAGGCTGCCCTCGAACACAAACAGTTGTTCGCTCCACCCTTCCAAGTCAGGGTCCGGGCAATAACGGTCACCGGGCTCCAGCCGCCACTCCCATAATTCGACCTCACGCCGTGCCGTAGCCTTGGCCAGCAACACCGCCTTACTGCCGACAATCTCGCCCGCCCAGGCCAGCTCATTGATACGGCTGTGGTCGCGCACATCCGGCGCCTGGATCAGATCACTGAACGCCACGTCCAACGCTTCGGCGACACGGTCCAGGGTCGACAGGCTGACGTTCTTCTCTCCCGCTTCTATCGCCACCAGCATGCGCCGGCTGACACCGGATTTTTCCGAGAGCGCGGTCTGGCTCAAGTCGGCGGCATGGCGCAGGCGACGAACGTTCTGGCTGACGTGCTGCAGGACCGAAGCCCGTTGCGGATTTTCTTTGTGCACTATATTGCTCAATAGGTGGGTGTGCGCAGTATACTGCCCAGCGTGCGGCGCATTGTGCGGTCCGTGCTTTCCCCTTGCAAGACCGAGCCGCCATGACCGCCCCAAACTCCCCTTCGCGTTTCAATCGTTTCAGTAAAGCCGAATGCATCCTGGTGGTGATCACCATGATCTGGGGCGGCACCTTTTTGCTGGTGCAGCACGCCATGGCGGTCAGCGGGCCGATGTTTTTTGTGGGGCTGCGCTTCGCGGCAGCGACGATTGTGGTGGGGTTCTTTTCCTTGCGCACCCTGCGCGACCTGACGCTGTTCGAATTGAAGGCCGGGGTGTTTATCGGGGTGGCGATCATGTTCGGCTACGGTTTGCAGACCATTGGCCTGCAAACCATCTTGAGCAGCCAATCGGCGTTTATCACCGCCTTGTATGTGCCGTTCGTACCGCTGTTGCAGTGGCTGGTGCTTGGCCGTCGCCCCGGCTTGATGCCCAGCATCGGCATCATGTTGGCGTTTGCGGGGTTGATGCTGTTGACCGGCCCGGCGGGGGCCTCGCTGAATTTCAGCGCGGGTGAAATCGCCACCTTGATCGGTGCAGTGGCCATAGCGGCCGAGATCATCTTGATCAGCGCATTTGCCGGCCAGGTGGATATTCGTCGGGTGACCGTGGTGCAACTGGCCACCGCTTCGGTGCTGTCCTTCATGATGGTGGTGCCCATGGGCGAGGCGTTGCCGGGCTTTTCTTGGCTGTTGCTGTTCAGTGCCGTGGGCCTGGGCTTGACCAGTGCGGTGATCCAGGTGGCGATGAACTGGGCACAGCAGAGTGTCTCGCCAACGCGGGCGACGTTGATTTATGCCGGTGAGCCGGTGTGGGCAGGCGTTGTGGGGCGAATCGCCGGGGAGCGGTTCCCACCGATCGCGATGCTGGGCGCGGTGCTGATTGTGGTGGCGGTGATTGTGAGTGAATTGAAGACGAAGGGGCAGAAGGCCGTTGAGTTGGCAGAGGCGTTGGAGGAGGAGCGGCAGGGGTAGTTTGCGATCAACGGTAACCACGATGCGAAGCGAGCCGCTCTTGATCTTGCTCTTGATCTGCTTGTGATCTTGATCTCAGGCGCTCCGTTAAACCACGCTGGCCGAGCGCAGGCTTGAATCCGTGGGTAACCCGGCAGGACGGCGGCCCACGGATTCAAGACTGTGTTCGGGCACACCGAGCCTAAGCGAGGTGCCGAGTGGTGGGGCAAGAGCCCTTTGGTTACTTTGGGCTGGGCCGGCATTCCGGCTCTTTTCCAAAGTGACCCGCCGTCAGGCGGAACCCTAAGTAGCCGTTACCGCAGCAATGGATATGTACACAATCCAACCTTCTAGACTGCCAGACCGCCTTCACGAGCAAGCCCTCTCCCACAGTTTGATCGCGGGGTGTCAGGGAGATAGGTGTCGGCTGTCAGGCCGTCTTCGCAGGCAAGCCAGCTCCCACAATTGGATCGTGGGGTGTCAGGGAGATAAGCGTCGACTGTCAGCCCGTCACGGGAGCAAGCTCCCTCGCCACAGGTACGGCGTCGCTGCAGATAACGGCTCCCACAGAGGTCTGCATTTTAATTCAAGGGCAGGTTGAAACAGTGCCAAATGGGAGGTTTCAGCCTACCTTGTAGGATCCTGCCACATCTTGCCGTTTGGTGATCGTGAAAGCGGCACGTATGATGCATCCCAAACTCCCGCAGATTAGAAGCCTATGTCCCTGATAGTTCTACTGCTTCTGCCTTTTATCGGCAGCTGTCTGGCGGCCTTGCTGCCGCATAACGCACGTAACACCGAATCCCTGTTGGCCGGCCTTGTGGCACTGGTCGGTACTATTCAAGTCGCCCTGCTCTACCCTCAGATCGCCCACGGTGGCGTGATCCGCGAAGAATTCATGTGGTTGCCCAGCCTGGGGCTGAACTTCGTGTTGCGCATGGATGGGTTTGCCTGGCTGTTCTCGATGCTGGTGCTGGGCATCGGCACGCTGGTGTCGCTGTATGCGCGCTACTACATGTCGCCGGACGACCCGGTGCCGCGTTTCTTTGCGTTTTTCCTGGCGTTCATGGGCGCCATGCTGGGTTTGGTGATCTCCGGCAACCTGATCCAGATCGTATTCTTCTGGGAACTGACCAGCCTGTTCTCGTTCCTGCTGATCGGCTATTGGCACCACCGTGCCGATGCGCGACGCGGGGCGTATATGGCGCTGATGGTCACCGGCGCCGGCGGGCTGTGCCTGTTGGCGGGGGTGATGCTGCTGGGGCATATCGTCGGCAGCTATGACCTGGACCAGGTGCTGGCGGCGGGCGATCAGATTCGCGCGCATTCGCTGTACCCGGTCATGCTCGCCCTGGTGCTGATCGGCGCCTTGAGCAAAAGCGCGCAGTTCCCCTTCCATTTCTGGCTGCCCCATGCCATGGCGGCGCCCACCCCGGTTTCGGCTTACCTGCACTCGGCGACGATGGTGAAGGCCGGCGTGTTCCTGCTGGCCCGCCTGTGGCCGTCGCTGTCCGGCAGCGAAGAATGGTTCTGGATCGTCGGCGGTGCCGGCGCCCTCACTCTCCTCCTCGGCGCTTACTGCGCCATGTTTCAAAACGATCTCAAGGGCCTGCTGGCCTATTCCACCATCAGCCACCTCGGGCTGATCACCCTGCTGCTGGGCCTCAACAGCCCACTGGCCGCAGTTGCCGCGGTATTCCACATTCTCAACCACGCCACCTTCAAGGCTTCGCTGTTCATGGCGGCGGGCATCATCGACCACGAAAGCGGCACGCGGGATATCCGCAAGCTCAGTGGGCTGGTGCGCCTGATCCCGTTTACCGCGACCCTGGCGATGGTCGCCAGCGCGTCCATGGCCGGGGTGCCGTTGCTCAATGGCTTCCTGTCCAAAGAGATGTTCTTTGCCGAAACCGTGTTTATCTCGTCGACCCAATGGGTGGAAATCGCCCTGCCGGTGATCGCGACCATTGCCGGTACATTCAGCGTGGCCTATGCCCTGCGTTTTACCGTGGACGTGTTCTTCGGCCCGCCCGCCACCGACTTGCCGCACACGCCCCACGAGCCGCCGCGCTGGATGCGCGCACCCGTCGAGCTGTTGGTGTTCACCTGTCTGCTGGTGGGGATTTTCCCGGCCCAGGTGGTCGGCTCGATCCTCGCCGCTGCCGCCCTGCCAGTGGTGGGCGGTACGCTACCGGAATATAGCCTGGCGATCTGGCACGGCTGGAACGCGCCGATGATCATGAGCTTGGTGGCAATGACCGGCGGCGTGGTGCTGTACCTGATGCTGCGCAAGCAACTCAAGCGTGGCCGCTTCGAATACCCACCGCTGATCGGCTACTTCAACGGCAAGCGCGGTTTCGAGCGCTGCCTGGTGGTGATGATGCGCGGCGTGCGCCGCATCGAGAAACGCATCAGCACCAAGCGCCTGCAAACCCAGTTGTTCCTGTTGGTGCTGCTGGCAGTGATCGGCGCGATGATCCCGATGATCAACAGTGGCCTCAGCTGGGGCGACCGCCCGAAAATCCCGGGTTCCATCGTCTTCGTCACCCTGTGGTTGCTGGCGATTGCCTGCGCCCTCGGCGCCGCCTGGCAAGCCAAGTACCACCGGCTGGCGGCCCTGACCATGGTCAGCGTGTGCGGCCTGATGACCTGCGTCACCTTCGTGTGGTTCTCGGCGCCGGACCTGGCCCTCACCCAATTGGTGGTGGAAGTGGTCACCACCGTGCTGATCCTGCTCGGCCTGCGCTGGCTGCCAAGGCGGATCGAAGAGGTCTCACCCCTGCCCAGCTCGCTGCGCAAGGCGCGTATCCGCCGCCTGCGTGACTTGCTGCTCTCCACTGTGGTGGGCGGCGGCATGGCGCTGTTGTCCTACGCGATGCTGACCCGCCAGACGCCCAACGATATCTCCTCGTTCTACTTAAGCCGTGCCCTGCCCGAAGGCGGCGGCAGCAATGTGGTGAACGTGATGCTGGTGGACTTCCGTGGCTTCGACACCCTGGGCGAAATCACCGTACTGGGCGCTGTGGCCTTGACCGTGTACGCCTTGCTCCGTCGCTTCCGCCCGTCCAAGGAAAGCATGGAGTTGCCACCCCAACAGCGCCAACTGGCGCCGGACGTGGCCACCGACCTGGTCAACCCGCGCCAGGCCAGCGACACCGCCCTGGGCTTTATGATGGTGCCGGCGGTGCTGGTGCGCCTGCTGCTGCCGATTGCGCTGGTGGTGTCGTTTTATCTGTTCATGCGTGGCCACAACCAACCTGGGGGTGGTTTCGTCGCCGGGCTGGTGATGTCGGTGGCGTTTATCCTGCAATACATGGTCGCCGGCACCCAGTGGGTCGAGGCGCAGATGAGCCTGCGGCCCATGCGCTGGATGGGCTTCGGCCTGCTGTCAGCCACCTTGACCGGGCTGGGTGCGCTGTTCGCCGGGTACCCGTTCCTCACTACGCATACCTGGCATTTCAGCCTGCCGCTACTGGGCGATATTCATATCGCCAGTGCGCTGTTCTTTGACGTCGGCGTGTACGCCATGGTCGTGGGCTCGACTCTGTTGATGCTCACCGCCCTCGGCCACCAGTCGGTGCGCGCGCATAAACCGAGCAACCAGCCCAAAGTGGTTGCTGCAACCGAAGGAGCCGCCTGATGGAAGAAGTCATCGCAATAGCCATTGGGGTCCTGGCGGCCTCCGGCGTCTGGTTGATCCTGCGGCCACGGACGTTCCAGGTGGTCATGGGTTTGTGCCTGCTGTCCTACGGCGTCAACCTGTTCATCTTCAGCATGGGCAGCCTGTTTATCGGCAAGGAGCCGATCATCAAGGACGGCGTGCCCCAAGACCTGCTCAACTACACCGATCCACTGCCTCAGGCCCTGGTGCTCACGGCCATCGTGATCAGCTTCGCCATGACAGCGTTGTTCCTGGTGGTGCTGCTGGCATCCCGGGGCCTCACCGGCACTGACCATGTAGACGGCCGGGAGCCCAAGGAATGACGTGGATGAATCAACTGATCGTCGCGCCGATCCTGCTGCCGCTGCTCACCGCCGGGCTGATGCTGATGCTGGGCGAGAAACGCCGCCCACTCAAAGCCCAGATCAATCTGTGCTCCAGCATCGCCGGACTGGGCGTTGCCGTGCTGCTGTTGTACTGGACGCAACAAGGCGGCCCCGGCTCGATTGGTGTGTATCTGCCGGGCAACTGGCAGGTGCCGTTCGGCATCGTCCTGGTGGTGGACCAACTGTCGGCGATGATGCTGGTGCTTACCGGGGTTATCGGCGTCAGCGCGCTGCTGTTCGCCATGGCCCGCTGGGACCGTGCGGGCACCAGCTTCCATGCCCTGTTCCAGATCCAACTGATGGGGCTGTATGGCGCCTTCCTCACCGCCGACCTGTTCAACCTGTTCGTGTTCTTCGAAGTGCTGCTGGCCGCCTCCTACGGCCTGATGCTGCACGGTTCCGGCCGTGCGCGGGTGTCGTCGGGGCTGCATTACATTGCGATCAACCTGCTGGCGTCGTCGCTGTTCCTGATTGGCGCGGCGATGATCTACGGCGTCACCGGCACGCTGAACTTTGCCGACCTGGCGTTGAAGATCCCGCTGGTGCCGGAGGCTGATCGCGGCCTGTTGCATGCTGGTGCAGCGATCCTGGCTACGGCGTTCCTGGCCAAGGCCGGCATGTGGCCGCTGAACTTCTGGCTGGCACCCGCCTATTCCTCCGCCAGCGCGCCGGTGGCGGCAATGTTCGCGATCATGACCAAGGTCGGCGTGTACACCGTGCTGCGCCTGTGGACCCTGCTGTTCTCCGGCCAGGCCGGGGCTTCGGCACTGTTTGGCGGCGATTGGCTGGTGTATGGCGGCATGGCGACCATCATTTGCGCGGCACTGGCGATGGTGGCGGCGCAGCGCCTGGAGCGCATGGCCAGCCTGAGTATCCTGGTGTCGGCGGGTATCCTGCTGTCAGCGGTAGGGTTTGCCCAGCCGAGCCTGACCGCGGGGGCGCTGTTCTATCTGGTCAGTTCTACCCTGGCACTGAGTGCGCTGTTTTTGCTGGCGGAGTTGATCGAGCGTTCGCGTTCGGCCAACGACCTGCCGCTGGATGAAGAAATTGATGCGCTGCCCAAAGCCATGGAATCGCTGCATCCGCGCCCGGGTGTGAACCTGGACGATGAGCAAAAAGCGGTGATCGGCCAGGTCATCCCTTGGACCATGGCCTTCCTGGGCCTGAGCTTTATCGCCTGCGCGCTGCTGATTATCGGCATGCCGCCGCTGTCCGGGTTTATCGGCAAGCTCAGCCTGTTGAGCGCGCTGATCAACCCACTGGGCTTGGGCAACGCCGTGGACGAGTCCATCCGCCCGGCGGCCTGGGGCCTGGTGGCGCTGCTGATTCTCTCTGGCCTGGCCTCGCTCATCGCTTTCGCCCGCCTCGGCATCCAGCGCTTCTGGACCCCGGAAGAACGCCCATCACCGCTGCTGCGCCGCTACGAGTGTGTGCCGATCTTCCTGCTGCTGGGGTTGAGCATCGCGCTGACCTTCAAGGCCGAGGCGCTGATGCGCTACACCCAGGCCACTGCCGAAAGCCTGAACAACCCGGAACACTACGTGATGGCAGTGCTCGCGACCCGGCCAGTGCCGAGCCCTGAAGCCAAGGCCGCCGCCCTGGAGGTGCAGCCATGAAGCGTCTGTTCCCGGCTCCCTGGCTGTCGTTGGCGTTGTGGGTATTGTGGCTGGTGCTGAACTTGTCGATCAGCCCCGGCAACCTGCTGCTGGGCGCACTGTTGGGCTTTCTTGCGCCGCTGATGATGGCGCCGCTGCGCCCGCTGCCGATCCGCATCCGCCGCCCTGGGGTGATCATCCGCCTGTTTTTCCGGGTCGGCCTCGATGTGATCATCTCCAACCTGCACGTGGCATGGGGCGTACTCACCTGCGGCTCCCGCCCACCGCGCTCGCGCTTTATCAAGATCCCCCTGGACCTGCGCGACGCCAACGGCCTGGCTGTGCTGGCGATGATCACCAGCGTGACCCCCGGCACCGTCTGGTCGGAGCTGGCCCTGGACCGCAGCATCCTGCTGCTGCACGTTTTCGACCTGGATGACGAAGCCTCGTTTATCCAGCAATTCAAGCAAGCCTACGAACGGCCCCTGATGGAGATCTTCGAATGAGCGCCCTGCTCGCCAATGCGATCCTGTTCAGCCTGTTCCTGTTCTCCCTGGCCATGGTGCTGACCCTGGTGCGCCTGTTCAAAGGCCCCTCGGCCCAGGACCGGGTACTGGCGCTGGACTACCTGTACATCCTGGCGATGCTGATGATGCTGACCCTGGGTATTCGCTATGCCAGCGACACTTACTTTGAAGCGGCGCTATTGATCGCGCTGTTCGGCTTCGTCGGCTCGTTCGCCCTGGCCAAATTCCTGCTGCGTGGCGAGGTGATTGAATGATGCCGTTATGGGTTGAAATTATCGTGGCGGCGTTGCTGTTGCTCAGCGGCCTGTTTGCCTTGATTGGCGCGATTGGCTTGCTGCGAATGAAAGAATTTTTCCAACGCATGCACCCGCCAGCACTAGCCTCGACGTTGGGGGCGTGGAGCGTGGCGTTGGCGTCAATCATCTACTTTTCGGTGCTCAAGTCCGGGCCGGTATTGCATGGCTGGTTGATTCCGATTTTGCTCGCGATCACCGTGCCGGTCACCACACTGCTGCTGGCGCGAACCGCGCTGTTCCGCAAACGCATGGCCGGTGATGACGTCCCCGCCGAAGTCAGCAGCCGCCGCTGATGTTTTTGTAGGAGCGCAGATCGTTCCCACGCTCTGCGTGGTAACGCCGCCCAGGACGCTCCGCGTCCGCACCACTCGGGCGAGCGGACGAGGCGGAGCGTCTCGGTATGCATTCCCACGCAGAGCGTGGGAACGAGAGTGCAAAAAAATGCACCGAACCAGTCGGGGCGTTTTTTTATTCAGCGTGCAGCTATCAACGGTCAGTCAGCCAACCGCCACGTCGTCCCACCCTTGCCGTCTTCCAACACCACACCCATCGCGGTCAGTTGGTCGCGGATACGGTCGGATTCCGCCCAGTCTTTATTGGTGCGAGCCGCCAGACGCGCCTGGATCAGTGCATCTACCTCAGCGGCATCCACACGCCCTTCAGCGCCGGCTTGCAGGAAGTCATCGGCCTCCATCTGCAACACGCCCAGCACGCTGGCCAGTTCTTTCAGACGCGCCGCCAGGCCCGCCGCTGCGTCGATATCGGTCTCGCGCAAGCGGTTGATCTCGCGCACCATCTCGAACAGCACGGCGCAGGCTTCCGGGGTACCGAAGTCGTCGTTCATCACTTCGGTGAAGCGTGCCACGAAGGCTTCGCCGCCTGCCGGCGCCACCGCAGGCAAACCTTTCAACGCGTGGTAGAAACGCTCCAGGGCGCCCTTGGCGTCCTTGAGGTTGTCTTCCGAGTAGTTGATGGCGCTGCGGTAGTGGCTCGACACCAACAGGTAACGCACCACTTCCGGGTGGTACTTTTCCAGCACGTCGCGGATGGTGAAGAAGTTGTTCAAGGACTTGGACATCTTCTCGCCATTGATGCGGATCATGCCGCAGTGCATCCAGGCGTTGGCGTAGGTCTTGCCTGTGGCGGCTTCGCTCTGGGCGATTTCGTTTTCGTGGTGCGGGAACTCAAGGTCGCTGCCGCCGCCATGAATGTCGAAGGTCTCGCCCAGGCAGCAGGTGGACATCACCGAGCATTCGATGTGCCAGCCCGGACGCCCGGCGCCCCACGGCGACTCCCAGCTTGGCTCGCCGGGCTTGGTGGCTTTCCACAGTACGAAATCGAGCGGGTCTTGCTTGGCTTCGTCGACTTCGATACGCGCCCCGATGCGCAGGTCTTCGATCTTTTTGCGCGACAGCTTGCCGTAGCCCATGAACTTGGCGACGCGGTAGTACACGTCGCCGTTGCCTGGGGCGTAGGCGTAGCCCTTGTCGATCAAGGTCTGGATCATCGCGTGCATGCCCGGGATGTGGTCCGTGGCACGCGGCTCCATGTCCGGCTTGAGAATGTTGAGGCGTGCCTCGTCCTCGTGCATGGCGGCGATCATGCGCTCGGTCAGCGCGTCGAACGACTCGCCGTTTTCGTTGGCACGGTTGATGATCTTGTCGTCGATGTCGGTGATGTTGCGCACGTACGTCAAGTCATAGCCGCTGAAACGCAACCAGCGGGTCACCAGGTCGAAGGCAACCATGCTGCGGCCGTGGCCGATGTGGCAGTAGTCGTACACGGTCATGCCGCACACGTACATGCGCACCTTGTTGCCGTCCAGCGGCTTGAAGACTTCTTTGGTCTTGCTGAGCGTGTTGTAGATCGTTAGCACGATGTTTCCCTTAAATCACTGGCCCCACGAATCTCGCAAGGTCACGGTACGGTTGAATACCGGAGCGCCTGGTTTCGAGTCCTTGATATCCGCGCAGAAGTAGCCTTCGCGCTCGAACTGGAAACGGTCTTCCGGCTGTGCGTCGCCAAGCGATGGCTCGGCACGACAACCTGTGAGCACTTGCAGGGAATCAGGGTTGATGTTGTCGAGGAAACTCGCGCTGTCTTCAGCCTTCTCAGGGTTTGGCGAGCGGAACAGACGATCGTACAGGCGCACTTCGCATTCGATGCTGGCAGCGGCCGGCACCCAGTGGACCACACCCTTGACCTTGCGGCCTTCAGGGTTCTTGCCCAGGGTGTCCGGATCGTACGAGCAGCGCAGCTCGACGATGTTGCCGTCGGCGTCCTTGATCGCTTCGTCCGCACGGATCACGTAACTGCCGCGCAGGCGCACTTCGCCGTTCGGCTCCAGGCGCTTGTAGCCTTTTGGCGGCTCTTCCATGAAGTCGTCACGGTCGATGTAGATCTCGCGGGCGAATGGCAACTTGCGCACGCCCAGCTCTTCTTTCTGCGGATGACGCGGCAGTTCGAGGTTCTCGACCTGGCCTTCCGGGTAGTTGGTAATCACGACTTTCAACGGGCGCAGCACGCACATGGCGCGCGGGGCGTTGGCGTCGAGGTCCTGACGGATGCTGAATTCGAGCATGCCGAAATCGACCACGCCGTCGGAGCGGTTGGTGCCGACCATATCGCAGAAGTTGCGGATCGACGCCGGGGTGTAGCCACGGCGGCGGAAGCCCGACAGCGTGGACATGCGCGGGTCGTCCCAGCCATGCACGTGTTTTTCATCGACCAGTTGCTTGAGCTTGCGCTTGCTGGTGATGGTGTAGTTCAGGTTCAGGCGGCTGAACTCGTACTGACGTGGGTGCGCCGGGACCGGCAGGCTGTCCAGGAACCACTCGTACAGCGGGCGATGGCTCTCGAACTCCAGGGTGCAGATGGAATGGGTGATGCCTTCGATGGCGTCCGACTGACCGTGGGTGAAGTCGTAGTTGGGGTAGATGCACCACTTGTCACCGGTCTGGTGGTGATGGGCATGGCGGATGCGGTACATGATCGGGTCGCGCAGGTTCATGTTCGGCGAGGCCATGTCGATCTTGGCGCGCAGCACGCGGGCGCCGTCCGGGAATTCGCCGGCGCGCATACGGTTGAACCAGTCCAGGTTCTCTTCCACCGAACGGTCGCGGAACGGGCTGTTCTTGCCCGGCTCGGTCAGCGTGCCACGGTACTCCTTGGCCTGCTCCGGGGTCAGGTCGTCCACATAGGCCTTGCCGGCCTTGATCAGCTCGACGGCCCAGTCGAACAACTGGTCGAAATACTTGGAGGCATAGCGCACTTCACCGGACCATTCGAAGCCCAGCCACTTGATGTCGCTTTCGATGGCGTCGATGTATTCCTGGTCTTCCTTGGCCGGGTTGGTGTCGTCGAAACGCAGGTGCGTGACGCCACCGAACTCCTGGGCCAGGCCGAAGTTCACACAGATGGACTTGGCGTGGCCGATGTGCAGGTAGCCGTTGGGCTCAGGTGGGAAACGAGTGACGATCTGCGTGTGCTTGCCCGAATCCAGGTCCGCCTGGATGATCGGGCGAAGGAAATTGACCGGGACGGCAGGTCCGGCCTTGGTATTCGAGGTAGGGTCGACAGTGGGCTTGCTCATAGGATCCTTGAACAGACAGGTGCATGGCCAGGTGGGGCCAGATAAAACAAAGGGCTCATAATAGCCGAAGCAGTCAAGACACATACAGAGCGCGGCCAATTAATTGCCCGGGCGGTAAAAAACCACCTCGAAATTCCCGCAGGGCACGCTAAACTGCGCGCCTTGGCCGTCGTTTAGCCAGACAGGTAAGGTGCCCAGGCGCCCACACCCACGAATTCCCTGAAAAGAGTAGCGAACATGACTCAAGTCAAACTGACCACCAACCACGGTGACATCGTTATCGAGCTGAACGCCGAGAAAGCGCCGATCACCGTCGCCAACTTCATCGAATACGTCAAAGCCGGCCACTACGAAAACACTGTTTTCCACCGTGTCATCGGTAACTTCATGATCCAGGGCGGCGGTTTCGAGCCGGGCATGAAAGAGAAGAAAGACAAGCGTCCAAGCATCCAGAACGAAGCGGACAACGGCCTTTCCAACGACAAGTACACCGTCGCCATGGCCCGTACCATGGAGCCGCATTCGGCCTCCGCGCAGTTCTTCATCAACGTCGCCGACAACGCCTTCCTGAACCACAGCGGCAAGAACGTGCAGGGTTGGGGCTACGCGGTGTTCGGTAAAGTCACCGAAGGCACCGATGTTGTCGACAAGATCAAAGGCGTCTCGACCACCTCCAAGGCCGGTCACCAGGACGTTCCAGCCGAAGACGTGATCGTCGAGAAAGCCGAGATCGTTGGGTGATATTGCTGATTTCAGATTTGCATCTGGAAGAGGAGCGCCCGGACATCACCCGGGCGTTTCTGGATCTGCTCCACGGCCGCGCCCGTGGCGCCCAGGCGTTGTACATTCTGGGGGACTTCTTCGAAGCCTGGATTGGCGACGATGGCATGACCCCCTTCCAGCGTTCCATCTGCGCGGCTCTGCGTGAGCTGAGCGACAGCGGCACCCCGATTTTCATCATGCACGGCAACCGTGATTTCCTGATCGGCAAGGCGTTCTGCAAAGCGGCAGGCGCTACCTTGCTCAAGGACCCGACGGTCGTGCAGTTGTATGGCGAGCCAGTGCTGTTGATGCACGGCGACAGCCTCTGCACCCGCGACCTCGGCTATATGAAGCTGCGGCGCATCCTGCGTAACCCGGTTGTACTGTTTATCCTGCGCCACCTGCCCTTGGGCACCCGCCACAAACTGGCGCGCAAGTTGCGCAGTGAGAGCAGCGCTCAAGTGCGCATGAAGGCCAACGACATTGTCGATGTCACCCCTGAAGAAGTGCCACGGGTGATGCAGCAGTTCGGCGTGCGCACCCTGGTCCACGGCCATACCCACCGCCCCGCCATCCATAAGTTGCAGATCGGCGACCAGGCGGCCAAGCGCATTGTGCTGGGGGACTGGGACAAGCAAGGGTGGGCGCTGCAGGTGGATGAGCAAGGATTTCAGCTGGCGGCGTTTGACTTCGTCAACCCGCAGTTGGCGTTGCCTGGCGCCTGAACCTCTGACACAACACCGTTCAACCTGTGGGAGCTGGCTTGCCTGCGATGCAGACACCTCGGTGTATCAGATGCACCGAGGTGATGCTATCGCAGGCAAGCCAGCTCCCAGGCAAGCCAGCTCCCACAGGGACCGCGCTGACCTTACAATCAGTGCCCCGAAGCCGCAGGCCCGGCCTTCGCCGTGAACGGTGGCTTGGCCAGCCACACCAGCAACATCAAGCCCATGAACATCCACCCCAGCAACGTGAAGTAATCCACGGTGGACATCATGTACGCCTGGCTGGTGAGAATCTGGTCCAGTTGGGTATAGGCCTTCTGCCCTGCCCCGCCCAGCGCCTGCAACGCATCGCGGGTGGTCGAGTCGTAGACGGTCATGTTCTCGCTCATGTAGGCATGGTGCTGGTCGGCCCGGCGAATCCAGATCCAGGTTGTCAGCGAGGCCGCGAAGCTGCCGCCCAAGGTGCGCAGGAAGGTCGCAAGCCCCGCGCCGTCGGCAATCTGGTGCGGCGGCAGGTCGGACATGAGGATGCTCAAGGTCGGCATGAAGAACAGCGCCACGCCGATACCCATGAACAGCTGCACCATGGCGATGTGGGTGAAGTCCACTTCGTTGGTGAAGCCGGCGCGCATAAAGCAGCTCAAGCCAATCGCCAGGAACGCCAGGCCCGCCAGCAGGCGCAGGTCGAACTTGTGCGCGTACTTGCCCACGAACGGCGACATCAGCACCGGCAAAATGCCGATGGGCGCCACTGCCAGCCCGGCCCAGGTGGCGGTGTAGCCCATCTGGGTTTGCAGCCACTGCGGCAGGATCAGGTTGATGCCGAAAAAGCCCGCATAACCCAGGATCAACACGATGGTGCCGATCCGGAAGTTACGGTGCGCGAACAGCCGCAGGTTGACCACCGGGTGCTTGTCGGTCATCTCCCAGATCACGAACACCGCCAGGGCAATCACCGAAATGGCCGCACCAATGATGATGAAGTTGGACTCGAACCAGTCCAGGTCATTGCCCTTGTCGAGGATGATCTGCAAGGCGCCCACACCGACGATCAGGCTCAGCAGCCCAACGTAGTCCATCGGCTGGTAACTGGTGACCACCGGGCGCTTTTTCAGCTGCGCACGCACCACCATCACCGCAAAAATCCCGATGGGCACGTTGATGAAAAAGATCCACGGCCAACTGTAGCTGTCGGTGATCCAGCCGCCGAGGATGGGCCCGGCAATCGGCGCGACCACCGTGACCATCGCCAATAACGCCAGGGCCATGCCGCGCTTGGCCGGCGGGTAGACTGCAATCAACAAGGTCTGGGTCATCGGATATAACGGCCCGGCGACCAAGCCTTGCAGCACCCGAAAGCCGATCAGCTCAGGCATCGAGGTAGAGATACCGCACAGGAACGACGCCAGCACGAACAGCAGGGTCGCCCACAAGAACAGCTTCACCTCGCCAAAGCGCCGGCTCAACCAACCGGTGAGCGGCAAGGCGATGGCGTTGCTCACCGCAAACGAAGTGATCACCCAGGTGCCCTGCTCCGAACTCACCCCCAGGTTGCCGGAGATAGTCGGCAACGCCACGTTGGCGATGGTGGTGTCGAGCACCTGCATGAAGGTCGCCAGCGACAGGCCAATAGTGGCCATCAACAGGCTGGGTGGCGTGAACGAGGCGTTATTGCTCATCAGCGTTGCGCAGCCTTGGGAGCGGCGACGCTGTTGTCATGGATCAACTGGTTGATCATGGCATCGGCCTCGGCCAATTGGCGGTCATACACGTTGGTGGTGAACGAGGCTTTTTGCGGCGCCTGTTGCGCCAGCACCGGGCCGCTCTGGTCGTGCAGGTCTACGTTGACCACGGTGCTCAAGCCCACTCGCAGCGGGTGTTTGGCCAGCTCTTCGGCGTTGATATGGATGCGCACCGGTACCCGCTGCACGATCTTGATCCAGTTGCCGGTGGCGTTCTGCGCGGGCAGCAAGGCGAACGCGCTGCCCGTGCCGGCGCCAAGGCTGTCGACGGTGCCGCTGTACTTGACGTCGCTGCCGTAGATGTCCGACTCGATATCCACCGGCTGGCCGATGCGCATATCCCGCAGTTGGGTTTCCTTGAAGTTGGCGTCGATCCACAGCTGGTCCAGCGGGATCACCGCCATCAGCGCGGTGCCCGGTTGGACGCGCTGGCCCAGTTGCACGGTGCGCTTGGCCACATAGCCGGTGACCGGCGCGATCAAGGTGCTGCGCGCATTGGTCAGGTACGCCTGGCGCAGTTGCGCGGCGGCCGCTTGCACATCGGGGTGGGACGAAATCACCGTGTCATCCACCAGGGCATTGGTGGTTTTCAGTTGTTGCTCAAGGTTGGTCAAGGCGTTCTTGGCGGCGGTCAGGCTGTCGCGAGCGTGAGACAGTTCTTCCTGGGAAATCGCGCCGCCCTGGGCCAGGGTCTTGCGGCGGTTGTAGTTGTCCTGGGCGGTTTGCACATCGGCTTTCTGCGCATTGACCTGGGCTTTCATGCCATCGACGTTGCTGTACAGGCCGCGTACTTGGCGCACGGTGCGGGCCAGGTTGGCCTGGGCACTCTGCAGGCCGACGGCGGCGTCGTTGGGGTCGAAGTTGATCAGCACCTGGCCTTCATGGACCAGGTCGCCATCGTCGGCGCCAATGCTGACCACGGTGCCGGTGACCAGCGGGGTGATTTCCACCACGTTGCCGTTCACATAGGCGTCGTCGGTGCTTTCATTGAAGCGCCCGTAGAACTCATACCAGGCCCACACGCCCACCACACTCAGGATGACGATCAGCGCCAGGCCGATCAGCATCACTTTGCGTTTGCGGGGGTTGGTGTCTTTGGGTTGTTCGGTTGCGTTGTTGCTGTCGGCAGTGGCCATGACAAATACCTCAAATTATTCCGTGCGTGTAGCTGGGGTGGTCGCGGCCACGCTGTTGACGTGGTACCCGCCACCCAGGGCCTGCATCAATTGAATCGACAGGTCGATCTGCGCCGCATTCAGGGTGGCCAGCTGACGCTGGGCCTGCAGCAATTGCTGCTCGATGCTGAGCACATCCAGGTAGTTACCGATGCCTGAGCTGTAGCGTTGCACCCCGGTGTCGTAGGACTGCTGCGCGATGTCGGCGGCATGTTGCTGGGCCTGGATCTGCCGCCCGGTGTCGCGCAGTTGGGACAGGCTGTTGCCGATATCGCCCAAGGCTTGCACCAGGGTTTTGTTGTACTGGGCCACGGCCAGGTCGTAGTCGGCGTCGCGGGCATCGAGATCAGCACGCAGACGGCCGCCGTCAAAGATCGGCAGCGAAATCGTCGGCGCAATGTTGAAGAAGCGGCTGGCCGAACCGAACATCGCATCGCCCAGCAACGACTCGGCACCTGCGCTCGCGCTCAGGTTGAGGTTGGGGTAGAAGCGGGTCTTGCTGGCAGCGATGTTCTTGCTCGCGGCCTCTACGCGCCAACGTGCGGCGACCAGGTCCGGGCGACGGCCAAGCAACTCGGCAGGCAACACCGCCGGCACGGCCACGGCGCTGGGTTTGAGCACCGCTGGGCGCGCCAACTCGTCACCGCGGTCCGGGCCTTTGCCGAGCAACACAGCCAACGCGATCTTGGCGCTTTGCAGTTGTTTTTCCGCGTCAATCAGTTGCGACTGAGAGCTGGCTTCCAGGCTCTCGGTCTGCTGGAACTGGTACTCGCTGTCGATACCGGAACTCAGGCGGCGCTTGCTCAGGTCGAGCATCTGGCGGGTACGCTTGAGGTCATCCACGGCCAGGTCACGCACGATATGGGCCTGGCCCAGGTCGCTGTAGGCCTTGGCCACGTTCGCGGCCAGTGTCAGGCGCGCGGCCTGCTGGTCGACTTCGGCAGCACGGGCCTCGCCCAACGCCGCTTCCCAGGCGGCGCGCTGGCCGCCCCACAGGTCGAAGTTGTAATTGAAGCTGGCGCCGATGTTGCGCACCGTCGAATAGGCATCGCCCTGCCCGCGTGGGTCCTGGTCCTTGGCCAGGCGCGAACGGCTCACGCCGGCGCTGGCATCCAGGGTCGGCATACGGGCGGCGTTGGCGGCATAGGCCGCCGCTTCGGCCTGGTGGGCGCGGGCGTCGGCGACTTGCATGTCGGGGCTGTTCTGCAGGGCTTCCTGGATCAGGCCGTCAAGCTGTGGGTCGCCCAAGCTTTTCCACCAGTCAGCGGCCGGCCAGGCGGCGCTCGACAGCGTCACGCCGCTCAGGGATTTGCCGGTGTGCAGGGTATTGGCGTCGAGGCGCTGGCCCTGGGTGTCGAGGCCGCTGTAGTTGGCACAACCGGCCAACGTCATCGCCGCCAGCACCAGGCTGAATGCGCGTGTGTTCATGATCTACCTACCCGCTGGATCGTGATGGGGTCACCCGCAGCGATCAGCATTTTCTTCAGGATCCGCTCCAGGGTTTCCAGCTCGCCCGGCTCAAGCACGCCGGCCAACTGGTTAAGGGCCTTGGCGCCAATGTGCGGCAGCATGTCCGCCAGGCGCTGGCCCTCGGCGGTCAGCACCAACTGCACCTGGCGGCGATCCAGCTCGGAGCGCTTGCGGCTGAGCAAGTCTTTTTGCTCCAGACGGTCGAGCATGCGCGTCATAGAACCGCTATCCAGCGATAGGTTGCGGCACAGTTCCGCCGGGGTATCGACGCCGAACTGGGCCATGATGATCAACACCTTGAACTGCGCGGCGGTGATGCCGTGGGGTTCCATATGGGTGTCGATGATACGGTCCTTGAGGATCGCGGCGCGGCCCAGCAACAGCCCGAGGTGGCAGTTGTGGAAGTTGTCAGGGGTGAAGTGAGGCATCGAAAGTCACCTTATTACTGCCTAGGCAGTGAATGTGTGACGAGATGTTACTGCTTAGGCAGCGAATGTCAAATGGAATAATTAGGTTGCTTGGTAGTTGAGTAACTTAGAGCCTTGGACAGCAATCAAATCAACGAGAGTCCAGTTAAGGCTTTTTGTAGGAGCGAGCTTGCTCGCGAAAAAACTCACGGGCACCGCGTGCATTCAGGATGCACGCGTTATCGTTGACGTTTTTCGCGAGCAAGCTCGCTCCTACATTTTTTGATCGGGCAAGGTTTAGAAATCGCGCTTGTAGAAGATATCCAGGGAACTCGCTACGCCCGTGGCCACTTCCAAGTACACCTTCTTGCTCAGCAGGTAGCGTAAGGCAATGGTGTTAGCCGGTTCGAACACCCCTACCCCATAACGCAAGCTGAGCTTCTCGTTGATCTTGCCGCTGGCCACCACGGCGGTGCTGTTACCCGTACCCTGGGTGTCCAGATCAAAATCCTGAATCCCCAGCTTATTGGCAATATCCGAAGTCACGCCAGCGCTGCCCATCAAGCCCAGGCCCAGGGCGGCTTCGGCGAGCATGTTGTTGTCTTCGCCAGTGTTGGTGCGCGAACGGCCCAGCACCAGGTATGACAACGCATCTTCCTGGGCCATGGCCGGCTCGGAAAAGATCTGCGTGGTGGGTTGTTCGGCGCTGCCGCTCAGGCGGATACCTGCGGTGACCGTGCGGCTGGATTCGGTAACGATGCGCACCGCTTCGATATCCAGGAACGGCTGGTCCAAGGGCCCCGCGAACAACAGGCGTGCGCGGCGCACATTGAGGCGCTGGCCGTAGGCACGGTAGCGGCCGTCGTTGAGCCACAGCTCACCACGGGTGTCCATGTTGTCGCCGATATGCACATGGCCCTGAACCTTGGCGGTGAGGCCGAAGCCGGCGAAGTTGAGCTGGTCCTCACCCACTTCCACGTCGATATCCATGGCCATGGCCATCGGCGCTTTGCCCTCTTCGGTCTGGCTGCCGATGATCACCGTGTCGTCGGAAACCTTAACGGTCGACGGCGGCAACTCGCGCACGGTGATGTCGCCACGGGGGATATGGACCTTGCCGGCGATCGCCAGCTTGTCGTCCTTGAGGCTGATTTTCAGGTCGGGCGCCACTTCCAGCTTGGCGTAGGGCTCCACGGTGACCGGCAGTTGCGAGCCTTTGAGGCTGAGGTCGACCACCAGGGCGCGGCCCCAGTCGATCTGGCCCGTAAGGCTACCCTGGCCGGCCTTGCCGCTGCGCCAGCCGCCGTTGAGCTGCACGCTTTCGCCGGCGATTTGCGCCTGCAAGTTCAGGCCTTCGAGGCTGATGGGCAGTTCCGGCCCGGAGACTTCGCCGTCCACCAGGTTCAGGTTGCCGTTGACCAAGGGCGCGAGCAAACCGCCGGAGATGCGGCCATTGCCGTTGAGTTTGCCGCTGAGTTTTTCCACCATGGGTACAAAGGGCCGCGCTACGGCGAGGTCCAGACCCGTAAGGCTGAAATTGCCGGTGATCGGCTTGTTGCTCGGCAGCGGATTGATCTGCGCCTGCAACAACAATTGGCCAAGCTTGCCGCCACGGAAATTTAGCTGGGTGTCGATGCGCTTGGGATTGAGGGTGGTTTCCAGCTTCAGGGTGTCGTAGGGGAAATCCAGCCACTGGCCCTTGTCGCGCACGCGCAAGGTGCCGCCACTGGCGTCCACCGCGACCACACCTTTTGGGCCGCTCTGGGGCAAGTCGAGTTGCACATCGGCGTTGAGCCTGCCCTGCCAGGCGAAGTCTTTGGGCAAGAACCCCGCGAGGCTGTCGAGAGGGAATTGCTTGAGGTGGTAACGCAACTTCGGCTCGGGCATCAGGCGCTGGTCTTCCCCACACAGGCTGGCGCCACCGGAGACCCAGCAGTGCGCACCAAAGGTCAGCTTGCCATCGGCCAGGCGTTCGATCTTCGCCGGGGCTTGCAGCCGCCAGTCCTGGCCACCGGCTTGCACGTCGCCACTGGCCAGGCGCCCGCGCCAGTTGTCTTTGTCAAGGTTACCATCCAGGGCCAGGGCCAGTTTGACCAGCGGGCCAGTCAGCGCCAGCTGGACTTTCTGGTTCTTGATATCGCCCTGGGCGCTGGCGGTGAGGTTGCCGACTTGCGTCTCGCCGCTTTGAATGCCGTTGGCCTTGAGGTCGAGCTTGGCGCGCTGGGCGCTATCGAGGTTGGCGTCCAGGTTGAGGCTTTGCAGACGGTTGTCGGCAAAGGCCAGTTGCTGACCCTTGAGGTCGAGCTTGCCTTGAGGGGCTTTCAAGGTGCCGGCCACCTCGACACGCCCGTTGACTTGCCCACGCAGTTGCGGCCAGAGCTGGGCCAGGCGCGCCAGCTTGATGTCGATCTGCCCGGCCAGACGCTGTTGCAGGCTGCCGCTGCCGTTGATGCGGTTGTCGCCCAGGCGGATGTCCAGGTTGGCGAGGGTCCATTGCTCGCCGGCGCCTTCGGCCTTGGCCGCGAGCACGGCGGTTTGCCCGCGCAGGCGACCCTTGAGGTCGAGGTCGGCGTTGAGCTTGAGCTGTTCATTTTTGAACTCACCTTTGCTGCGCAGCGGCCCGGCCAGAGTGCCGGGCAACTCTGCGACCCAGTAGGCCGGGTTCAGCGCCGACAGATCCAGGGCGGTGTCCCAGGCAATGCCGTCGGCAAATTGCAGGTTCAGGTGGCCTTCGGCCTTGCCTTGGCCGGCACTCAGTTTCAGCTCAGGCAGGAAGACCTGCTTGAGGTCGCCACTGAAGGGGGTGACCACATTGAACTTGCCCGCCGGGCCGTCGAGGTCAGCCTTGAGATTGCCCAGGTAGTTGCCGTCTTTATAGGAGATTTCACCGTTGAAGGTGCGCAAGGCCACTTGCGGTTCGTCGATGACCGGATAGAGGCGATGCCAGGGGAAGTCCAGCCAGTCGATCTTGGCGTCCGCGCTGAAGCCTTGTTGCCAGTCCAGGTTGGCACTGAGCTTGAGGCTTTGCTTGTCGCCGGCCGTCAGGTCCAGGCCGGCAATCTGTGCACCCTTGGCGTCAACCTTGCCCTTGAGCAGTAAATCCACCGGGCCGTTTTCGGCCGGTAGCACGGCCTTGCCCAGCAACTGGTAGCCATTGCTCAGGTCGCCTTTAGCGTTCAAGTCCAGTTGGTTGAGTTGCAGGGTATCGGGCAGGTCTGCGCTGGGTTTGAACGACTCGGAGGTGATGTGCACCTGCGCCGGCAGGTTTTCCACCAGGGGTTGCAGCTCACCAGTGAGCTTGGCCGGCAGATAGCCGCTGCTGTCGGCGTCGAGCTTGAGGGTCTTGAGCAAGTCGCCGTCGAGCTTGAGAGCAACGCGCCAGGGCGCGCCGCCCGGCGCATAGGGCAAGCTCAGGTTACCGGTGGCATTCAACGGCCAATCGCCGCTGGGTTGCAGCAGACCGGCGAGGTCCAGTACCAGATCGTCGCGCTGCAGATGCACCGAGTCGATCTGCAGGCCGGCGGTAGTCCAGTGCGCCACCAGTTGCAGGCCCTTGAGTTCTTCATTGCCGTTGAACAGCAGGCTGCCAATGCGAACATCGCCCAACTGGAGCGAAACCGGCAGCTTCAGGTCGGGCAGTTGAATCGGCCCGCTGTCGCTCTCTTCGGCACTGGGGGCGAATTCCAGGCTGACCTGTTCCACATCCAGTCGGTTGATGCACAGGGTCATGCGCAGCAGGCAGCCGGGTGACCAGTCAAACGTCGGTGCATTCAGCTCGACGCGGCTGCCATCCTGCTGCCACAGCAAATGATCGGCACTCCACTGCCCGCCCAGGCGCCCCTGGAAATTTTCCACGCTCAAACCTGGTACCTGGCCCAAGGCCCAGCGACTGCCCGCCTGGGTGCCAAGCACTGACCACAGCGCCAACAACAGCAAGACGAGGATGGCAACCAACGCCAGCCCCGCTATTTTCAAACCACGCATCACAGCTCAGGCCCCATGGAAAAGTGCAAGCGAACGCCGCCCGGATCTTCGAGGGCATGGGCCAGGTCGAGGCGAATCGGCCCCACCGGCGACACCCAGCGCACGCCGACGCCCACGCCGGTTTTCAGGCTGGGCAAGTCCAGGTTGTTGAACGAGTTGCCCTGGTCGACAAAGGTCGCGATACGCCATTTATCGGTGATGGAATATTGATACTCAGCGCTCAAGGCCACCATGTAGCGGCCGCCGATGCGGTCGCCGCGATCGTTCTCGGGCGATAGCGTCTGGTACTCGTAGCCGCGCACGCTCTGGTCACCACCGGCGAAGAAGCGCAAGGAAGGAGGCACGGATTTGTAGCCATTGGTGGCACTGCCGCCAAATTGCGCACGGCCCAGGAAGCGGTGGTTGTCCCACAAGGTGGTCAAGCCCTTGACCGTCGCTGTGCCGTAAAGCAAGTTGGTGTCGGACCCAAGGCCCTCTTTGGCGACCTTGGTGTCGAACATCAGGCGGTAGCCATGGTGCGGGTCGATGCGGTTGTCACTGCGCAGGTAGGAATAACTCACGCCAGGCATCAGCAGGTTACTCAGGCCCGAGTCATTGCCCAGGCGATATTCTTCGCGCTGGTACTTGAGGGAGATCACCCGCGTCCAGCCACTGGGCAACTTGCTGTGCCATTCGGGGCCGATGGTGAGCAGCTTGCTCAGGGTGTCAGTGTTAGCGATCTCTTCATTCTGGTAGCCGCCAGCAAAGCGCAATTTGTCAGTGAGCGGCGGGTCGAGCGGGATGTCGTACCACAACCCGACGTTCTGCCGTGGCGCCGACAGTTCAGCTTCCCAGCCATAACTGTGGCCCTGTGGGTTGACCCAATGGCGCGTCCAGTTGGCTTTGCCCCGTGGGCCGACGTCAGTGGAATAACCCAGGCCCAGGCCCATGGTGCGCGGCTTGCGGGTGTCCAGTTGCACCGCCACCGGGATCACATCATCGGTGGCGGCGGTGGGGCTGGCGTCGACGCGCACGCCTTCGAAGAAGCCACTGGCTTGCAGGTTCTGGTTGAGTTCGGCGACCAGTTCGGAATCATAGGGTGTGCCGGGCTTGAACGGCACCATGCGCTGCAACAGCTCTTCATCAAAGGGCGTGTCGCCGGTGAAGCTGACCTTGCCCATGCTGTAGCGTGGGCCGCTGTCGTAAATGAGTTTGATGTCGGCCACGCCCGCTTGAGGGTCTACGGCAAGTTTCTGGCTGGTGAAGCGCCCGCTGAAAAACCCGTAGCGCGAGGCCTGGTTCTGGATCAGGCGCTTGGCGTCTTCGTAATGGCCGTGATTGAGCACGGCGCCGGGCTTGAGGTCGTCGCTGGCGGGCACGCGAAAGGTCTTGAGACTCGCGGCCTGGCCGTCGACCCTTATGGTGACGTCGCGCAAGTGCACCGGTTCGCCGGGGTCGATGGTGAGGGTCAGGCGCGGGTTCTTGCCGCCCTTCACCTCGCTGTTGATCTGCGGCTGATAGTAGCCCAGGGCCTGCGCGGCTTTGCGCGCCTGCTCCTCGGCGCCATGGCTGAACCGCAGCAAGGCTTCTTCATCACGATCGCCCACACCGCCGATGTAGCCTTCGATGTTGGCTTTCAGCGCGTCGTTCGAGGGTTTGATCCGCACGTCCAGTTCGCTTTGCGCCAATGCGCCGCAGCTCGTGAACAGCAGAATCAAGCCGCTGGTAAATCTTCCTGGAAACTTCATAGGCGCGGATGCTACACGAGCGAGAGAGGAACTATGAACCCGGATTCTTCTGAATAATTCTGTCTCAAGCCGTTGCAGGATGTAACGCCTGGGGATTGGGATGGAAAAACACATGCTCGCGCACCGGCCCTACGGCGACTTCGCCGATTTCCTCATAGCCCTGTCGCTTGTAGAAATCCAAATAACGGGAGTTACCGGTGTCGAGCACCACGCCGGATGAATGCGGGTCGTCGGCACACCAATTGTGTACCGCTTCCAGCAACTGCTCACCATGGTGCTTGCCCTGGAACTGCGGGTGAATACCCAGCAACGGCAGCACATGCACAGACGTGTTGGGCAGGCACGCCATGACGGCATGATGGTATTCCAGGTAACGCCGCGTACCGCGCACGCCGGTGCTCAGCCACATGCGGATTTGCCAGGCCCAGCTTTCGGTGATGCCCAGGCGCCGCTGGGGCGGTGCAATCAGGGCAATGCCGATCAGCCGGTCGTTGACGAACAGGCCGATGGCCGGGAGTTTCTGGAAAAAATGCTGCTTGACCAGTTCGCGCACAGTGGCACGTACTCGCTGTTCATAGCCCGCCCGCTCGGCTTCGAAGATGTAGGCAAAGGTCGGCTCATGGCGATACGCCTGGTACAGCAGGGATCGCGCTTCACGGGAGTAGCCGCTATTGAGCAGGCGGATTTCGGCAGTGGCCGTCGAAGTGTCTGGCATAACAGTCAATCTCCCTGGGCGCCACTCAAACATGGCGTTCTTATGGGTACGAACCTGCACAGCTCCAGTCGTTCCCAGACATTAGCAGCGCATTCATCCTGCCGCCACGCTGGCCCCCATCCGACTTGTCGGCTAGCATCGCCCTTTTGCCAGACTGGACTGCCGACCATGAAAATCGTCTCCTTCAATATCAACGGGCTGCGTGCTCGCCCTCATCAGTTGGCGGCGCTGATTGAAAAGCATCAACCGGACGTGATCGGTTTGCAGGAAACCAAGGTCCACGATGATCAGTTCCCGTTGGCCGAAGTGCAGGCCCTGGGTTATCACGTGTACTACCACGGGCAGAAAGGCCACTACGGCGTGGCCCTGCTCTCGCGCAAAGAAGCGTTGAGCGTGCACAAAGGCTTTGCCAGCGATGAAGAAGACGCCCAGCGCCGGTTTATCTGGGGCACCTTCGCCGACGAAAACGGCCACCCAGTGACCATCATGAACGGCTACTTCCCCCAGGGCGAAAGCCGCGACCACCCAACCAAGTTCCCGGCCAAGCAGCGCTTCTATGAAGACTTGCAGCAATTGCTGGAAAGTCAGTTCAGCAATGACCAGGCGCTGGTGGTGATGGGCGACGTGAACATTTCCCCAGAGGACTGCGACATCGGCATCGGCGCCGACAACGCCAAGCGCTGGCTGAAAACCGGCAAGTGCAGCTTCCTGCCGGAAGAACGCGAGTGGATGGCACGCTTGAAGAACTGGGGCCTGGTGGACAGCTTCCGCCACCTCAACCCGGATGTGACCGACCGCTTCAGCTGGTTCGATTACCGCAGCCGTGGCTTTGAGGACGAGCCCAAGCGCGGGCTGCGCATCGACGTGATCTTGGCGTCCACCGGGTTGGTGCCTCGGGTCAAGGACGCGGGGGTGGACTATGATTTGCGTGGGCTGGAGAAACCGTCGGACCATGCGCCGATCTGGTTGGAACTGAGCTGATTGTAGGAGCGAGCTTGCTCGCGAAGAACTTGAGGGCGCCGCGTTTATTCAGGAAGCCCGCGTTATCGTTGACGTTTTTCGCGAGCAAGCTCGCTCCTACAGGAGATCAGGGGTGCCAGCCCCGTGTCGGTCATATGGCTGCAATCCGACTGACTTAATCTTCCGGCACTCCCTTTGGCCTAAGAAGGTGCCGGCATGATGCTGCGCGTTCTGTTCCTGTGTTTTGCAATCGCATTCCCCGCCGTGGCGGCCCCTCTGTCCATTCCCGACCAAGGCCCGGCCCTGCGCATCCAGGGCTCCAACACCATCGGCGCGGCACTCGGCCCGGCGCTGGTCAAAGGCTTGATGGAGTATCAGGGCTTGCAGGATGTGCGTGCTGAACCGGGTGCCGGGGGGAATGAGCAGCGCGTGGTCGGCAAGACACGCCAAGGCCAGACGGTCACCATCGAGGTGGCGGCCCACGGTTCCAGCACCGGCTTTGCGGCGCTGAAAAACAATCGCGCCGACCTCGCCGCCGCGTCCCGCCCGATCAATGACAGCGAGCTGGTGGACCTCGACCCCCTGGGGGATTTGAAAACCCCAGGCGCCGAGCATGTGATCGCCATTGATGGCCTGGCAATCATCGTCAACCCGCGCAACCCGCTCAATAGCCTCAACACCGAGCAATTGGCGCAAATCTTCAACGGCGAGGTCAGCACCTGGGAGGCACTGGGAGGTACAGGCGGGACCATTCATTTATATGCCCGGGATGATCAATCCGGCACCTTCGACACCTTCCGGGAACTGGTGCTGAGCCGCCGCGGCCAACCGCTCGCGCCGTCGGCCAAGCGCTTTGAATCCAGCGAACAGCTTTCCGATGCGGTGAGCCAGGACCCCCAGGGCATCGGTTTTATCGGCCTGCCCTCTGTGCGCCAGGCCAAGGCGGTGGCGATTGTCGACGGCGACTCGCAACCGATGTTGCCGCTGACCAGCCTGATCGCCACCGAGGATTACCCGCTGTCACGTCGGCTGTTCTTCTACTTGCCGCCCTCTTCCCGCAACCCATGGGCCAAGGCGTTGGTGGAGTTTTCCCAAGGCAGCAAGGGCCAGGCGATTGTGGCTGCCAATGGCTTCATCGCCCAGCAGGTGCAAGCGATCGGTGTGGCGCCGCGCCCGCCGATGCCCGACGATTACCAGGCCATCGCCCGAGACGCTCAGCGCCTGACGGTGAATTTTCGTTTCGACGAGGGCAGCGCCAGCCTCGACAATAAGGCGCGCCAGGATGTGCAGCGGGTGGTCGCCTATATCAGAAGCCACGGCAAGCTGAATAAGCAGGTGACGCTGGTGGGGTTTGGCGACACCAAGAATGATCCGCAAAGTGCGGCGCTGCTATCGAAGTTGCGGGCGATGGCAGTGCGCCGAGAGCTGGTCAAGAGCGGCGTGGTGCTCAAGGATATTCGCGGGTTTGGCGCGCAGATGCCGGTGGCGGCCAATACTGCGGATGAAGGCCGGATCAAGAATCGGCGAGTGGAGGTTTGGGTGTACTGAAGATCATTGAAGATCGTTCCCACGCTCCGCGTGGGAATGCCGCTCTGGACGCTCCGCGTCCGCTCTTGAGAGGGTGACGCAGAGCGTCACGGGAGGCGTTCCCACGCAGAGCGTGGGAACGATCCTAGAGCGTGGGAACGATCATCAGTGTTACTGCCCGCCGCGCATCAATTCCCGAGGCACATATTTGCCAATCTCGAACTTGCCAATCGCCGCACGGTGCACTTCGTCCGGGCCGTCGGCCAGGCGCAGGGTACGTTGCATGGCGTACATATAGGCCAGCGGGAAGTCATTGGACACCCCGGCACCGCCGTGCATCTGGATCGCGCGGTCGATGACCTTCAAGGCCACATTCGGTGCCACCACCTTGATCTGGGCGATTTCGCTTTTCGCCACTTTGTTACCCACGGTGTCCATCATGTACGCCGCTTTCAAGGTCAACAGGCGGGCCATGTCAATTTCCATGCGTGAGTCGGCGATCTTGTCGATATTGCCGCCCAACCGTGCCAAAGGCTTGCCGAAGGCAGTGCGGCTGACCGAGCGTTTGCACATCAACTCCAATGCGCGTTCGGCCATGCCGACCGAACGCATGCAGTGGTGGATACGGCCAGGGCCAAGGCGGCCCTGGGCGATCTCGAAGCCACGGCCTTCGCCCAGCAACACGTTTTCATAAGGCACACGCACATTGTGGAACAGCACTTCGGCATGGCCGTGGGGCGCATCGTCGTAACCGAATACCGGCAGCGGCCGCAGGATTTTCACGCCTGGGGTATCGACCGGCACCAGGATCATCGAGTGCTGCTGGTGACGCGGCGCATCGGGGTTGCTCAGGCCCATGAAGATCAGGATCTTGCAGCGCGGGTCGCAGGCGCCGGAGGTCCACCACTTCTTGCCGTTGATCACCCACTCGTCGCCCTGGCGTTCGGCGCGGGCGGCCATGTTGGTGGCGTCCGAGGACGCCACATCCGGTTCGGTCATGGCAAAGGCGGAACGAATCTCGCCGCGCAGCAAGGGTTCGAGCCAGCGCTGTTTCTGTTCTTCGTTGGCGTAGCGCACCAGCACTTCCATATTGCCGGTGTCGGGAGCGGAGCAGTTGAATGGCTCCGGGCCCAGCAACGAGCGGCCCATGATTTCCGCCAAGGGTGCGTATTCAAGGTTGGTCAGGCCAGCGCCCAGTTCGGATTCCGGCAGAAACAGGTTCCACAAGCCCTCGGCCTTCGCCTTGGCCTTGAGTTCTTCCATGATCGCCGTGGGCTGCCAGCGATCACCTTCGCTGACTTGGCGTTCGAACACCGGTTCGGCCGGGTAGACATAAGCGTCCATGAACGCAGTGACGCGTTCACGCAGTTCCTGAACCTTGGGCGAATAGGCGAAATCCATGAGCAGCTCCCTTCTTTGAGAGGTTGTTTAGGTCATGCATTCGATGCTAGAACAGCGCTGATAATTTACCTAGCCTATTCTCGCCGTGTATTAACATTCATCACCGATATATGATCGGTGTATGAGCACCTCACAATAAGAGCGCAACGAAATGAATCTGAGCAAGGTCGACCTCAACCTCTTTATTGTCTTCGACGCGATTTATACCGAAGCCAACCTGACCCGCGCCGGCCAGATCGTGGGTATCACCCAGCCGGCGGTGTCCAACGCCCTGGCGCGGTTGCGCGAGACCTTCAACGACCCGCTGTTCGTGCGTACCGCCCAAGGCATGGTGCCCACGCCCATGGCGCAAAACATCATCGGCCCGGTGCGCAATGCGTTGTCGTTGCTGCGCGTGTCCGTGCAGGAAAGCCGCATCTTCAACCCGCAGCAGGCGGCCAAGACCTACCGTATCAGCATGACCGACCTGACCGAGGCCGTGATCCTGCCGCTGCTGTTCCAGCGCCTGCGTCGCCTGGCGCCTACCGTGATGATCGAGAGTTTCCTGTCCAAACGTCGCGAAACCACCAAGGAACTGGCCGCCGGGCGCCTGGATTTTGCCGTGGATGCGCCGCTCAATACCGACCCGCAGGTGCGTCACGTCAAGCTGATGGAAGACCGCTACGTGTGCGCCATGCGCAAGGGCCACCCGATGGCGGGCAAGGATAAATTCACCCTGGATGATTACCTGTCGCTGACCCATATCCATATCTCCAGCCGCCGCAACGGTTTGGGCTATGTGGACCTGGCCTTGGGCAAGATGGGCATTCAACGCAAGATCGCCCTGCGTTCCCAGCACTACCTGATGGCCTATCAGGTGTTGCAACAGACCGACATGGTGATGACCGTGCCCGAGCGTTTCGCCCGTCGTCATGAACTGCACTGGTTCCAACTGCCAGTCAACAGCGTGCCGCCGCTGGAAACCCATTTGTACTGGCACGAAAGCACCGACCAGGACCCGGCGAACCGCTGGATGCGTGAACAGATGATCGAGTTGTGCCAGCAGGTGACGGCCCAGGAAAAGAAAGCCCAGCAGCCTTGACGTTTACGTCAACCTGCAATTAGCTTAGCGCCAAGACTTCCTTGAGCACCGCCATGAGCACCACCTACAGCATCTCCGACCTCGCCCGCGAGCTCGACATCACCACCCGCGCCATTCGTTTCTATGAAGAACAAGGCCTGCTGGCCCCCGAACGTCGGGGCCAGGAGCGCATTTACTCGGCGCGGGACAAGGTCAGCCTCAAGCTGATCCTGCGTGGCAAGCGCATCGGCTTCTCCCTGGCCGAATGCCGCGAACTGATCGAACTCTACGACCCCACCGGCGGCAACCAGATCCAACTCAACAGCATGCTGGCCAAGATCGCCGAACGCCGTGAACAGTTGGAACAGCAACTGCTGGATATCGAACAGATGAAGCTGGAACTGGACACCGCTGAAGAGCGTTGCACCCAGGCCCTGGCGCAGACCATCAGCCAAGCCGGCCATTGACCAGAAGGTAACCGCCATGTCCCTACCCTCCCACGTACGCCTGGTTGAAGTCGGCCCGCGCGACGGTTTGCAGAACGAAGCCCAGCCCATCAGCGTGGCGGATAAAGTCCGATTGGTAGACGCCTTGAGCGCCGCTGGCTTGAGCTATATCGAAGTCGGTAGTTTTGTCTCGCCCAAATGGGTGCCGCAAATGGCAGGTTCAGCCGAAGTGTTTGCGCAGATCCAGCGCAAGCCCGGCGTGACCTATGGCGCACTGGCACCGAACCTGCGCGGGTTCGAGGATGCGCTGGCGGCCGGGGTCAAGGAAGTCGCGGTGTTCGCGGCGGCGTCCGAGGCGTTCTCCCAGCGCAATATCAATTGTTCCATCAGCGAGAGCCTGGAGCGCTTCGCACCGATCATGGCCGCCGCCAAGCAGCACGGCGTCAGCGTGCGCGGCTATGTGTCCTGTGTACTGGGTTGCCCCTATGAAGGCGATATCGCCCCGGAGCAAGTGGCGGCCGTCGCCCGCGAGCTGTATGCCATGGGCTGCTATGAAGTGTCCTTGGGCGACACGATCGGTACCGGCACGGCGGGCGCTACCCGGCGCCTGTTCGAAGTGGTCGGCGCGCAAGTGCCACGGGACAAGCTGGCCGGGCACTTCCACGACACCTACGGGCAGGCCATCGCCAACATCTATGCCAGCCTGCTGGAGGGCATCACGGTGTTCGACAGCTCTATCGCAGGCCTGGGCGGCTGCCCCTACGCCAAGGGCGCCAGCGGTAACGTCGCTACCGAGGACGTGCTGTACCTGCTCAACGGCCTGGGTATCGACACGGGTATCGACCTGGAACGCTTGATTGGCGCCGGCCAGCAGATCAGCCAGGTGCTGGGACGGCCTACGGGTTCCCGCGTGGCGAAGGTGCGTAACGCAGGTGAGTAGCACAGCTGTGACAATGTGTTACCGCACACCGGCATAACGGGTAACGCGGGAACAAAATCCGCCGCACCGACTGAAAGAAAATATTGACCAAAAATACAACTCATTGATTTTAAAGACTTTTAAAAAGTTGGCACGCCTTCTGCTATCTCTATGGCATAACAAGAATAAAAAGCGCCAAACCTAATAAAAATAAGACGAAACGACTCTGACATAACAAAAACAACACGGCAGAGACGCAGCTAACAGATTTTTTTGGAGAAGATGTGCTTCCCAGGGTACGGCATGCCGCAACCCGCAACCGGATAGAGAAAAATAAAACTACCTTAGGTAGCTACCCACTGGTTGGATCGTTTACGAAGAAGCAGGTCAGCGTTCAAAAAAATACGTTTGCTCTTGACCCCGGATGGGGGTCGCCAAAAAAGCGGTACGGGCCACGGCTACCAAAAACAACAACAGGCCGCCCCTCAATAATAAGAAAAGAGCACGCAACGACAAATTAAAGGGGACCTTCGGGTCCCCTTTGTGCTTTCTGGGTTTCACTATTTTGGTGGCACAGCAGGTTCGCGGGGTATCAGGTAGATGTGGGCCGGCAGCCAGGCCGCCATCGCAGGCAAGCCAGCTCCCACAGGGGTTTGACGTTGTCAGCGCGCTTGCATCTCCTGGATGGAAATCTCGCGCATGCGAAACTTCTGGATCTTGCCCGTCACTGTCATCGGAAACTCATCCACGAATTTGAAATGCCTGGGCGTCTTGAAATGGGCGATGCGGTCCTTGCACCAGCTCAACAACTCCAGCTCGTTGGCCACTTGACCGGGATGAAACTTGATCCAGGCAACAATCTCTTCGCCATAACGTTCATCCGGGATGCCAACGATCTGCACGTCCGCCACGGCCGGATGAGTAAAGAAAAACTCTTCCAGCTCCCGCGGGTAAACGTTCTCGCCACCGCGAATGATCATGTCCTTGTTACGCCCGGCGATGCACACGTAACCCTGCTCATCCATGGTCGCCAGGTCGCCGGTGTGCATCCAGCCGGCCTCATCGATGGACTCGCGAGTGCCGTCGGGGTTGTTCCAGTAACCGAGCATCACGCTGTAGCCGCGTGTACACAGTTCACCGATCACGCCCCGGGCCACGGTGTTACCGGCCTCGTCGACAATCTTGGTTTCCAGTTGCGGTTGGGTGCGGCCCACCGTGGTAACACGCCGCTCGATATCGTCATCCGCGCCGGTCTGCAGCGACACCGGGCTGGTTTCAGTCATGCCATAGGCAATCTGCACCTCCCCCATGTGCAGCTCATGGATGACCCGACGCATCACCTCGATCGGGCATGTCGCCCCGGCCATGATCCCGGTGCGCAGGCTGGACAAGTCGAACTCGGCTCGGCGTGGGTGATCGAGCAGCGCGATAAACATGGTCGGCACGCCATATAAGCCGGTGGCTTGTTCTTCGGCGACGGCGCTCAGCGTCAGCAACGGGTCGAAGCCGTCATTGGGGTAGATCATGGTGGTGCCGTGGGTGATACAACCGAGGTTCCCCATGACCATGCCGAAGCAGTGATACAGCGGCACCGGGATCACCAGGCGGTCCCCTGCCGTCAAGCCCAGGCTTTCACCGACCATGTAACCGTTATTGAGGATGTTGTGGTGACTGAGGGTGGCGCCCTTGGGGAAGCCGGTGGTGCCGGAGGTGTACTGGATATTCACGGGTTGATCGAAATGCAGGCTGGCCTGGCGGCTGTGCAGGTGCTCGGGCGGCACGCCTGCGCCAAGCGCCGCCAACTGCGACCAGGGCATGAATTCCGGCGGCGGGCTGGGGTCTAGGCTGATGAGGCCGCGCAGCTCGGGTTTCAACGCCTGGAGCATGGCGTGATAATTGGAGCTTTTGAACGAACCGGCGCATACCAGCCATTGGCAGCCGGATTGTTTGAGCACGTAGTCCAATTCACTGCTGCGATAGGCCGGGTTGATATTGACCAGGATCACCCCGAGCTTGGCACTCGCCACCTGGCAGATCAGCCACTCGGCACAGTTAGGCGCCCAGATCCCCAGGCGGTCGCCGGTTTGCATGCCTAGGGCGATGAATGCGCGGGCGTGCAGCTCAACTGTCTCGGCCAGCTGCCGCCAGGTGTAGCGCTGCTGCTGGTGACGCACCACCAAGGCTTCGCCATCTGGATGCTGAGCGACGGTGCGATCGAATGCCTGGCCAATGGTCATGGCCAGCAAGGCCTTGTCCTGGGAGCCACGGCTGTAACTCTGGTTCGGTTGATCCATAACGACCCCTGTTATCTTTTTTGTAGGTTGACGTATACGTAAACTACGATTGACAGCGCCGCAACGCAAGCTTACGTTAACGTAAAGGTGAGCGCCCTCCTCCCGCGCCCTGCCCACACAACAACAAAGCTCACATTAAGGTGCCTGTCCATGAGTTACCCGTCCCTGAACTTCGCCCTCGGCGAGACCATCGACATGCTGCGCGACCAGGTGCAGTCCTTCGTGGCCAAGGAGATCGCACCGCGCGCGGCCCAGATCGACATCGACAACCTGTTCCCCGCCGACCTGTGGCGCAAGTTCGGCGACATGGGCCTGCTGGGCATCACCGTGCCCGAGGAATACGGCGGTGCCGGCCTCGGTTACCTGGCCCATGTGGTGAGCATGGAAGAAATCAGCCGTGGCTCGGCCTCGGTGGCGTTGTCCTACGGGGCGCACTCCAACCTGTGCGTCAACCAGATCAACCGCAACGGCAACCACGCACAAAAACTCAAGTACCTGCCCAAGCTGATCAGCGGCGAGCACATCGGCGCCCTGGCCATGAGCGAGCCAAATGCCGGCTCCGACGTAGTGTCGATGAAACTGCGCGCCGACAAGCGCGACGACCATTACGTACTCAATGGCAGCAAGACCTGGATCACCAACGGCCCGGACGCCAACACCTATGTGATCTACGCCAAGACCGACCTGGAAAAAGGCCCTCACGGCATCACCGCCTTCATCGTCGAGCGCGACTGGAAAGGCTTCAGCCGCAGCAATAAATTCGACAAGCTGGGCATGCGCGGCTCCAACACCTGCGAGCTGTTTTTCGACGACGTCGAGGTACCCGAAGAAAACATCCTCGGCGTGCTCAATGGCGGCGTGAAAGTGTTGATGAGCGGCCTGGACTACGAGCGCGTGGTGCTCTCCGGTGGCCCTACCGGGATCATGCAGGCATGCATGGACTTGATCGTGCCCTACATCCACGACCGCAAGCAGTTCGGCCAGAGCATCGGCGAATTCCAATTGATCCAAGGCAAGGTTGCCGATATGTACACCCAGCTCAACGCCAGCCGCGCCTACCTCTACGCGGTGGCCCAGGCGTGTGAACGCGGCGAGACCACGCGCAAGGACGCTGCGGGCGTGATCCTCTACAGCGCCGAGCGCGCCACGCAAATGGCCCTGGATGCGATCCAGATTCTGGGCGGCAATGGCTATATCAACGAATTCCCCGCCGGGCGCCTGTTGCGTGACGCCAAGCTCTACGAAATTGGTGCGGGCACCAGTGAGATTCGGCGGATGTTGATCGGTCGCGAACTGTTCAACGAAACCCGCTGAAGGAGCACGCCCATGGCCACCCTGCACACCCAGCTCAACCCGCGCTCGGCGGAATTTTCCGCCAACCGCGCGGCGATGCTTGAACAGGTCGACGCCCTGCACAGCCTGCTCGCCCACGTCCATCAAGGTGGCGGCGCCAAGGCCCAGGAACGCCACACCTCACGCGGCAAACTGTTACCCCGCGAGCGTATCAACCGTCTGCTCGACCCGGGCTCACCGTTTCTCGAGCTGAGCCAACTGGCAGCTCATCAGGTGTATGGCGAAGACGTCCCGGCTGCCGGGGTGATTGCCGGCATCGGCCGGGTGGAAGGCGTCGAATGCATGATCGTGGCCAACGATGCCACGGTCAAAGGCGGCTCCTATTACCCGCTGACCGTCAAAAAGCACCTGCGCGCCCAGACCATCGCCGAGCAGAACCGCCTGCCGTGTATCTACCTGGTGGACTCCGGCGGCGCCAACCTGCCGCGCCAGGACGAGGTGTTCCCCGACCGCGAGCACTTCGGGCGGATCTTCTTCAACCAGGCCAATATGAGCGCCCAGGGCATTCCCCAGATTGCCGTGGTGATGGGCTCGTGCACCGCCGGCGGCGCCTACGTGCCGGCCATGGCCGACGAAGCGATCATGGTGCGCCAGCAAGCCACCATCTTCCTCGCCGGCCCGCCGCTGGTGAAGGCCGCCACCGGTGAAGTGGTGAGCGCCGAAGAGCTGGGTGGCGCCGATGTGCACTGCAAGGTCTCGGGCGTGGCCGACCACTATGCCGACAGCGATGAACACGCCCTGGCGCTGGCCCGGCGCAGCGTGGCCAACCTCAATTGGCGCAAGCAGGGTGAGCTGCTGCAACGCCCGCCGGTGGCGCCGCTGTACAGCAGCGAAGAGTTGTACGGCGTGATCCCTGCGGATGCCAAGCAACCCTTTGATGTGCGCGAAGTCATCGCACGGCTGGTGGACGGCTCGGTGTTCGATGAGTTCAAGGCCCTGTTCGGCACGACCCTGGTGTGCGGCTTTGCGCACTTGCATGGCTACCCGATAGCGATCCTGGCCAACAACGGCATCCTCTTCGCCGAAGCCGCGCAGAAAGGCGCGCACTTTATCGAACTGGCCTGCCAGCGCGGGATTCCACTGCTGTTCCTGCAAAACATCACCGGCTTCATGGTCGGCCAGAAGTACGAAGCCGGCGGCATTGCCAAGCACGGCGCCAAGCTGGTCACCGCCGTGGCGTGCGCCAAGGTGCCGAAATTCACCGTGATCATCGGTGGCAGCTTTGGTGCGGGTAACTATGGGATGTGTGGCCGCGCCTACGACCCGCGCTTTTTGTGGATGTGGCCCAACGCACGCATTGGCGTGATGGGTGCCGAACAAGCCGCCGGGGTGTTGGTGCAGGTCAAGCGCGAACAGGCTGAGCGCGCCGGCAACGGTTTCAGTGCCGAGGAGGAAGCCGCGATCAAGCAGCCGATCCTCGACCAGTATGAAACCCAGGGCCATCCCTACTACTCCAGCGCGCGCTTGTGGGATGACGGCGTGATCGACCCGCTGCAGACCCGTGACGTGCTGGCCCTGGCCTTGTCCGCCGCACTGAACGCCCCCATCGAGCCGAGCCGCTTCGGCGTGTTCCGCATGTAACCTGTAGGAGCGCGCCTGTTGTGGCGAGGGAGCTTGCTCCCGCTGACTGCGCAGCAGTCCCGGCTTTTTTGGGGGCGCTGCGCACCCCAGCGCAAGCAAACTTGCTCGCCACAACAAGCTCGCTCCTACAGGAGGCCTCTCATTATCATGGAGCTCCTTGCATGAGCGACTTCAACACCCTCGAACTGATCACCGACCGCCGTGGCTTTGCCACGCTGTGGCTCAGCCGCGAAGCCAAGAACAACGCGTTCAACGCCGAGATGATCCGCGAATTGATCCTGGCTCTTGACCGCGTACAAGGCGACCCGTCCCTGCGCTTCCTGGTACTGCGCGGGCGTGGCAAGCACTTCAGCGCCGGTGCCGACCTGGCCTGGATGCAGCAATCGGCCGAGCTGGACTACCACACCAACCTGGACGACGCCCGGGAACTGGCAGAGCTGATGTACAACCTGTCCAAACTGAAAATCCCCACGCTGGCGGTGGTGCAAGGTGCGGCCTACGGGGGCGCGCTGGGCCTGATCAGTTGCTGTGACATGGCCATCGGTGCCGACGACGCGCAGTTCTGCCTGTCGGAAGTGCGTATCGGCCTGGCGCCGGCGGTGATCAGCCCGTTCGTGGTGCAGGCCATCGGCGAACGCGCTGCCCGTCGTTATGCACTCACAGCCGAGCGGTTCGGCGGCCAACGCGCACGGGAGATCGGCTTGCTGGCGGAAAGTTATCCTGCCGAGAGCCTGGATCAACAGGTGGACCAGTGGGTCACCAACCTGCTGCAAAACAGCCCGGCGGCCATGCGTGCCAGTAAGGATTTGCTGCGCGAAGTGGGCAACGGTGCCCTCACCCCCGCGCTGCGCCGCTATTGCGAAAACGCCATTGCGCGCATCCGGGTGAGCGCCGAGGGCCAGGAAGGTTTGCGTGCATTTCTGCAAAAACGTGCGCCAAGTTGGCAAACCCAGGAGCCGCGTTCATGAGCACACTCAACACCGTTCTGGTGGCCAACCGTGGCGAAATCGCCTGCCGGGTCATGCGTACCGCCAAGGCCATGGGGTTGACCACCGTGGCTGTGCACAGCGCCATCGACCGCGATGCCCGCCATAGCCGTGAAGCCGATATCCGCGTCGACCTGGGCGGCAGCAAGGCCACCGATAGTTACCTGCAAATCGACAAGCTGATTGCCGCCGCCCACGCCAGCGGCGCCCAGGCGATTCACCCCGGCTACGGCTTCCTCTCGGAAAACGCCGGCTTCGCCCGGGCCATCGAGGCGGCAGGCTTGATCTTCCTCGGCCCGCCCGCCTCGGCAATCGACGCCATGGGCAGCAAATCCGCGGCCAAGGCCTTGATGGAAACGGCTGGCGTACCCCTTGTGCCGGGTTATCACGGCGAGGCCCAGGACCTGGAGACCTTCCGCGCCGCCTGTGAGCGTATCGGCTACCCGGTGCTGCTCAAGGCCACGGCGGGTGGCGGTGGCAAGGGCATGAAAGTGGTCGAGGACGTCAGCCAACTGGCCGAAGCCCTGGCTTCCGCCCAGCGTGAGGCGCTGTCGTCGTTCGGCAACGGGCAGATGCTGGTGGAGAAATACCTGCTCAAGCCGCGGCATGTCGAGATCCAAGTGTTTGCCGACCAGCAGGGTCATTGCTTGTACCTCAATGAACGCGACTGCTCGATCCAGCGTCGTCATCAAAAGGTCGTGGAAGAAGCCCCGGCACCCGGCTTGAGTGTCGAGCAGCGCCGGGCCATGGGCGAAGCGGCCGTGCGCGCTGCCCAGGCCATCGGGTATGTCGGCGCAGGTACGGTGGAGTTTTTGCTGGATGCCCGTGGCGAGTTTTTCTTCATGGAGATGAACACGCGGCTGCAGGTGGAGCATCCGGTGACCGAAGCGATTACCGGCCTCGACCTGGTGGCCTGGCAGATCCGGGTTGCCCAGGGCGAGGCGCTGCCGATCACGCAAGAGCAGGTCGCGTTGAACGGTCATGCAATTGAAGTGCGGCTGTATGCCGAAGACCCGGCCAATGACTTTCTGCCGGCCACCGGGCACCTGGCGCTGTACCGCGAGTCCAGGCCGGGCCCTGGACGCCGGGTGGATAGCGGCGTCGAGCAAGGCGACAGCGTGTCGCCCTTCTACGACCCGATGCTCGGCAAGTTGATTGCCTGGGGTGAAGACCGCGAACAGGCGCGCCTGCGCTTATTAAGCATGCTGGATGAGTTTGCGGTCGGCGGGCTCAAGACCAACCTGGGCTTTTTGCGGCGCATCATCGGGCACCCTGCGTTTGCCGCGGCCGAGTTGGATACCGGGTTTATCCCGCGCTATCAGGGTGAGCTGTTGCCGACGCCGGGGGCATTGAGCGATGAGTTCTGGCAGGCGGCGGGCTCGGCGTTTATGCAGAGCTTGCCGGCGGGTGACGGGCCTTGGGCAAGTCACCAGGGCTTTCGCGCGGGCCTGCCTGCCGAGGTGTCGCTGCACCTGAGCTGCAATGGGCAGGATCGGTTGGTGACACTGACCGGGCAACCGTCTCAGTTATGCGGCGAACAGTTGCTGACTGAACATCAGGGCGTGCGCCGTGCTCATCTGGCGGTGCGCAGTGAAGGCAGCCTGTACCTGCGTTGGGACGGCGAGATGCATGCCGTCAGCCTGTTCGACCCGATTGCGGCGGTCGAGGCCAATCAATCCCATCAGGGCGGCCTCACCGCCCCCATGAACGGCAGCATCGTGCGGGTGCTCGTGGAGGTGGGCCAAACCGTTGAGGCTGGTACTCAACTGGTGGTGCTCGAAGCCATGAAGATGGAACACAGCATCCGTGCGCCCCACGCCGGGGTAGTCAAGGCGCTGTTCTGCCAGGAAGGTGAAATGGTAGCCGAAGGCAGCGCGCTGGTGGAGCTGGAAACAGCCGACTAGAACTTCGCCGTGGCTTGCACCACCACACCCAGGAGGCGGCAGCCGTCGCTGAGCAGCACCTTGGGGTAAGTGGGGTTGAGCGGCACCAGGTAGTGCTGGCCGCTTTCTTCCTGCAATTGGCGAAAGGTGGCCTGGGGGTTACCGGCCCATTGGGCCACCACCAGCCTGCCGGGCTCGGGTGCGATGGCCGGGTCAACCAGGATCATCATGCCAGCCGCAATACTCATACCCGTGGGGGCGGTCATGGCGTCTCCCGTCACCGGCAACCAGAATGCCTCGCCTCGGGCGTGGTAATCGGTCAATTCGTAGCGCTCGGTTCTATAAGGCGCACGCTCCTCACGCAGCTCGCAGGCCTGCTTCCAGTCGCTGACCGGGTAGCGGAAATACGGATTGTAGTGGGGGTCCAGTTCCGGCACTTGCGCGGCCCGTTCACGAATCTCCAGCGCCACCTCCAAATACCCCAACCCCAGTTCGGCGAGCACACGGTTCATGTCCGCCAGGCTCGGCACACGGCGTTTATTGAGCCAATGGCCGACGCCGCCCTGGGACATGCCCAGGCGCCGCGCCAGTTCATCCTGCGTGACCTTGCGGTCTTTCATGTTGGCCTTGACCAACGCTATCCAGTTATCCATGGCGCATCACAATACGGCGCCCGTTTTTGCGGGCAATAAACAGTTTGTAGTAATCCATAAAACGACAGGAATACGATACGTACTATCATCAAGCCCAAGGATTTCGACACCCACCGGAGTATTGCCGCTTATGACGACCCGCACGTACCCAACGCCCGAACTGACTGAAGTAAACGACATGTGCAACAGTGGCGCGGCCCAGCGCGCACTGGACTACTACTTGAAAGAAAATCGGTCGACGCCGGATTCGGACGGGGCCATGTTCGCGATCAAACCCGAAGTCAGCCAGGAGGAGGCCCTGATACACGCCTCGGACCTGTTGCGCAGTGCAGCGGCAACCGCCTACGAGTCGGCGTGCAGCCATCAGGGCAACCAGCGCGACCTGGCGTTTTCGGTGGTGTATTTGATCGATATGGCGAAGGCGATGGTGGAGCGGTCGTTGCAAGCGCCAAAAGCGGCGGCAAACGCTTAGCAGGTATGAAAGAAAAATATTTCTATCCCACGGATAAAAACATTTGACTTGCAAATGATAATGATTATTATTGGGCTCAGCTGGTCGCGAGATCAGTCGATAGACCAAGAGACCTTAGGTCGGACTCTTGGAATATCTCCTCATCAGGCTAATCACGGTTTTTGACCCGGCTCTTTGGCCGGGTCTTTTTTTTGCCAGTTTTCCTGGCATGGCTTCAGGCTAATGAAGACTGTGTGTTGCTTGATGGCGCGCATGGTAGCAAAAGACTATCGCCCAAAGAAAGTCGTCCGAGTGCTCTAGCGCGTATCTCTGCGAATTAGCGCTTGAGAATCAATCTCATAGACTCTAAGCTGCGGCGGCGTCACGGATGACGCCCCCTCCCCCTGCAACAATTTTTGCATCCAGGTTTTACCGAACGCCTGTGTAAGATGGCCGCCACATCACTCATATTCAGGCAACCAGACTATGACCGTGGCCTTGACTTCCATCAAGATCAGCACCGACTTCGACAGCGGCAACATCCAGGTCCTGGATGCCAGCGACGCTTATCAGTTGTTGCTGGCAATCAAACCCGATACCCGCAGCGATCACTACCAATGGTTCCACTTCAAGGCCGAAGGCATGCACGTGGGACACACCCATACCTTTCGCTTGAGCAACGCAGGGCGCTCGTCCTACAAGCATGCCTGGAGCGGCTACAACGCCGTGGCGTCCTACGACCATATCAACTGGTTCCGGGTACCGACGCGCTTTGATGGCGAGATCCTGCACATCAACCTCCAGACCCGGGAAAAGCACGCCTGGTTTGCCTACTTCGAGCCCTACAGCCGTGAGCGCCATGACTGGCTGATCGAGCAAGCCCTGAAGTACGCCGGGGTCACCCTGCTGGCCACCGGCAAGAGCGCTGAAGGCCGCGATATTCAACTGCTGCGCCGAGGCAAAGGAATCGAGGGCCGGCGTAAGGTGTGGATCATCGCCCAGCAGCACCCCGGGGAACACATGGCCGAATGGTTTATGGAGGGCGTGATTGAGCGCCTGCAAAAGGACGGCGACGACGAACTGAAAAAACTACTGGCCGTCGCCGATCTGTACCTGGTACCGAACATGAACCCGGATGGCGCCTTCCACGGCCACCTGCGCACCAACGCCATGGGCCAGGACCTGAACCGCGCCTGGCAAAGCGCCAGCCAGGAACTCAGCCCCGAGGTCCTGTTCGTCCAGCAACAGATGGAAAAGTACGGCGTGGATATGTTCCTCGACATCCACGGCGATGAAGAAATCCCCTACGTGTTCACCGCCGGCTGCGAAGGCAACCCTGGCTACACCCCGCGTATCGAAGCCCTGGAAAAACACTTCCGCAGCCATTTGAGCCACCTGACACGAGACTTCCAGACCACCCACGGCTACACCCGCGACCTGCCCGGCCAAGCCAACATGACCCTGGCCTGCAACGCGGTAGGAGAAAAATACGACTGCCTGTCCCTGACCCTGGAAATGCCCTTCAAGGACAACGACGACGCACCCAACCTGCGAACTGGCTGGTCAGGCGATCGTTCAAAACAGTTGGGCAAGGACGTGTTGAGCAGCGTCGCAGATATCGTTGGGCGTTTGCGCTAACCCCTGAGGCGAGCTCTTTGTGGCGAGCGAGCTTGCTCGCGCTGGGCCGCATAGCGGCCCCATGAAAATCACTGCCGGATCACCTGACACACCGAGCAGGCTGTTTTGGGGCTGCTTCGCCGCCCAGCGCGAGCAAGCTCGCTCGCCACAAGAGCGGTCAATCCTTGCTGCCGGTCATGCTTTGCAAGACACCATCGCGGCGGATCAAACCGTGGAACAACGCGGCCGCCAGATGCACCAGCACGGTGAGAAACAGCAGATAGGCCAGGTAGCCGTGGGCCTTGCGCAACAGCGCGAACAACGGCGCATTCGCCCCCACCAGTGCGGGCAGTTGCAGGTTACTGCTGAGCATCACCGGGTCGCCAGCCGCTGAAATCATCGCCCAACCCAGCAGCGGCAACACCAGCATCAACGCGTACAACAGCACATGGGAAGCCTTGGCTGCGAGCCTTTGCCACACCGGTAAATCCGCTGGTAACGGCGGTTGGCGCGTCGAGAAACGCACCGCCAGGCGCACGATCACCAGCGCCAGAATCGCAATGCCCAGCGGCTTGTGCAGGTGGATCAGCCACTCATGGCGCTCCGACACCGACGCCGCCAGACCCGCGCCGATAAACAGCATGGCGATGATCATCAACGCCATCAGCCAGTGCAGCACGCGCGCCAGGGGCGCAAAGAACCGTGGTTGAGCATTCATGGCTTCGACTCCTGAGGGGCGCTGTGCAACGGGCTGACTTCCCCGGCGCGGCGCAGGTACGAACTGGCATACGCGGCCGAACGGGCGGCCAGCAAGGGGTCGTTGGAGGCTTGGATACCACTGGGCAGAATCAGCGGGTCAAAGTTGATATCGCGGCAATCACCGTCTGCCTGGGGCTGGCTGCTTTGCAGCACCAACGTGCCGGCGTTGAGGACCTTGTGCGCGCCGGTCCAGGTCTTGCTTGCGTCGTCCAGCGGGTCGCCGGGGTTGGCCAGGGTCATGTTCAACTGCCAACGCAATGGCCCGGCGGCCAGGCGTCGCACCAAGTCCTGCTCGAGGAAGTCACTGCCAGCAGGTGCGGTATCACCCGCCGCGTCCTGGCTCTGGGGCACCACCTCCCAACGCACGGCCTGGCGCGTACCATCGGCAGCCACCAGGTAAAACGCGTTGATGCCGTTATAGGTTTCAGTCGCATAACTGGCCGATGGCTTGGCGGTCTTGACCCAGGCCAGGAATGGCGCTGTCTCGGGGTGTGCGGCAAAAAACGCCGGCATGCTTGACGGGTTCGGCTTGCCGGTGGCCGGATCTGGCGCGCCGGCCTTGAGCAACTGGTAAAACGCCTCGGGCGTGCCCACTGGGAACACCGGCACGCTGTTCATCCCCGTCCGCCATTGCTGGCCGTTGGCCTGGCTGAACTGCACGGCGAAACTGCGAATCGGCACACTGCTGTCCGGCGCGTAGGGGTTGCCGCTGGGCAAGGCAAAGCGGCCGATGATCGGAGTCTTGGCCTCGCTGAACACCTGGGCGTTGGAATAGGCACGGGCCTCGGTACTGCTCTCGAAATAACCCGCCACGCATACGCCCTTGGCATGGTTACGGCGAAAGCCCGGATGCACGCCGTTATTGGTTTCCAGGGCATTGACCAAGGTTTTTGGCCGCAGGCGTTGTGGGTCGAGCGTGCCATTGACGTAGGCAAATGCCCCGGCAACAACCGCAACCACGGCACCGATGCCGGCAAGTCGTGCGATCAGGCTCGCAGTGCTCAATGGAGGACGGGGGGGTGATGAGTGATCTACCATGCAGGAACTCCAGGGCCAGAGGCCTCAGGCTGAAACATAAGGTCGGAGCATTAAGACGAACGCCGATTGGCTCTATTCCCAGGCCCTGGATTTATTTTGCGGGACGGGGAATAACCTTCAACGCCGGACGTCTCTCTAGTCCCAGCGTAGTGACCAGCCAGACGCCCATGCATGAACTCGACGAACAGTTACGTGAACTCATTCCCAGGTTGCGGCGTTTTGCCCTGTCCCTGACGCGCAACAGCAGCAGCGCCGATGACCTGGTGCAATCGACCCTGGAGCGCGCCATCGTCGCCTGGGCCGATAAACGTATCGAGGGCGATTTGCGCGCCTGGCTGTTTTCGATCCTCTACCGCCAGTTCCTCGACGCCCACCGCCGCAACCGCCGCTATGCACGCATGCTCGAATTCTTCACCGGCCGCGATGACGTGCAACCTTCGGTGGAACGCACGGTGCTGGCCCAATCCACCCTGCAAGCCTTCGACCAACTGAACACCGAACAGCGCGCCCTGTTGCTGTGGGTGTCCGTCGAGGGCTTGAGCTACAAGGAAGTGGCCGAGATCCTCAAGGTGCCCATCGGCACCGTGATGTCACGCCTGTCCCGCGCACGCCAAGCGCTGCGTCAACTCAGCGATGGCGAAATGACCGGCCCTGCCCTGCGGAGACTCAAATGATCAGCCTGCCCCCCAGCGAACGCGATTTACATGCCTACGTCGATCACCAATTGCTCGACACTGATCGCCGTGTGCTTGAAACCTGGCTGGCCAGCCACCCCGAAGTGGCGGCCCAGGTACAGGCCTGGCAACAGGATGCGCAGCTGCTGCGTGCGTCATTGAGCGGCGCCCTGCAACAGCCGCACAACCCGGCACTGGACCCGGCGCTGATTCGCCAGCGCATCAAGAAACAGTCCCGTCGGCACTTGGCCACGGCGGCGTTGTTGCTGATCGCCGTGAGCCTCGGCGGGGTTGGCGGTTGGCACGCACGTGAAGCCACCCAGCCGCCGCTGTTGCCGATGACCGACGCCATGCAGGCCTATCGCCTGTTTGCCCAGGACGGCATCATGCCCGCCGACTACAACGCCCAGGACCGCGGCACCATGCAGGCCTGGCTCGACCGTTATTTCAACCAGGCCCATCGCCTGCCCGACCTGAGCCAAGCCGGTTTCAAACCGGTCAGCGGGCGCCTGCTCACCACCGACCAAGGCGCGGCAGCCATGGTGCTGTACCAGGATGCGCAAGGCCGGCGCATCAGCTTCTATATCCGCCCGCCGGGCCCGAACAACGGTTTCCTGCCTCGCGGCAGCCGCAGTGCCGATGGCTTGCAGGCCGACTACTGGTCGGGCGGCGGCTACAACTACGCGATGGTCAGCCCGGTGGATCAGGCCGTCGCGTTGCAGACGCCATTCTAGAAACCGACGTCCAGCACCACGTTATCCAGATAGGTGCCAGCCGGTGGCGTGGGCTGGTCGGTGTAGACCTTGGCATTGTAGTTGTACACCTGGCTGCCATTACCCAAGCCGTTGCCGGGATTGACCTCGGCCGTGGAGCTGGCCCGCCGCGCCGCGCCGACACTGCCCCAACGCGTGGTGCCGGCACTTTTGAAAATGTCATAGGCCAGGTAATTGCCGCCGGAAACCATACGCCGCCGGCCGCCGACACTCACCGGGTTCTGGCCATCGCTCAAGCCCACGGTATAGGCGCTGCCCTTGGTGCAGGCGATGTTGATGGTCTGCCCGCTCACCGCAGTAAACCCACTGACCACCGGCGCGCTGCCGAAGCTGATATTCGGGGCAGTGATCTGGCAGTCGTTGGTCACGGTCATGCTGACGGTCAGGGACGCCGTGCCACTGCCAGTGTCACGTCCCAGGCAAATGCCGCCAAGGCCGATCCCCGAGCAATAGTTCCACACCCAGGCGATGCTCAGTGTCTCGGTGTACACCCCGGCGGCGACGTTGCTGCCGGTGATGCTGCTCAGGTACAGCGGTACGGTTTTCGCGCCGGGCCCTGCGATCAGGCCAATGCTCTGGGCGATGCCGCCAGCGCCGCCGAAATCGAATTGGCTGCCACGGGTGATGGGATAGCTGGTGCTGTTGTTGCCATAAATCGTATAGCTGATCACATCACCGGTCGGCCCGACCATACCGGTCTGGGGCGAGGTGATCGTGGCGTAAAAGTGGTCGGTGGACACCAGCAGCGATATCAACGCCGAGGTGCAACTCAACCCCGAATTAGTCGTAGAGCTGGTTTGCGCGGCGGTGCGCACCGTCATCGAGCTGATTGAGCCGAAACTGGCCGGCACGGTGGACACCACCGAACACGCCGCCATCGCCTGCCCGCAAAACAACAAACCTACGCCATATAACCCTACGCTGCCCCTCACCTGAACACTCCCTGTTCGATGCCTCATTGGCACACTAATGGCCCGATCAAGGGCACGTCCTGTTGCTGTTCATCAATATCGAATGTCGTCTGGCAGGTGCGGCCCTCACCGAGGGTGACCTGCAAGGTGTTGTGCGCGCTGAGGTTTTCCAGATACACCAGGCCATCCCAGCCGACCACCGCCTGGGTGTTGCTTTGCTCGTGCACTACCAGGCTGCCCAGCGGCAACTCCTGATGCTGGCGGTCCACCAGAGTGATGCTTGCAGCGAGCACCCGGCGCAGGGGGAATTCCAGCAAGTAACCGCTGCCACGGCGTACCGATACGCGCTGCTCAACATTGGGGCTTTGCACATTCGCCGGCAGGTTCAGGGGGTCGATCTCGTATTTGCCGCGGTAATAGGCACTGCTCCACGGCACCAGCAAATGGCCGTTGCGGTCGGTCTGGCCCACCAGCTGGTTTTCGTAGCGCACCGGAATCCCGGCAAAGCCCTGGGTGCTCACTACCACAAAGGCGTCATTGATGCGGTTGGCGGCAAAGGTTTCGCCGCCCATCCACACCAGCGAGCCGCTGGCATCGGCCCAGCGCGTCATGGCCTCACTGCTGCCGTACACGCCGGCCTGCAACTGCACCGACTGCAAGCGCCAGGTCAGGTCGGCCTGTCGATAGCTGGGGGCATCGCCCTGGGCATAGCCGAGGTTGTAGCCCACCCCGCCTTCGCTGGGCACCGCGCGGCTGTAGTTGATGCGCTGGCGACTGGCGCCATCCTTGCTGCGCTCGGTGCTCAAGGCCAGGCTGCCGTTGAGGTCGAACGGGATGACCAGTTGCGCCTGCATGGCCCAGTTGCTGTCACCGATTTCGCGGTTGGCTGACAGATAAAAGCTGGTGTTGCGCCACAACGGTTTGCTCCAGCTCAGGTTGAGCAGGCGCGTGCGCGAGTCGTCCGCCGCCTGCACGTCGAAATAGCCCAGGCCCAGGCTACCGAAACGTTGGAGGTTGAGGCTCAGGGTCACCTGCTCGCTGCGCTTGCTGAGGCTGGCGTATGGGGTATCGACCAGGGTCAGGTCGGCGTAGTCGTCGCGACGTTCCACCCGTTGGTACATAAAGCTGTAGCGCGTGCTGTTGTACTGGTAACCAAGGCTCAGTTGCTGGCCCGTGCGGCTGTCGAACTGGCTCTGGCTGAGGGCGGTATTGAGCACGCCGAAGTTGCCCAGGCGCAGGTTGCCACCGAGCCCGCCGAGGGTCAGGTCGCTGGAGGCTTCAGCGTGGCTCTCCAGAGTCAGGTTATCGGAATAGCCATAGCGGAACGTGCCACTGGCCACGCCCGGTCCGTAGCCGAAGTCCCGTAGGGTGTAGTCACGGCGCAAGGTACCGGCGGCCAGCGAAAAGTCCGTCAAGCCTTGTTGCAGCAAGGTGCTGGTGACGTAGAACGGTACCGTGGTCGACACTTGGCGGCCCAGGGCATCGGTGGTGACCACCACGGCCTCGCCGGCACCGTTGATGAATGGGATGTTGGTCAGGGTGTAGGGGCCGGGTTGCAGTCGCGCGCTGTCGGATTTGTAGCCGTTGATAAACAGGTCCACCGACGAGGGCACCGCCGCCTCACCGGCAAACTGCGGCAAGGGGTACGTGACCAGGTCGGGGCGCACGGCAAAATCCCGGGACAGTTGCACCCCGCCCAGGCGCACCGAGCTACTCCAGGGCAGCGCGCCACTGATCACGTCGCCGGCCTCGTAGGTCAGCAGGCGCTCATCGTCGGAAAAACGCCAGGTGGTGTCGTAACGTCGGTAACCATTGTCGAGGGTGCCGCCGCTGATTCCATCGGACAGGGTCTGGCGCAGTTGCCCGGTGTTGGACAGAGTGCCCCAGGTATCGAACAGCCGTACTTCGTTCCAGGCCGCGAGGTAACTGCCGCCATCGTCGGTGTCATTGAAATACACGTCATAGTTGAGCAAGGCGCCGAAGCTGCTCATGGCCTGGGTACGCGGATAGGTATTGCGGTTGCCGATGAACTGTTCCTGCAGCCAGGAGGGCGGCACATCCAGCAGAAGGCGCTGGCCGTTGCTGTCGTAGTCGCTGTGCAGGCCCGGCACTTGTTCCAGGGCCACACTGCCGACGGGCTCACCGGGCAGTTTCATGCCCACTTCCTGCAACGCGCTGGCCGGCACAAACAGCTGGCCGGCGCGCTGCTCGACCGCGATGACGCGGCCGGTGTCCATCTGGTTGACCACCAGTTCCAGAAACAGCTGTGCATCGGCAACTGCCTCCATGCTGCCGGGCGGCGGCGGCAGGTCGCCCGCCATCGCTGCGCCCCACAGCCCGCTTGCCACTGCCACCGACGGCCATAAAACCCGAGCCCAACCACGACTCACCATGGCGTTGTGTCCCTCAATGGACATCTCCATCCTGTTAAAACCCGGGCGTGTGCCCGTTGCGCTACATCACGGCTATCGCGTGGGCGCCAGGCTCTCCAGTTGCGGCGCGCCGTTGACGCGTACCTGCAACGGCTGGTCGGCCGATACGGCATCCGGCACCGGCCAGCGCATGCTCGCGCCCGGCAGCACATAGCCGAGCAAGCCGTCCACCAACGGCCGGGTCTGCCCGCCCTGTTTGAATGACGCATCGGTAAGCCGCGCATGCACGGCGCCCTGGTTGCGCACCTCGATGTAGTTGCGCCCTGCCACGTTGACCTTTTGCCAGCTCAACTGCGGCTTGCCCGCGCCCTTGGGGTCACGTTGGCGGGTGGCGTCGTCCTTGCTCCACAGGCCAGCGCCGTAGGCAAACAATGGCACCGAATAGCGCATCTGAAAACGAATCGCCGCTGCCGTGTTCTTGCCCTCCGGCGGTGCTGGCACCTGCAGCGCCGAGGGGATTTCGTCAATGATGATGCGATAGGCCAACTCCTGCCCCGGCGGTACCTCCCGGGTGCGGGTCAGGCGCACCAGTTGCTTCTGGCCCGGCTCAATCTTGGCCACCGGCGGGCTGCCGATCACATCGCGCTGGTTCTGGTACTGCTCGTCGAAACCGTTCTGGCTCCAGGCAAACACGCGGATCTGCAGGTTGGCGGTCTCGGTGCCACGGTTCTCCAGCCACAGCGCGCTGGCCTGTTGGTCAGCCTCCAGCACCGGGTCGATGGGCCAGATCAGCACCGAACTGGCCGCCTGTACAAACCCCGCCGAGCACAACGCCCCCAAGGCGAAACCCGCGGTCCATAACCGTCGCAAAGCACAACCCATGACACCCCTCCTTAAAACCGTTAGCCCTACCACGTCAGCTGCACCTGCAGCGTGTCGCTGTACGTCCCCCCAGGCTGATTGCCCGGTAAAACCACCCGCCCGTAAATCGGCAGGCTGATGTTGCTCGCATCGCTGTAGGTCACGCTGACGCTCTGGTTGATCCCCAGGCTCTGGCTGAACGCCGCATCGCGAAACAATTGGTAAGCCACCCGCGCGCTACCACTGTTGAGCTGCAAGTTACGCCCGGTGCTGCTGTACAGGCCGCCATCCACGCTCATGCTCAGGGCCACGCCCGGCGTGCATTGCAGGGTTACGCCGCCAGTGAGAGCCGCTGTGACCGTGCTGGTGGCCAGGGCCGAATAACTGCCGTAGGCCAAGGTGCCGTAGTTGGCGCCGCCGCCCACGATCAGACAGCCCGGCGTGATGGTCGCACTCACCTGAAAGCTCTGGTTGACCACCGCCGACAGCGGCAACGGCATCGCCAGGCCGATGGCGAGCAACACCCTGGGCCACATCGTTAGAACGTCAGTTCCACGGCCACGGTGTCGGTGTAGGTGCCCGCCGGCAGACCCGCCTTGCCCACCGCCCGGCCGTAAAGGTTGACGGTCTGCGCCACGCCGGTACTGGTGGCGAGTGTCACCACGCCGTCAATCGCCAACAGCGCTGAACGCCCGCTATCAGTGTAGAAATCGTAGGGCACGAAGTTACCCACGCCATCGGCCAGCGCACGGGTGCCACCGGGGGAAGCACCGTCGTGGGCGCCGGCACGCACCTTGATCGTTGGCGCGGTGCCAGCCGAACACAGGATCGACAACGCGCCGCCGGTACCGGTGCCGCCGAGCAACTGGGCGTCGGCATTGGTAAACAGGCTGTTGGTGGTGCCGAAGTTCAAGCTACCGAAATTCAACCCGGTGGCCGCCCCGGAGCCGTTGACCTGGCAACTGGCGATCAAGGTCAGGCTGGAACTGATCTGCCCGGTCACCGTGGTCGCCGCGTTCAGGCTGGACGCCAGCCCCAGGCCCAGGGCACAGAGGCCGATTCGCGATACAAGTACATGCATGATATCCATCCTCATGGTTTACCAATCCAGAGTCACCGTCAGGGTGTCTGTGTAGATGCCGGCCGGTAGGGCCCTGGTATTCGCCACCACGGAACCGAATACCGGGATCGGTACCTGGGTGCCCTGGGTCACGACGAAATTGCGTTGCTGGCCGATCCTGTAGGCACTGCGCCCCTGGGGATCCGCCGACAGTCGATATGGAATGGTCTGGCGGCCATTGCTCAGGCGCCGCGTGGTGCCGTCGCCATTAGCGCCGCCGTCGATGGTCACCGTGAAACTACTGACCACCGAGGGGTTGCAGGACACCGACAGCGGCGCCTTGTCGGCATCGGAAATCGACGCGCCCAGCGTGTTGCTCCAGGTCGGCCCCTGGCTGCCGAAATCCATCAGCGCCGTGCCGCCCTCAGGCGTGACCGGCGCGGTTTCCACGTCTTTGCTCACTTCGCAACTGGCGGTGATCACCAAACGCGCGTGGACCTGGCCGTTGACCACCGCCGCCTGCGCGTCATCCGCCAGCAACAGCAGGCCGCCCAGGGCCGTCACGGCCAGGTAGCGGCTTACCATGTGACCGTGACCTTGAGCAGGTCGGAATAACGACCGACGGCAGGAATGCCTTTGAGCGGTTCGATGCGGCCATACAGCGGCAGGTCGACAGAGCCGGTGTCCGGCACGCGGCCACTGATGGGCACGTCCACTGGCAAGGGGATCAGCCGCGCGGCGTCGGCATAGATTCGATAGGGGATGGGCCGACTGGAGGGCGCCGGATTGGCGAGATAACGTACTTCGCCGACGCCGCCATGCAGGCCGCCATCAACGCGCACTTGGTAAGGCGTGTCGGGGTTACATTCCAGGCGCGGCTGGCGTTGGCTGATCAGGGCCGCACTCAGGGGGCCGGCCGGGTCATCCAGACGCGGGCCGCTGCCGAAATCCAATACGCCAAGTTGCTCGATGCCTGCACTACGGGTGGTACCCACCAACTGGCAACCCCGCTGCACGTCGATGCGCACCTCCACCTGGAGCTGCGCAGCAAACACCGTGTTGCAGAGCATCGTGCCCATGACAGCCAATACCGCCGGTCCCTTCACAGCCCCAATTCCTTATACAGGGGTGACAACTGTGTATGAGGTTAGCCAGTTAACGCGAAAGTGCCAGTTTGCATGGCTTGGGGCCCTTTCCTATTGGTCAAATGGCATCGAGCGTCCTACAGTGAACGACCACCGCAATACAGAGTGATTATTCTTGGCCGTGCTTGCCCTGCTCCAGCGCCTGCTGGGTAAAAAAACCGACGCCTCGGACGCCTCGCCTATCCCGGCGTATTTTCAAAAAAAAGCCGTACAACAGGGCTATACCCTCAGTGATGGGCAAATCCGGGCGATTACCGCCCTGAATCGCGAGGCCCAGCACCTGCTCAACGGCCAGGCCACGCGCAGCCTGTACCTGCACGGCCCGGTGGGGCGCGGCAAAAGCTGGCTGCTGGACGGATTTTTCCAGGCACTGCCCGTCGCCGAGAAGCAGCGCGTGCATTTCCACACCTTCTTCGCCCGGCTGCACCAGGGCATGTTCCTGCACCGCGAGCATGACGATGCCTTGCGCGTCACTCTGGACGAGCTGCTGGCCGGCTGCCGGGTGCTGTGTTTCGACGAATTCCATGTGCACGATATCGGCGATGCGATGCTCATCAGCCGCCTGTTCAAGGCCCTGTTCCAGCGCGGCGTGCTGGTGCTGCTGACCTCCAACTACCCACCCGAAGGATTGCTGCCCAACCCGCTGTACCACGAGCGTTTCAAGCCGGTGATCGAGCTGATCGCCGCGCGCATGGAGGTGCTGGAAGTCAGTGCGCCTCAGGACTTTCGCAGCCTGGCTCAGGCCCACGCCCAACAACGCTTCACGGGCGGCCAGTATGTATGGCCAGGTACAACAGGCCAGCGTGAAAGCCTGGGCCTGCCTGCCACAGATTGCCCGGTGCAAACCCTGAAGGTCGGCGCTCGGCAGTTACAGTGCCGAGGCCATCAGGCACGAACCATCGCATTTACCTTCAACGACCTGTGCGAACAGCTCACGGCGGTCATGGATTACCTGTTGTTGTGCCGGGACTTCGACCACTGGATCATCGACGGCCTGCCGCATCTGGCCGAATGCCCCATCGCCGTGCAACAGCGCTTTATCAACCTGGTAGACGTGCTCTACGACCAGGACAAGCAACTGACACTTATCGGTCACCAGCCCCTGGATAAATGCCTGGAAGGCCAGGCCATCGACCTCGCCCGCACCGCCAGCCGCCTGCGCCAATTGCACACGCTGTGCCCGCAACCCGCGCCCGAGCCGCTATCATGAGCGCCTTTTACGCCTCCTTCCGAGCACTGCGCCCTGCATGAATACCCTCGCCCAACTCAAGGCTGGCCAATTGGCTGGCGTTACGCGCCTGGACCTGGCCTGCGGGCTGACCGAGTTCCCCCGGGAAATCTTCGAACTGGCCGACTCGCTGGAAATCCTCAACCTCACCGGCAACGCCCTGAGCAGCCTGCCCGACGACCTGCACCGCCTGACGAACCTGCGTGTGCTGTTCTGTTCGGACAACGCCTTTACCGAACTGCCGCAATGCCTGGGCCAGTGCGCAAAACTGAGCATGATCGGCTTCAAGGCCAACCAGATCAGCCAGGTAGCCGCTGCCGCCCTGCCGCCACAGTTGCGCTGGCTAATCCTCACCGACAACTGCATCAGCCAATTGCCCGATGAACTGGGTCAGCGCCCGTTACTGCAAAAGTTGATGTTGGCCGGTAACCAGTTGACCGACCTGCCGCCAAGCCTGGCCCAGTGCCAAAACCTGGAGTTGATCCGTATCGCCTCCAACCGCCTCACCCAGCTACCGCAGTGGCTGCTGACCCTGCCGAGCCTGACCTGGCTGGCCTACGCCGGCAACCCGGTGGAAATGGCCGTGCAGGTGAGCAGTGATGAGGCGACGCCGAACATCGCCTGGCAGGAACTGGACATGGGCGAAGTCCTTGGCGAAGGCGCTTCGGGGATTATTCGCAAGGCGCTGTGGAAACCCCGGGCGTTGCCAGTCGCGGTCAAGCTGTACAAGGGCACCATCACCAGCGACGGTTCACCGCTGCATGAAATGCAAGCCTGCATCGCTGCCGGCCTGCATCCCAGCCTGATCAAGGTTGAAGGACGCGTCGTCGGCCATCCCGATAACCAGGCCGCCCTGGTGATGGAGCTGATCGACCCGAGTTACCGCAACCTCGCAGCCCTGCCGAGCCTGGCGTCGTGCACGCGGGATGTCTACGCACCCACCACCCGTTTCAGCCTGGACGTGGCACTGCGCATGGCGCGGGGCATTGCTTCGGTGGCGGCGCACCTGCATCGGCACGGCATTACCCATGGTGACCTGTATGGTCACAATATTTTGTGGAACGCAGAAGGTGATTGCTTGCTGGGAGACTTTGGCGCGGCCTCCTTCCATGCCACGGCGGACACGTTGGAAACCCGTGCGCTGCAGCGTATTGAAGTGCGCGCGTTCGGAGTGTTGCTGGGGGAATTGTTGGAGCGGGTTGAGGCCAGTGACGAAGGCTTGCAGGCACTGCAACAACGCTGCTGCCAGCCGGATGTGCTGGCGCGGCCGGGCTTTGAAGAAATTGAGGTCTTGCTCGAATCTATGCAACACCACTAAACCAATGTGGGAGCGGGCTTGCTCGCGAATGCGGTGGAACAGCCAATACATCTGCTGACTGTCACACCGCATTCGCGAGCAAGCCCGCTCCCACAGGTTGACCGCGTGTACTCAGATAAACATCAGCCCGCCAGGCCGACAAACATATCCTGCACATCATCATGGTTGTCCAGGCCTTCCAGGAACGCCTCGACTTCAGCCATCTGCTCATCGGTCAAACCGCTGACCGGGTTCTTGGAGATATAGCCCAGCTTGGCCGACAGCACGGTAAAGCCCTGCTCCGGCAAGGCTTTCTGCACGGCATCCAGGTCGGTGGTTTCGGTAATGAACAAGGTGGCGCCTTCTTCACCCTCTTCAAAGTCCTGGGCGCCGGCTTCGATGGCGGCCATTTCTGGATCGGCGTCTGGCGTGTCCGGCGATGCTTCGATCAGGCCCACATGGTTGAAATCCCAGGCCACCGAACCGGAAGCGCCCAGTTGGCCCTTGCGGAAGGCCACGCGGATTTCCGCCACGGTGCGGTTGATGTTGTCGGTCACGCACTCGACGATCAAAGGCACCTGGTGCGGCGCGAAACCTTCGTAGGTCACGCGGTGGTATTGCACGGTCTCACCGAGCAGACCGGCGCCCTTTTTGATTGCGCGGTCCAGGGTTTCCTTGGGCATCGAGGCTTTTTTGGCCTGTTCCACCACCAGGCGCAGGTGCGCGTTGGTCGCGGTATCGGCGCCGTTGCGGGCGGCGATGGTGATTTCTTTCACCAGCTTGCCGAAAATCTTGCCCTTGGCATTGGCTGCCGCTTCTTTATGTTTGACTTTCCACTGTGCGCCCATGACTCACTCTCTTATTTCCATCGCGCCGAAACGTCTACTGGCCGGCGCTTTGGGGGCAGAGTTTATAGCGCGAGAACGCTTCGTTCCACCAAAAAACCGGCCAGGGTACTCAGGTGCGCAAGGGTTTGATCACCGCATTGCGGTCCGGCACAAAATCCCCGGCCTGGGCCAGTACGGCGGGCCTGGCATTCCAGTAGGGCATCAGCACCAGCGACGAAAACAGTGCCGCACCGGCAAACACAATAAATACCGTAACGGTATCGAAATAGCCTGGCAGCAAACCACCCAGGATCGCTCCCACCGAACCGCAGCCGTTGACAAAGCCCGCAGCGGTAGCGCCGGCCTTGGCGGTGCCGAAGTCGATGGCCGCCGTGCTGCTGATCATCGAGTCCGGCCCATACAGCGTCAGCCCCATGACAAACAGCAACGTCATCACCAGCACCACACTGCCGGTGTGCAGCGCGCCCATAAACAACGCCAGGGCAACCGTCAGCGCCAACAGGCTGAGCACGCAGGCGGGCATGCGCCGAGCACCGAACAGTTTGTCGGAGGCCAGGCCGATCAACACCGGCCCCAATAAACCGGCCAGCTCAAACGCGGTGGGCACGATGGCGGCACCGACCTTGCCCACCGACGGCATCTGCTCGTAGACGATCACCGGCCCCCACAACAGAATCGCGTAGCGCGCCGGCTTGAGCAGGAAGTAAGCCAGCCCCAGGGTCAACACCGTACGGTTGCGCAGGATCGCGCGCAGGGGTTCGAGTACGCTCACGCGCTGTTCGGCGGCCAACTGCTCGGCGCTCAGCACCGGCTCGGGCTCGACTGCCGGCAAGCCCACATCCTGCGGGGTATTGCGCTGGAACATAAAGAAGAGCACGGCCACCACCGCGACCACTGCGGCGCTGGAAATAAACGCCGCATGCCAGCTGCCGATCAGCGTATAAGCCCACCAACCGGCAAACGGTGACGCGACCAACCCGCCAAATGCATAACACGAACTCCACAGCCCCAGCACCCGCCCCCGCTGCTGGGCCGGGAAGAAACTACCGAGGTTCTTGCACAACCCCGACCAGCCAGTGGACTGGGCCAAGCCCTGTACCAACATGCAGGTGACAAAAATCGGCAAAGTGGCAAAGGTGCCCATCACCAGCGCCGCGCCTGCAGAAATCAACAAGCCACCGAGCACCACTACCCGTGGCCCGAAGCGGTCTGCAAGCATGCCCCAGGTGAACTGGCCCACCGCATACGCTGCGAGATAGAGGCCATCCAGGTTAGCCATCGTCATTTTGTCGAGGGGGAAACTCGGGTCGTCGCCAATCCCCAGCTTTGCCACCGAAAAGGCTTTGCGGGTGAAATAGAACGCGGCGTACGCCAGCCAGGTAATGGCGAAAATCTGCACGCGCCAACGCTTGATACTACCCATAGGGATATTCATGGTGGTTCTGACCTCAGGTGTGAGTGTGCCGGCAGAATCGAAAGAAAACGCCTGTTGTTCTTATGGTTGAGCACTGCAATGCCGGGCCTTGGATAGCGCGGTATTGGTCAGATGGGTGCGATGTGCCTGCGCCCATGGCCGCCGTGGTTGTAGGACTCAACCTACGGCGGCTGAGGTGCATCAAAACAATGGCTGACTCATAGGTAAAATCGATTTATCGTATTTCAAATATAAGCTCAGGTTTTAAGAGGACGTACCATGTCGGTTTCCCATGCCCAGCTCAAAGCCTTCCATGCGGTGGCCATTCACGGCAGTTTTACCGGGGCTGCAGAACGGCTGTTCCTGACCCAGCCTGCGATTTCCGACCAGGTGCGCAAACTTGAAGAGCGCTTCGGCGTATTGCTGTTTCACCGCAACAAGCGTTCGGTGCGCCTGACCGATCTGGGTGAACGCCTGCTGGGTATCACCCAGCGCCTGTTTGTGATCGAGGCCGAAGCCGAAGAGTTGCTGCAGGATTCGCGCGCTCTGCTCACCGGTACTCTCACCTTGGCAGTGGATGCGCCCGTGCACGTCCTGCCGCAGATTGCGCGCTTCTGCCAGCGCTACCCTGGGATCAGCGTAAAAATCGAAACCGGCAATACCGATGAGTCGCTGTCGCGCCTCTACAACTACCAGGCCGACCTGGCGCTGTTGGGGCGCGATGTCGATGATGTGCGCCTGTTGTCAGTGCCGCTGCCCGACGACCAACTGCTGGCTTTTGTCGCACGGGACCATGCCTGGGCCGGGCGCGAGTCGATCTGCCTGGCCGACCTCGATGACACCCCGCTGGTACTGCGGGAAACCGGCTCGGTCACCCGTCAGACCCTGGAGCAGGAAATGCGCCAGGCCGGCCTGCGCATTCGTCCGGCGATCCAGGTGGAAGGCCGCGAGGCCGCCCGTGAAGCCGTGGTGGTAGGGATTGGCGTGGGCGTGGTGTCGGCGGCAGAGTTCGGTGCCGATGCACGGGTGTACGCCATGCCGATCCGCGATTGCACCCAACGCATGAAAGAAACCCTGGTGTGCCTGAAAGAGCAGAGTTCACGCCGTGTGGTCGCGACCTTTCTGGAGATCGTGCGTGAAAGCCTTCACGCCAACTCGAAAAACGCCTGAATCAATCGCAGCGAGCGACGGCGCTCCATGCAGCCGAGCATATGCCGATTCAGCAGGCCATCGCCGAGGATCGGCACCGCCTGCACACGCGGGTCCGGGCTGACCTCCATCGACGACACCACGCCCACGCCCAACTCTGCCGCCACCGCCTCGGCCACAGCTTCCCGACTGTCCAGTTCCAGCAGCACTTTGGGCTGCACATTCGCCGCCAAGCAGGCGTCGTCAAAGGTGCGGCGGGTGATGGAACTGGGCTCGCGCAGCACCATGATCACCTCATGCAACTGCGCCAGTTCAATACCGTCGGGCTGCTTGGCCCACGGGTGGGCGGCCGGCACCAAGGCGCAAATCCGTGACTGGTCCAAGGGTTGCAAGTGCAGGCCATTGCGCGGTTCCACCTCGGTGAGCACCGCCACGTCCGCATGTTCGGACAGCAACGCCGCCAGGGTTTCCTGGGCATTGCCCAAACGCAGGTTCACGGTAATGCCGGGGTAGCGCGCACGCAGGCTGGCGATCATCGGCATCACCAGGTGGGGGCCATCCGCCGCCACTTCCAGGCGCCCGGTGAGCAACTGGCGGTTGGCCTCCAGCAGGGTTTGCGCCTCGTCGACCAACCCGAAGATAGCCCGCGTGATGGCCGCCAGGCGTGCGCCCTCCTCGGTCAATTCCACCCGACGTGCGGTGCGGCGCAACAGCGGGATCTGGTAGTGCTCCTCAAGCGCCTTGATATGCCCGGTCACCGCCGGCTGGCTGATAAACAGCCGAGCCGCCGCGCGGGTAAAACTGCCCTCACGGGCCACGGCATCGAATGCACGCAGTTGGAACAGATTCATAGCTATCGGCCTCACTGATAGCTCGCATAACAACAAACAATTTGATTGATGACAAGCCAAACTGCAATTTAGGCGCCGTAGCTTGAACCCCAACACCTTGCGAGGATTTGACATGCCCACTGCCGCGCCGATCCTGTTGACCCCCGGCCCCCTGACCACCTCGAACCGCACCCGCCAGGCGATGATGACGGACTGGGGCTCGTGGGACGACCGCTTCAACCAGCTCACAGCCAGTGTGTGCAGGCAGCTGCTGGCGATCCTCAACGGCGCCGACAGCCACCACTGCGTGCCGTTGCAAGGCAGCGGCACCTTCGCCGTCGAAGCCGCGATCGGCACCCTGGTCCCCCGCAATGGCAAGGTGCTGGTGCTCATCAACGGCGCCTACGGCAAACGCCTGGCGAAAATCTGCGAGGTGCTTGGCCGCGCATTCAGCACCTTTGAAACCGCCGAAGACGAGCCCACCACTGCCGCCGATGTGGATCGTCTGTTGCACGCCGACAGCGCCATCACCCATGTCGCACTGATCCATTGCGAAACCAGTACCGGCATTCTCAACCCGTTGCCGCAGATCGCCGAGGTGGTCAAACGCCACGGCAAGCGCCTGATCATCGACGCCATGAGTTCCTTCGGCGCGCTACCGATTGATGCCCGCGAAATCCCCTTCGACGCGCTGATCGCCGCCTCGGGCAAATGCCTGGAAGGCGTACCGGGCATGGGCTTTGTCTTTGCGGAAAAACACGCACTGGCCGCGGCACAGGGCAACTGCCATTCCCTGGCGATGGACCTGTTCGACCAGCACAGCTACATGACCAAAACCGGCCAGTGGCGCTTCACCCCGCCGACCCACGTGGTCGCCGCCCTGCATGAAGCGCTGTTGCAGTACGCCGAGGAAGGCGGCCTGCCCGCCCGTCACCAGCGCTATGCAAATAACTGTCAGGCCTTGCTGGACGGCATGGCCGAACTGGGCGTGCGCAGTTTTCTACCGGCGGCTATCCAGGCGCCGATCATTGCCACCTTCCACGCCCCCGACGATCCTCGCTATCAGTTCAAAGCGTTCTACGAACGGGTCAAGGCCAAGGGTTTCATTCTGTACCCGGGCAAATTGACCCAGGTGGAAACCTTTCGCGTGGGCTGCATCGGTCATGTCAACGCGGCCGACATGCGCGCAGCCGTCAAGGCCATCGCCGAGGTGCTGCAAGAAATGTGCAGGAGCGAGCTTGCTCGCGAAGAGCGTTAACGAAAACGCGGGCATCCTGAGTTAACGCGGCGCCTGGATGTTTTTCGCGAGCAAGCTCCTACATAGATGAATGTTATTACCCCACAGGATCTGAACCATGAACTATCAAAACCCCAACACCCTCCAGGCCGTTATCCTCGACTGGGCCGGCACCGTGGTCGATTTCGGCTCCTTCGCCCCCACGCAGATTTTTGTCGAGGCCTTCGCCGAGTTCGACGTGCAGGTGTCGATCGAGGAAGCCCGTGGCCCGATGGGCATGGGCAAGTGGGACCATATCCGTACGCTCTGCGACCAGCCGCAGGTTGCCGAACGCTACCGCAAGGCGTTCGGCCGCACGCCCACCGACGACGACGTGACCGCCATCTACCAGCGCTTCATGCCGCTGCAGATCGAGAAAATTGCCGAGCACTCGGCCCTGATCCCCGGCGCCCTCGACACCATCGCCGCCCTGCGCGGCCAAGGCATCAAGATCGGCTCCTGCTCCGGCTACCCCAAGCAGGTGATGGACAAGGTCGTGGCCCTGGCCGCCACCAATGGCTACGTCGCCGACCATGTCGTGGCCACTGACGAAGTGCCCAACGGCCGACCATGGCCGGCCCAGGCGCTGGCCAACGTGATTGCCCTAGGCATTGATGATGTGGCGGCCTGCGTGAAGGTCGACGACACCGTGCCGGGCATTCTCGAAGGTCGCCGTGCCGGGATGTGGACCGTGGCGCTGACCTGCTCGGGCAACGCGCTGGGCCTGACCTACGAGCAATTCTGCGCCCTGGACAGCGACACACTGGCCAGCGAGCGCCAGCGTATCGAAGCGATGTTCGAAGCTTCACGTCCACACTACCTGATTGACACCATCACCGATCTGCCACGGGTCATCAATGAAATCAACCAGCGCCTGGCCCGCGGGGAAATGCCGCAGGCCTACTGACCGAGGTCAAGACAACGGCATTGGCAACAAGCGCAGCGCTCGAAACAGGCATAGAGTTAATGCACTCCATCGCGAAAGAATGGAGGTATGCCCTGATGAGTGAGGAACACAGCGATGCCGTGGAAAAATTCCGATACACGCTACAGCACTATGTCGATTGCGTTGCACTGGTTGATGGTGGTGCTGCTGGCGGTGGTCTACGCCTGCATTGAACTGCGCGGCCAATTCCCCAAAGGCAGCGGTGCGCGCACCTTGATTGTTGAAATGCACTTCATGCTCGGCCTTACCGTGTTTGTACTGGTATGGCTACGCCTGTTTGCACGCAGCCTGGGGGTGGCACCGAAGATCCTGCCGGCGCCGCCGCAATGGCAAAGCCTGCTGGCGACACTGATGCACGCTGCGTTGTACGCGTTGATGATCGGCATGCCGATTGCCGGCTGGTTGATCGTCAGCGCCGAAGGGCACTCGGTGATGTTCTATGGGATGGAGTTGCCGCCGTTGATTGGGGAAAACAAGGCACTGGCCAAGGAGATTGAAGGCTGGCATGTGCTGTTTGGCCAGATCGGGTACTGGCTGATCGGGCTGCACGCGTTGGCGGGGATCTTTCATCATTACGTGATGCGCGATAACACGGCGCTGCGCATGATGCCGGGTGGGAGGAGGCTTTAACCCAGCCAATTAGCTCCCCTGTGGGAGCGGGCTTGCCCGCGAAGGCGGTGTGTCAGTCACAGTGCCTCTTACTGCAAGACCGCTTTCGCAGGCAAGCCAGCTCCCACAAGAGGTTTGCGCCAGTCGCTGAAGCCTCGGCGGCCTTGCAGGCCGCCGGTATGGATGAAGATCAGGCGCATGCCGGGGGCAAAGCGTCCGGCCTCGATCTGCTGTTTCAACGCCAGCAGCGCCTTGCCGGTGTAAAGCGGTTCCAGCGGTAGACCGCACGCTTGTTCGGTGCGCTGAATGAAGTCGAGCAACAGTGGATCGGCTTTGGCAAAGCCGCCGCGACTGGCGTCCAGCAATGTATAACCGTCCTGCACGATGGCACTCACGTTCTGCGCCACACCGTGGTCATCCGGCACCGCCAGGGCGCCATATACCGGATGCGCGCCCGCCTCCGCCAGTGCCAGCCCGGCCAGTGTCGTGCCGGTACCCGCCGCCAACCACCAAGCGTCGTAATCGCTCCAACCGAGGCTGTCCAGTTGCGCCCGCGCCTGCTCGACCAACACGCCACAGCCCTGCGCACCGGCCAGCCCGCCGCCGCCTTCGGGTATCGGATGAAAGCCAGGATACTGCTCGCGCCAAGGCAACCAGAAACCCGCTTCATGCCGCGCCCGATAACCGCCATAACCGAGCCAATGCAATTGCATGCCAAACGCTTTGAGGTCGAGAACCGTGGGGGTGTCTTGAGGATGGCCCCGCAGCAGGCCGACCGTGGGAAAACCAAAGCGCTTGCCCGCCGCCGCCAGCGCATGCAAATGGTTGGAGTACGCACCGCCGAGACTCATCACCCCGGTGGCCCCAGCGTATCGGGCCTGGGCCAGGTGCTCGGTGAGCTTGAACCACTTGTTGCCACTGATCAGCGGGTCGATACAGTCCAGGCGCAGCACGGCCAACTCGACTCCGCTCAGCCAGTCCAGTTGCAAAGGTTCAAGGGGCGCATTGGGAAGCCAGTCGAAAGGGCCCATCGGCAGGTATCTGAATGAAAAGAGGGCGGTAGTCTAACACCGCCCCTCTTGGCGCCTTACAGCTCTGCAGCCAGGCGCGAGCCCTGGTTGATGGCGCGCTTGGCGTCCAGTTCGGCCGCCACATCGGCGCCGCCGATCAGGTGCACGTTCTGGCCGGCGGCGACCAGGCCGTCGTGCAATTCGCGCAGCGGGTCCTGACCGGCACAGATGACGATATTGTCCACCGCCAGGACTTGCGGCTCGCCCTCGGCGCCGATGCGGATATGCAAGCCTTCATCGTCGATCTTCAAGTACTCGACGCTGTTGAGCATCTGCACCTGCTTGTTCTTCAAACCGGTGCGGTGGATCCAGCCGGTGGTCTTGCCCAGGCCATCGCCCACTTTGGAAGCCTTGCGTTGCAGCAGGAACACTTCACGGGCCGGCGCGTGGCGCTCGGGTTTGATCCCGGCCACGCCACCACGGGCTTGCAGTTGAGTGTCGATGCCCCATTCTTTCCAGAACGCCTCACGATCCAGGCTGGTGGATACGCCTTGGTGGACGAGAAATTCAGACACGTCAAAACCGATGCCGCCGGCGCCGATCACCGCCACGCGCTTGCCCACCGGCTTGCGCTCGAGGATCACGTCCAGGTAACTCAGGACCTTGGCGTTGTCGACACCGGGAATCGCCGGGGTACGCGGTGCGATGCCGGTGGCCAGGATCACTTCGTCATAACCGCCCGCTACCAGTTGCGCAACGTCGACACGGGTGTTGAGGCACAGCTCGACGTGGGTGGTCTGCAATTTGCGTTTGAAATAACGCAGGGTCTCGAAGAACTCTTCCTTGCCCGGCACGCGCTTGGCGATATTGAACTGGCCGCCGATCTCGCTGGCGGAGTCGAACAAGGTCACCTGATGCCCGCGCTCTGCAGCCACGGTAGCCGCGGCCAAACCCGCAGGGCCTGCGCCGACGACCGCGACCTTTTTGATCTGCTTGACCGGCAAGTAATTGAGCTCGGTTTCGTAGCACGCCCGCGGGTTGACCAGGCAGGTGGTGAGCTTGCCGCCAAAGGTATGGTCCAGGCATGCCTGGTTGCAGCCGATGCAGGTATTGATCTCATCGGCGCGCCCGGCGGCGGCCTTGTTGACGAACTCGGGGTCGGCGAGAAACGGCCGCGCCATCGAGACCATATCGGCGTCGCCTTCGGCCAGGATCTGCTCAGCAATTTCCGGGGTGTTGATGCGGTTGGTGGTGATCAGCGGAATCTGTACCGAACCGCGCAATTTGGCCGTGACTTTACTGAACGCACCACGGGGTACCTTGGTGGCGATGGTCGGGATACGTGCTTCGTGCCAGCCGATACCGGTGTTGATGATCGTCGCGCCGGCCTGTTCGATGGCCTTGGCCAACTGCACGATCTCTTCCCAGACACTGCCGCCTTCCACCAGGTCGAGCATCGACAGGCGGAAAATGATAATGAAGTTCGGGCCTACGGCTTCGCGTACACGGCGCACGATTTCCACCGCCAGGCGCATGCGATTTTCAAAGCTGCCGCCCCAACGGTCGGTGCGATGGTTGGTATGGGCAGCGAGGAACTGGTTAATGAAGTAGCCTTCGGAACCCATGATTTCGACGCCGTCATACTCGGCGACCTGGGCCAGCAGCGAGCAGGTGACAAAATCCTGGATCTGCTTTTCGATGCCCTCTTCATCCAGTTCCTTGGGCTTGAACGGGTTGATCGGCGCCTGGATAGCGCTCGGAGCCACCTGCTTGGGGCTGTAGGCGTAACGCCCGGCGTGGAGGATCTGCATGCAGATCTTGCCACCCGCGTCGTGCACGGCTTGGGTAACGATCTTGTGCTTGCTCGCCTCTTCTTCGGTGGTCAGCTTGGCTGCACCGGCGTACACGCCGCCTTCATCATTGGGGCCAATGCCGCCAGTGACCATCAGGCCTACGCCGCCACGGGCGCGCTCGGCAAAATAGGCCGCCATACGCTCGAAACCGCCGGGCTTTTCTTCCAGGCCGGTGTGCATCGAACCCATCAGGGTACGGTTGCGCAAGGTGGTGAAACCCAGGTCCAACGGGGCCAGCAGGTGCGGGTAGGCAGCAGCGGTCATGGTACAGCTCCACAACGGATCATCACGGGACGTGGCGCACTCGAACGGCGTGCCATCGGTTTATGTCCCACAGACTAAGAGGCGGTGGACCACGGCTCAATGACTGAAACTGACAAGTTATTGATCCAAATGCACAGCGCCCCTTGGCAAGCCACGCCATGGGCCCTACCCTAGTCGCGAACCCTGCACCTGGTCTGTTGTCTGTTGCCCCATGCGTAAACTTCTAGCGTTCACCGTCATCATGGCCCTGGTTGCCTCACTCGCCGCGTATCTGGTCTGGACCCAGGAGCGCCCCGTGGCGCATTACCTGTCCGACCTGCGCATCACCCTCGCCGTCAACGAGGGCGAACCAGCCGACCGGGGCAACCTGCTGGGTATCCAGCCGGAACTGTTCCCTGCCGATTACCAGAGCCTGGAACGCCTGCATCTGAAGCTGTCCGCCTACCTGCAAAATGCCCGGGACCTTGGGCTGATCAATGCCAAGACCGTTGTGGTGCTGCCGGAACATATCGGCACTTGGCTGATGCTCGGCGGAGAAAAGAATGAGCTGTACCAGGCCGCTCACCTCAAGGACGCCATGAACTGGCTGTCGATCAGCAACCCGCTGCAATTTGCCAAAGCCTGGATCAGCGCCACTGGCGACAACCGCATGGACGATGCGTACCTGCGCATGAAAGCCCCGGCAATGGCCCGCGACTATCAAGTGTTGTTTGGCGGCCTCGCCAAAGAATTTGGCGTGACCCTGGTGGCCGGTTCCATCGCCCTGCCCAACCCGAGCGTGATCCAGGGGCAACTGGAGATCGGCCACGGCGCGCTGTACAACGCCAGCGTGGTGTTCGCCGCCGACGGCTTGCCGCTGGGCCAGCCGCAGCGCCAGCTTTACCCGATCTACGATGAACGTGGCTTTATAGAACCTGGCGATGAGCATGTCGTCAACGTTGTCGATACCCCCGCCGGGCGCCTGGGCATTCTGGTCGGCAGCGACAGCTGGTACCCGGACAACTACCGCAAGCTCAACGAGCAAGGCGCGCAATTGATCGCGGTACCCGCTTTTGTCACCGGCCGCGATACCTGGGAGCGTCCGTGGCGCGGTTTCAAGAGCGTATCTACGCCCTCAGAAGTGAGCCTCAAGCCCGAAGAAACCAGTGAGGGCGCGGCCTGGCGTCGTCTTACCCTGATCAGCCAGCCACCTGTCAGCGAAGCCACCGCGGGAATGAGCGTCTTTCTGCGCGGACAATTCTGGGACCTGGGCAGCGCCGGCCAAAGTTTTCTCAGTCGCAATGGGCAAGTCTTCGCCGATGGCGACGCCCATGGTGCGCGCCTGCTGAATATCTGGCTGTAGCGCCGTGAAGCCGGTGCGCCTGGGGGATCTGTCGGTGGGCTTCGTGCACACCCTGGCCGACGCCATCCACAGCCACGGCCTGGACCCACAGCCCCTGCTGCTGCAATACGGCCTCGATCCAGCTCGCCTGGCTGAGGCCGGCGCACGCTTGTCGATCCCGCGCTACATGCGCCTGGGCCACGCGGCCATCCAACTGACCGGCAACCCCGGCCTGGGTCTGCGTATGGGCCAGCTCAGCCGCTTGAGCCAGGCTGGTCTTGCCGGCGTTACTGCCGCCCAAGCGCCCACCGTGCGCGAAGCGGCACGCACGCTCACACGCTTTGAAGCACTGTACGGCTCCAACTATCGCGGGCAATCAAGCTTTCATGAAGACGCCGAAGGCGCGTGGCTGAGGTTTTATTCCATCAGCCCCTACAACACCTATAACCGCTTTGTGGTGGATTCGATCATCGCCGGCTGGCTGCAGCAATTGTCTGGCCTGGCCCAACAGCCGGTGCAGGCCCAGCGCATTGAAATCGAATTCGACGCGCCGGACTACCACGACCACTACAGGGTGCTGGGAGAGGGCGTGGTCCACTTCGGCGCCGAGGTCAATCAACTGCGCCTCAGCCAACCCACCCTGGCGCTGCGCAACCCGCAGCATTGCCCAAGCACCTGGCACCTGTTGCTACAGCTGTGTGAAAGGGAATTTGAGCAGTTGACCCGCACCCGCAGCCTGCGCGAGCGCATTACCCGGTTGCTCGGGCCGATGCTCAATGGCGGCCGGGAACCCGACCTGGAGGAAGTGGCGGCACGCTTGAAGCTGCCAACCTGGACATTGCGGCGCAAACTGGCCGAGGAAGGCACGCAGTTTCGCGCGATCCTCAATGACACCCGTCGCGACCTGGCCATGACCTACATTCGCGATACGGAACTGGCGTTCGGCGAGATCGCCTACTTGCTCGGTTTTGCTTCGGCCCAAGCCTTCCAAAGGGCCTTCAGACGCTGGAACAACCAGACCCCAGGGGAATTTCGCCGCAGTCAGCGCCACTCCGCCTGAAGTCGGTGTTACAGCTCGGTGGCATCGTCGGCAGGATCCAGTGGGTCTAGCTCGAATGCCTGATACTCCAGCAGCTCTTCCTGGTAATCGTCCATGGTGGACTCCTTTTCGTGTTGAAAGCGGTTGCAGATTAATGACCTGCGAACCCAGCCTAAAGTGCCGTCATGACGAAAAAATGTCGACGTCGTGACATTCCTGCTCTTCAGGATTAAACGTAGCGGCGATCACTGGATTTAACTCAACCGCAACCTCGATCAAAATGTGGGAGCGGGTTTGCTCGCGAAAGCGGTGGGTCATTGAACACACTTGGCGACTGTTACACCGTATTCGCGAGCAAGCCCGCTCCCACATCAGAACAGCATTGCGTTACTGCGCAGGCATCGGAAGCGGTGGAATCGCTTCCGTCGGCGCCGGCAAGGACGGATCAGTCGGCGCCGGTGCAACCGGAGCAGGCTCTGTCACCGGTGCAATCGGTGCAGCCTCAGGTGGCGGCGCAAGCGGCTCTGCAGCGGCAGGCGCTACCGGCACATCCTTCGGCGCTTCGACCTTCTCGGCTGCCGGAGCGGTCTTGGGCTCGGGCACGCCGAGGTCGGCCTTGGGCTGCTCGGGGATATGCTCGGCCTGCTTTACTTCCTGCGGCAGGAACACGTCCACCAACGCGAAGTAACGCTCGTAGAACTTCGGTGCAGAGACGGTCTCGCTCGCCACCTTCACCATCGAGTCGTCGGTGGAGCCAATCGGCATCGACACCGAGCCCAGCACGCCCACACCGAGGCTCGCGGAGTTGTTGACCTTCTTCAGCGCATAGCGGTCCTGCAAGGCGTTGGCAAACATCGTCGAGTGATTGCTGCCCTTGCCATCAGCAGCGCACACCACATTGAAACTGATCTGCAGGTGGGTCTCGCCGGTCTGCTGGAAGCTCTTGTTGCCGGCCACCAACTTCGGATCGCTGCTGGTGATGATGTAGCCCTGGCTCAGCAGGGCACGGCGCGCAGCTTCACAGGCCGCCACATCGCTGACTGGGTAATCGCGGGAAAACGTACCGGAATCGTCGAAATTCTCATGTTCATAGATAGCGGTCTTGGGTGACGAGCAGCCCGCGGCGCCCGCCAGCACCAGCGCCAACCCGAGATTGCGCAAGTGAAATGATGTCGACATTGAAAATCCTGAAGAAAACGGTCCGGACGGTATTGTGCAACAGAACGCGACATTGAAGCGCGATTCCTGTCGGTAAAACATCTCAAGCTCAGACAGCGGCGTCAGTAGGAAAAAGCCCGGCGCACATATGATCGATAAAGGCCCGCAGCTTGGCCGAAGCATGGCGACTGGCCGGCCACAGCAACCAGAAACTGCCGCGATGTTCGAGGTGCTCATCCAGCACCCGTCGCAAACGCCCATGCTGTACGGCCTGGTTGACCATGTAGTCCGGCAGGCACGCAATGCCCAGTCCTTCTTGCACCACATGATTGAGGGACTCGATGGTAGTGCTGACCAGCGGTGCGCGCAGGTTCAGTTCTGCCGCCCCCGGGACATGACGCAGCGGCCAAGGCTCCAGCTTACCGGTGGCGCAGAATTTGTGCCGCAGGCAGGCGTGATGATTCAGGTCCTGGGGCCGACGGGGGGTGCCGTGCTGGTCGAAGTAGCCGGGCGTACCGACGAGGACCAACTGGTAATGCCCAAGATGGCGCACCATCAAGCGCGAATCTTCTGGCTTGCCGGTGCGAATCACCGCGTCGAAGCCCTCCTCTATCACGTCCACCATGCGATCGGAAAAATCCACATCCAACTCGATGTCCGGGTAGGCACGCATAAAATCGCTGATCACCGGCATCAACAAACCACGCACTTGGGGCACACTGATCCGCAGCTTGCCGCGAGGCTTGGCAGTGACCCCAGTCAATTCCTGTTCGGCCGCTTCCAACTCCGCCAGGATGCGCCGCGAACGTTCCAGGAAGAGCGCGCCCTCGCTGGTCAGAGTGATGCTGCGGGTGCTGCGATGAAACAACCTGACGCCCAGGCGCTCTTCCATTCGCGCAATGCTTTTACCCACCGCCGACGATGACACGCCCAGTGCACGGCCCGCAGCGGTGAAGCTAAGCGTTTGCGCGACCTGCACAAAAACCGAGAGGCTGCCCAGATTGTCCATGGTGATGCCTTTGCCGATTGCGGACATCAACGTCCGATAAGTTCGGAACCTTAGCCTGTTTTTCCGCGCCTCGCAGCCCCCTACCCTGGCGCCTTGACCCTTTCAAGGAGAGCCCCGATGAACGACAGCCCCCAATTGATCGATACAGCCCCCCACGCTGACCCCCTGCCACTGGCCGGTTTGCTGGCGTTGGCCTGCGCCGGCTTTATCACCATCCTCACCGAGGCAATGCCCGCCGGTTTGTTACCGCAAATCGGTGCTGGGCTCGGGGTCTCCCAGGCTCTGGTCGGGCAACTGGTAACGCTCTATGCGCTCGGCTCGTTGCTCGCCGCTATCCCGCTGACATTGCTGACCCGGGGTTGGCGCCGGCGGCCGTTGCTGTTGATCGCCATCGGCGGCTTTGCATTGGTTAACAGTGTCACCGCCTTTTCCAGCCACTATGGCTTGACCTTGGCTGCACGATTTTTCGCCGGTGTGTTCGCGGGCTTGCTGTGGGCCTTGCTGGCGGGTTACGCCAGTCGTATGGTCGCACCTCATCTGCAGGGCCGGGCGATTGCCGTGGCCATGCTGGGTGCGCCGCTGGCCTTGTCCCTCGGCGTGCCCGCCGGCACCCTGCTGGGTACGCTGGTCGGATGGCGCGCCAGTTTTGCCATCATGACTGGCCTGACCCTGTTACTGCTGGTATGGGCGCGTTGGCAACTGCCGGATTTTGCCGGTGAACCGCCAAGCAAACGCCTCGGCTTACGTCAGGTACTGGCGTTGCCAGGCATACGGCCGGTGCTCTGGGTGACCTTTACCTACGTGCTCGCGCATAACATTCTCTATACCTACATCGCCCCTTTGCTGGTGCCCGCCGGTATCGGCCGCGAGATTGATCGCGTGCTGCTGGTGTTCGGCCTGATGGCCCTGCTGAGTATCTGGCTGGTAGGCGTCTGGATTGACCGGCACCTGAGGCTACTGACCCTCATCAGTTGCGCGATGTTCGCCGTTGCGGCCCTGCTGCTCGGACTATGGTTCAACTGCGTAGTCGCCATTTACGTCAGCGTGGCGTTGTGGGGGCTCGCCTTCGGTGGCCTCCCAGCGCTATTGCAAACCGCGCTGGCCAAGTCGGCTGGCAACTCGGCCGATGCCGCCCAATCGATGTTGGTCACGGTATGGAACCTGGGCATCGCCGGAGGTGGATTAGTGGGCGGGCTCTTGCTCGAACGTTGGGGCGTCGTGACATTTCCATGGGCAGTTCTAGGATTGATCGTGTTGGCGCTGGGCGCAATCCGGGGTAAAGCGCTGCCCGCGCGATGACAAGTTTGTTTACAACTTATTCCTCACCTTCCTATCATCGCCCCTGGGTGCGTTGTTGCATAAAGCACGGCGCAGGTTAAAAGCCAAGCATTGGTCGGGCCGCCAATGGAGATTTGTCGTGCCTGATAAACACCCCGCCATCCCCCGCCCCCAGCGTTTGACTGAGGGCGCGCTGTCCGCCCTTGAGCGCTTTTCACACATCGAAGCCGTCAGCGGTATCGTGCTGCTGCTGGCCGCCATCGTCGCGCTGGTGTGGGCCAACAGCCCCGCCGCCGCGACCTACGAGCATTTCTGGAACACGCCCATCACCCTCGGGCTGGGCGATTACAGCGTGTCGCGCTCCCTGCATTTTCTGGTGAATGACGGGCTGATGACCATTTTCTTTCTGGTGGTCGGTACCGAGATCCGCCAGGAAATCAAAGACGGCGCCCTCGCCAACCTGAAGCTGGCCACGCTGCCCTTGGGCGCGGCGTTGGGCGGTGTGCTGATGCCCGCACTCATCTACACCCTGCTCAACCACGACACCGCCGCCGCGAGTGGCTGGGCAGTCCCCACCGCGACCGACATCGCCTTTGCCGTGGGTGTGCTTGCGCTGCTGGGCAAATCGATTCCGAGTGGCGTACGCATCCTGCTGCTGGCCTTGGCGATCATCGATGACATCGTGGCGATTCTGATCATCGCGATCTTTTTCACCGCCAGCCTCGACTACATGGGCTTGGTGATTGCTGCCGGCGGGCTGGCCCTGGTGTTGGTGTTCCAACGCATGGGCATCAGCAAGGCGGCGATCTACCTGCTGCCAGGCGCTATCGTGTGGTTTGGCCTGCTCAAGACCGGCGTGCACCCGACGCTCGCCGGGGTGATCCTTGGCTTGATGACCCCCGTCAATTCCAAGCCCACCCGGGAACGCCCGCTGGAAACCATCGAACGCACCTTCAACGAGCTGATGGACCGGTTCTCGCAGCCAGCCGAAGGGGCCCAACAAGTCGCCACGCCCCTCAAGCAATTGCGCGAAGCTCAACGGGAAATACTGCCGCCGGTGCAGCGTGTTCAATCGGCGCTGCACCCGTGGGTAGCGTTCGGCGTGATGCCGCTGTTTGCATTGGCCAACGCCGGTGTGAGCCTGGACGGTTTCAATCTGGATGACCCGCTGGCCCACGGTGTGTTCATGGGCGTCATCTTCGCCCTGGTGCTCGGCAAGCCTCTGGGCGTGATGCTGGCGAGCCTGGCGCTGGTCAAGCTCAACATCTGCAAGCTGCCGGACGGTGTGACCTGGACGGGCGTTGGCCTGGTCGGCCTGCTGGCGGGGATCGGTTTCACCATGTCGATCTTTATCTCGTCCCTGGCATTTTCCGACCCGGCCCTGCTGTCGGCTGCGAAGCTGAGCGTATTGGCGGCTTCAACCCTGGCGGCGGTGATCGGGTTGACGTGGGGCAAGCTCAAGTTTGCTGCCAAGCCTATCTGAGGCAGAGCACCAACCTGTGGCGAGGGAGCTTGCTCCCGCTGGGTCGCGAAGCGGCCCTAAAAAGCCGGGACTGCTGCGCAGTCAACGGGAGCAAGCTCCCTCGCCACAGTGACAGTCCCATTTAACTGAGTAGCCGCTTTATCAAGGGCAAAAAAAGACCCCGGCCTTTTCAGGTCGGGGTCTTTTTATTCAGGCCGGCATCAATACTTCTTGATGTCTGCCTGGGTTTCCAGCTGCTTGCGGTAGGCCGCGAAGTCCTGCTGGCCAATACGGGAAGCGAGGAAGCGGCGGTATTGCGCTTTTTCTTCGTCCGTAGGGGCCGCCGCTTCGTTCACACCGTTCAAGCGCACGATCACCAGGCTGCCATCGCGCAGGGTCACGGTGGTGAAGGTCGGCTTGTCCTTGGCCACAGGCTTGGGCATGCGGAACAAGGCTTGCAGCACGGCCGGGTCGATGGAGTCCTGACCACGGGTAGCTGCCTCAGTCACCTTCCAGGCCTGGCCGTCAACCGGCTGGTCCAGCGCGGTCTTGCCATCACGCAGGCTGGCGATCAACTCGTCGGCATGGGCTTTGGCGGCAGCGCTCGCGCGCTCCTTGGTCATCTGGGTGCGAATGGCCGCAGCGACGTTCTCCAGCGGCAACTGGGCCGGCTTGAGATGCTCTTTGGCACGCAGCACGATGATGGTTTCCGGGTCCAGCTCGATAGCGCTGCTGTTGGCACCTTCATCCAGCACTTCCGGGCTGAAGGCTGCAGTGACCACGGCACGGTTGGCCGCAACACCTTCGCCACCTTCACGGCCAAACGGCGCGGAAGTGTGGACGGTCAGCTTCAGGTCAGACGCCGGCTGGGCCAGGTCAGAGGCTTCGAATGCCGCATCTTCCAATTGCTTGGTCGCTTCGACAAAACGCTGTTCAACCTGCTGTGCCTTGAGCTCGCGGGTCAGCTTGTCTTTCAGGCTGGCGAACGATGGCACCTCAGGCGCTTCAACGCCCAGCAACTTGATCAGATGCCAACCGAAGGTAGTGCGCACTGGCGCCGACACCTGGTCTTGCTTCAAGCCGTACAGCGCGGTTTCGAAGTCCGGGTCATAAACGCCAGGGCCGGCAAAGCCGAGGTCACCGCCATTGTTGGCCGAACCTGGGTCCTGGGAGAACTCCTTGGCCAGGGCTTCGAACTTCTCACCCTTGGCCAGGCGCGCCTGGATGTCTTCGATCTTGGCCTTGGCTTGCGCCTCGGTGACCTTGTCGTTGACTTCAATCAGGATATGCGCGGCACGACGCTGTTCAGCGAGGTTGGCGGTTTCCTTCTCGTAGGCAGCCTGCAGCTCATCGTCCTTGACGCTGACCTGGTCGAAGAAGGAAGACTTCTTCAACTCCAGATAGTCGATGACCACCTGGTCCGGGGTCATGAACTCTTTGGCGTGCTGGTCGTAGTAGGCCTTGACCTCGTCGTCGGTGAGTTTCACCGCCGCAGGGTCAGCCTTGATGTTGACGGTAGCGAAGTCGCGGGTCTGTTTTTCCAGACGGGCAAATGCCAGCACCTCGGCGTCGGTCACAAAACCGCTGCCGGCGATGCCTGCGCGAACCTGGCCGATCAGCATTTCCTGGGTCAGCATTTGACGGAATTGCATGCGGCTATAGCCCAGCTGACGGATCACCTGGTCAAAGCGTTCGGCGTTGAACTTGCCGTCCACCTGGAATTCCGGCGTCTGCAGGATCACCTGGTCCAGCGCCGCTTCCGAGAAGCCGAACTTGGAATCGGCAGCACCTTGCAGCAGCAGCTTGCGGTCGATCAGGCCCTTGAGGGCAGCATCGCGCAGCAGTTTTTCGTCCAGCAGGGAAGCATCGAAATCCTTGCCCAACTGTTGCATCAGCTGGCGCCGTTGCATATCGACGGCCTGGCTCAGTTCGGTCTGGGTGATTTCTTCACCATTGACCTTGGCCACGTCCTGCTTGTTATTACCCGAAGCCTGGAAAATGGCTTCGATACCGGTGAACGCCATCAAAGCGACGATGATCCCGATAATGGTCTTGGCAATCCAGCCTTGTGAATTGTCCCTGATATTTTGCAGCATGCGTCCCCCAGAAACGGTTGAACTTCAAAAATTAGGCAACCGTGGAGCGTGGGTAGAGTCCGGATAGAAGAAAGGCGCATCCGAGGATGCGCCTTCTCGTAACTGGCGGAGCGGACGGGGGTTCGAATCTGCACCCCCGGCGTGGCGACCCGATACGTGGGTCAGCTACCGCTCCGCTGCCAGGCCAGACCTGCGTCCGACCCGGGTAAGCAAAGGCTTGAACGAAGCTTAGTTAACGGCTTCTTTCAGGGCTTTACCGGCTTTGAAACCTGGTTTCTTGGCAGCAGCGATTTGCAGTGCTTTGCCGGTCTGTGGGTTACGGCCAGTGCGAGCTGGGCGGTCAGTCACAGAGAAAGTACCGAAGCCTACCAGTACCACGGAGTCGCCGGCCTTCAGAGCGCCAGTGACGGATTCGATTACTGCGTCCAGCGCACGGCCAGCAGCAGCTTTCGGGATATCAGCGGATGCAGCGATAGCATCAATCAGTTCCGACTTGTTCACTCTAAGTCCCCTTATATATCTATTGAGTATGATTCTAAGTTTTTTGGTAAAAAGCAAAACCAGTGCTGAATGGCCTACAGACACTTAAGAGCCGCTTTATAACAAGGGCTCTAAAAAGCTGTCAAGGAAGCCCCCCAGGCTCCAACACATTAATGCGTGCTAATTCTTTCCTTGGAATCGGACTCGCGTTTTTCGTCCTTCGCGACTATCTCCGGGACCACATCCGGCAAGGGCTCCGGCGCGTATTGCAGCGCAATTTGCAGGACCTCGTCAATCCATTTAACCGGTTTAATCTGAAGATCCTGCTTGATATTGTCAGGAATTTCCTTCAAGTCGCGAACATTCTCTTCAGGAATGATCACGGTCTTGATTCCACCCCGGTGCGCAGCGAGTAATTTCTCTTTCAGGCCACCGATCGCCAATACCTGACCACGCAGGGTAATTTCCCCGGTCATCGCCACATCGGCGCGCACAGGAATGCCGGTCAACGCTGATACCAGCGCCGTGCACATGCCTACGCCAGCGCTAGGGCCGTCTTTAGGGGTCGCCCCTTCCGGCATGTGGATATGGGTGTCGTGCTTCTCGTGGAAGTCCAGCGGGATGCCCAGGCTGCGGGCGCGGCTGCGCACCACGGTCTGCGCGGCGGTAATGGATTCGACCATCACGTCCCCCAGGGAACCGGTCTTGATCAATTGGCCTTTGCCCGGAATCACCGCAGCTTCGATGGTGAGCAATTCGCCACCTACCTGGGTCCACGCCAAACCAGTCACCTGGCCGACCTGATCCTGTTGCTCGGCCAGGCCGTAGCGGAATTTCTTCACGCCCAGGAAGTGTTCCAGGGAATCGGCAACTACCTTCACAGAGAAGCGTTTTTCCAGCGCGTGCTCCTTCACCGCCTTGCGGCAGATCTTCGCGATCTGGCGCTCAAGGCCCCGTACACCGGCCTCGCGGGTGTAGTAGCGCACGATGTCACGGATCGCCTCGACCTCGAATTCGATCTCGCCCTTCTTCAGGCCGTTCGCCGAAATCTGCTTGGGCGCCAGGTACTTGACTGCGATGTTGATCTTCTCGTCTTCGGTGTAGCCCGGCAGACGAATCACCTCCATCCGATCCAGCAAGGCTGGCGGAATGTTCATGGAGTTGGAGGTGCACAAGAACATTACGTCAGACAAGTCGTAGTCGACTTCCAGGTAATGGTCGTTGAAATTATGGTTTTGCTCGGGATCAAGCACTTCGAGCAAGGCCGACGCCGGATCGCCACGCATATCGCTGCCCATTTTGTCGATTTCATCGAGCAGGAACAGCGGGTTGCGTACACCCACCTTTGTCATCTTTTGAATCAATCTTCCTGGCATCGAACCGATGTAGGTACGGCGATGACCACGGATTTCCGCTTCGTCACGCACGCCACCCAAGGCCATGCGCACGAACTTGCGGTTAGTCGCGCTGGCAATCGATTCCGCCAGGGATGTTTTACCCACACCTGGAGGCCCGACCAGGCACAGCACCGGCCCGCGGATTTTTTTCACACGCTTTTGCACGGCGAGGTACTCAAGGATGCGCTCCTTGACCTCTTCCAGGCCGTAATGGTCAGCGTCGAGGATCTCTTCAGCACGGGCCAGGTCCAGGCGCACCTTGGTCTGGGCCTTCCACGGCACTTGCACCAACCAGTCGATATACGAGCGCACCACGGTGGCTTCGGCCGACATCGGCGACATCTGCTTGAGCTTGTTCAGCTCGGCGGTGGCCTTGGTCAGGGCGTCTTTGGGCAGGCCAGCGGCATCGATACGCTTCTTCAGCTCTTCGATTTCGTTGTGGCCCTCCTCGCCGTCACCGAGTTCTTTCTGAATGGCCTTCATCTGCTCATTCAGATAGTACTCGCGCTGGCTACGCTCCATCTGCTTCTTCACACGGCCACGGATGCGTTTCTCAACCTGCAGCAGGTCGATTTCGCCATCCAGCAACGCCAGCACGTGTTCGACACGGGCCGACAGGTCGATGATTTCGAGGATGTCTTGCTTCTGCTCGATCTTCAGCGCCATGTGGGCGGCCATGGTGTCGACCAGGCGGCTTGGCTCATCAATGCTGTTGAGGGACGACAGGACTTCAGCCGGAACTTTCTTGCCCAGTTGGACATACTGCTCGAACTGCGAGAGCATGCTGCGCACGAACACCTCGGACTCACGCTCCGGGGCTTCGACTTCGTCGATCAGCGCCACTTCTGCACGCAGGTGGCCATCCACCTCCATGAAACGCTCTACGGCGCCGCGCTGCTCACCTTCGACTAACACCTTGACGGTGCCATCGGGCAGTTTGAGCAATTGCAGGACAGTGGCAATGGTGCCGACGCGATACAGGGCATCTTCACCTGGATCATCATCAGCAGGATTCTTCTGGGCCAACAGCAGGATTTGCTTGTCGCCCGTCATCGCGGCCTCGAGGGCTTCGATAGACTTCTCGCGCCCCACGAACAGCGGGATAACCATGTGCGGATAGACGACGACATCACGCAACGGCAGGAGAGGCAATTCGATGGTTGTCTTCATGATTTCGCCTCTATGACAGTTCAAAAATAAGCTTGAAACCAAGATGGGGGTTACATGCAAAAAAAACAAGCTCAATGCCAGTAGTTAAACGCATGAATACACGCGAATTTAACCACCGCTCCGAGAAAAGCCCCCAAAAAACAAGGGGCCCCTAGAGGCCCCTTGCTTGTACCGCAACTGCTGAACGCTTACGCGTCGGGTGCAGCCTTGGCAGCCGGCTCACTGTTTTCGTAGATATACAGTGGCTTGGATTTGCCTTCGATCACGCTTTCGTCGATCACCACTTTACTCACCTCGGACTGCGAGGGGATTTCGTACATGGTGTCGAGCAACACGCCTTCGAGAATAGAACGCAGGCCACGTGCACCGGTCTTGCGCTCCAGTGCCCGCTTGGCCACCGATTTCAGCGCATCGGTACGGAACTCGAGGTCTACACCTTCCATCTCGAACAATTTGCCGTATTGCTTGGTCAGGGCGTTTTTCGGCTCGGTGAGGATCTGGATCAAAGCCGCCTCATCCAACTCGTCCAACGTCGCCAGGACCGGCAGACGGCCAACGAATTCCGGGATCAGACCGAACTTGACCAGATCGTCAGGCTCGACTTCACGCAGGGACTCGCCCACCTTCTTGCCTTCTTCCTTGCTACGCACTTCCGCACTGAAACCAATGCCGCCACGGGTGGAACGCTGCTGAATCACCTTCTCCAGACCGGAGAACGCACCGCCACAAATGAACAGGATGTTGCGCGTATCAACCTGAAGGAATTCCTGCTGCGGGTGCTTGCGGCCGCCTTGTGGCGGAACGGAAGCAACCGTGCCTTCGATCAGTTTCAACAGGGCCTGCTGCACGCCTTCACCGGAAACGTCCCGGGTGATCGACGGGTTGTCCGACTTGCGCGAGATCTTGTCGATCTCGTCGATGTAGACAATACCCATCTGGGCCTTCTCTACGTCGTAGTCGCACTTCTGCAGCAGTTTCTGAATGATGTTCTCGACATCTTCACCCACGTAGCCAGCCTCGGTGAGGGTGGTGGCGTCGGCGATGGTGAACGGAACGTTCAACAGGCGAGCGAGGGTTTCTGCAAGCAGGGTTTTACCCGAGCCTGTAGGACCGATCAGCAAGATGTTGCTCTTGCCAAGTTCAACCTCGTCACCTTTCTTGTCACGCTGGTTCAAGCGCTTGTAGTGGTTGTACACCGCTACGGCCAGAACCTTCTTTGCACGCTCTTGACCAATGACGTACTGGTCAAGGATGCCGCTGATTTCTTTAGGCGAAGGTAATTTATGCGCACTGCTCTCGGCCTGGGCTTCCTGCACCTCCTCACGGATGATGTCATTGCACAGGTCGACGCATTCGTCGCAGATAAACACCGAGGGGCCGGCAATCAATTTGCGTACTTCATGCTGGCTTTTGCCACAGAAGGAGCAATAGAGCAGCTTGCCGTTGTCCTCGCCGTTGCGGGTGTCAGTCATTCGTTCGATCCAAATCCGATAGGCTTGCAACACAAGATGAAGGCTTATGCGGGCTTTTTCAAGCCCGCCAGTGGTCGGACATGCCGACCAGCCTATTTTGAGCGGCTTATATTAAGCGGGGCGCTTGTCGATCACTGCGTCGATCAACCCGTATTCCTTGGCGGCTTCAGCGCTCATGAAATTGTCACGGTTGGTATCGCGCTCGATTTCTTCCAGGGTGCGCCCGCTGTGCTTGGCCATCAGCGTGTTGAGACGCTCACGAATGAAGAGGATTTCCTTGGCGTGGATTTCGATGTCCGACGCCTGGCCCTGGAAACCGCCCAGTGGCTGGTGAATCATCACACGCGAGTTCGGCAGGCAGAAACGCTTGCCTTCGGCACCCGCGGTCAGCAGGAAGGCGCCCATGCTGCACGCCTGGCCAATACAGGTGGTCGACACGTTTGGCTTGATGAACTGCATGGTGTCGTAGATCGACATGCCCGCAGTCACCGAACCGCCCGGTGAGTTGATGTAGAGATGGATGTCCTTGTCCGGGTTTTCCGCTTCAAGGAACAGCAATTGCGCACAAATCAGGTTGGCCATGTAGTCCTCTACCGGGCCAACCAGAAAGATCACTCGCTCCTTGAGCAGGCGCGAGTAGATGTCGTAGGCGCGTTCGCCACGAGCGGACTGCTCGACAACCATCGGGACCAGGCCGCCTGCGGCCTGGATATCAGAGTTCTGCTGAATATAGGAATTACGGAACATGCTCTGCAGTTACTCCCAAATAGTCATGTCTTGAAAACGCATAAGCCAGCGCGAGGCTGGCTTATGGTTGAATTTCCAACGAGTTGGACAATCAGTCGGCTTGTGCTGCTTCCGCCGGTTTGACTGCTTCTTCGTAAGAGACCGCTTTATCGGTCACCTTAGCCTTCTGCAGAACAGTATCCACAACTTGTTCTTCCAGCACAACCGAACGTACTTCGTTCATCTGCTGCTCGTTCTTGTAGTACCAAGCCACGACCTGCTCAGGCTCCTGGTAGGCCGAAGCCATTTCCTGGATCATTTCGCGAACGCGGTCTTCGTCTGGCTTGAGGTCAAACTGCTTGACCACTTCGGCCACGATCAGGCCCAGCACAACGCGGCGCTTGGCTTGCTCTTCGAACAGCTCGGCCGGCAGTTGGTCAGGCTTGATGTTGCCACCAAACTGCTGAACCGCTTGAACGCGCAGGCGATCCACTTCGTTGGACAGCAGGGCCTTAGGCACTTCGATCGGGTTGGCGGCCAGCAGACCGTCCATGACCTGGTTCTTGACCTTGGACTTGATAGCCTGGCGCAGCTCACGCTCCATGTTCTTGCGAACTTCGGTGCGGAAGCCTTCGATGCCGGTTTCCTTGATGCCGAACTGAGCGAAGAACTCTTCGTTCAGCTCTGGCAGCTTAGGCTCGGAAACGCTGTTGACGGTAACGGTGAACTCGGCGGCTTTGCCAGCCAGGTCCAGGTTCTGGTAGTCAGCAGGGAAAGTCAGGTTCAGAACGCGCTCTTCGCCGGCTTTGGCGCCAACCAGGCCGTCCTCGAAACCAGGAATCATGCGGTTGGAACCCAGCACCAGCTGAGTGCCCTTGGAGGAGCCGCCAGCGAAGACTTCGCCGTCAACCTTGCCAACGAAATCGATGTTCAGTTGGTCTTCGTTCTGGGCGGCACGGTCGGCCACTTCAAAACGGGTGTTCTGCTTGCGCAGGATTTCCAGCATGTTGTCCAGGTCCGAATCAGCCACTTCGGCGCTCAGACGCTCGATTTCGATACCTTCGAAACCGGCCACTTCAAATTCCGGGAACACTTCGAATACGGCAACGTATTCCAGGTCCTTGCCCGCTTCCAGGGACTTGGGCTCGATCGAAGGCGAGCCAGCAGGGTTCAGCTTCTGCTCGACAACGGCTTCGTAGAAGGAAGCCTGGATCACGTCACCTACAGCTTCCTGGCGCGCATCGGCACCAAAACGACGCTTGATTTCGCTCATAGGCACTTTGCCTGGACGGAAACCAGCGATCTTGGCCTTTTGGGCAGTCTGCTGCAGACGCTTGTTGACCGCAGTCTCGATACGCTCTGCCGGCACGGTGATGCTCAGGCGGCGCTCGAGAGCAGTAGTATTTTCAACAGAAACTTGCATGGATATTCCTCGTTGCACAGACATTAGCCGGCCATTTCCGACCCCAATCAAGGGCATGCATTCTAGTGGGTCAAACTCAAGAAGTCACCCTACTGAAAACACCGCGAAAAACAGCCGGCAATTTATCGGTACGAAAGCACTGAAGTACCTCGCCCCGGTGACAAATACAGCCAAATTGCGCCAGGGCTCTGCGCCGCCCCTCTCTATATATAGAAGGAACAACCATTCATCTCCCTGACGGCCCGCCCTGCGAACAAGGCGAGCAAGCAACGCGGCATCATCGAGATACATAAATACGACGACACGCCCTGCCGGGGCAGCCCAGCACCTGCAACCACCCAATCTCAAACCGCCAAAACCAAAAAAGGCGCCAGACTGTTAAATCTGGCGCCTTTCGAATATGGGGTGGACGAAGGGGATCGAACCCTCGACAACGGGAGTCACAATCCCGTGCTCTACCAACTGAGCTACGCCCACCATATTGCGTTAACAAAGAAACCAAACCACTTCTTTGTTGAGCCCTGCCCCGCCTGACGACCGGGAAAAGCTTTAATTGGTGCGGATGAAGAGACTCGAACTCTTACGCCTCGCGGCGCTGGAACCTAAATCCAGTGTGTCTACCAATTCCACCACATCCGCGCTTGAAGCTCTTAAAGCAAAGGCGCCAGACTGTTAAATCTGGCGCCTTTCAGAATATGGGGTGGACGAAGGGGATCGAACCCTCGACAACGGGAGTCACAATCCCGTGCTCTACCAACTGAGCTACGCCCACCATATAGCGCTACTTGTGCCAAAGCTGCCTAATGGCGCACCCGGCAGGACTCGAACCTGCGACCATCCGCTTAGAAGGCGGATGCTCTATCCAGCTGAGCTACGGGCGCCTTATTAATCTGTACTCTTGGAGGATTACAAACTAAGTGCTTCCAGCCTTGCAGTACAACTATTCTGCTCGACCTTCTTAACCAGTGCTAGGCTGTGCCCGACAAGTGCGACGAATAGTATAGATGCCCTGGAAACCCGTCAAATCTTTTTTGAAAAAAACTGATTTTATTTAAGGGGTTAGGGCAATTTGCAGACCAAGCGCCTTTGCCCTCGCGCCTTGGCATGCGAGAATGCGCGCACTTTTCTTCCCCCTCTCGATGGTTAATCACGCGTAATGACTGCACAACTTATCGACGGCAAATCAATCGCCGCCAGCCTGCGCCAGCAGATCGCCAAACGAGTCACCGAGCGCAGCCAGCAAGGCCTGCGCACGCCTGGCCTCGCGGTGATCCTGGTCGGCAGCGATCCTGCCTCTCAGGTTTATGTCTCGCACAAGCGTAAAGACTGTGAAGAGGTCGGCTTTATTTCCAAGGCCTACGACTTGCCTTCGGACACCACTCAACAGGCCCTGACCGACCTGATTGACAGCCTCAACGATGACCCGGGCATGGACGGCATCCTGCTGCAGCTGCCGCTGCCTGAGCACCTGGACGCCTCCAAGCTGCTGGAGCGCATCCGCCCGGACAAGGACGTCGACGGTTTCCACCCTTATAACGTCGGCCGCCTGGCCCAACGCATTCCCCTGCTGCGCCCATGCACGCCTAAAGGCATCATGACGCTGCTGGAAAGCACCGGTGTCGACCTGTACGGCCTTGACGCTGTGGTGGTGGGCGCATCGAACATCGTCGGTCGCCCGATGGCCATGGAGCTGCTGCTGGCCGGCTGCACCGTGACCGTCACCCATCGCTTCACCAAGGACCTCGCCGGCCACGTCGGCCGTGCCGACCTGGTGGTAGTCGCCGCCGGCAAGCCGGGCCTGGTCAAGGGTGAGTGGATCAAGGAAGGCGCCATCGTTATTGACGTGGGTATCAACCGCCAGGAAGACGGCAAGTTGGTGGGCGACGTGGTGTATGAAACCGCCCTGCCCCGAGCAGGCTGGATCACGCCGGTCCCCGGCGGTGTCGGGCCGATGACCCGGGCCTGCTTGCTGGAAAACACCTTATATGCAGCGGAAACGCTGCACGGTTAATAACCAGAGGTGATGAAAAAGCCCTGCCTTAGCGCAGGGCTTTTTATTGCCCGTAAAAAAACCGTTTTTTCTTAGTTTTTAGGCACTTTCGTCTGGTTCTAGAAGAACATTCGACAGTTCTTCATCCATACTCCTAAAATGTAACGTCATTTGTCTTAAGTCCCGTTCTACAACGGCATTTCCTTACTTTTTAGCGAGTTCATCCGCGTGAAAATTCGTCTTTCTATCGTTAGCCTGTTTTTTGCGATAACAGGCACCTTCGCCCACGCTGCCGAATCCACCCTGGCCCCGCGTGACGCCTCCAAGCTGCAGATCGCCTCCGGCAGCGCCATGCTGGTCGACTTGCAGACCAATAAAGTCATTTATTCCAGCAACCCTGACGTGGTGGTACCTATCGCCTCGGTGAGCAAGCTGATGACTGGCCTGATCGTACTCGAAGCCAAGCAGAATATGGACGAGTACATCGACATCAACATCACCGACACGCCCGAGATGAAAGGCGTGTTCTCCCGGGTGAAGATCGGCAGCCAGATGCCACGCAAGGAAATGCTGCTGATCGCGCTGATGTCTTCGGAAAACCGCGCCGCCGCCAGCCTCGCCCACCACTATCCAGGCGGTTACGCGGCCTTCATTGCCGCGATGAACGCCAAGGCCAAGTCCCTGGGCATGACCAGCACCCACTACGTGGAGCCCACCGGCCTGTCGATCCATAACGTGTCGACCGCCCGCGACCTGAGCAAGCTGCTGGCCTATGCGCGCAAGTTTCCGATGCTGAGCCAGTTGAGCACCACCAAGGAAAAGACCGTGTCGTTCCGCAAGCCTAATTACACCTTGGGCTTCTCCAACACCGATCACCTGATCAACCGCGCCAACTGGGATATCAAGCTGACCAAGACCGGTTTCACCAACCAGGCCGGCCATTGCCTGGTGTTGGTGACGAGCATGGGCAATCGCCCGGTGTCGCTGGTGATTCTGGATGCCTTTGGCAAGTTCACCCATTTTGCCGATGCCAGCCGTATTCGTAGCTGGGTCGAGACCGGCAAAGGCGGCGCAGTGCCTGATGTAGCGCTGCGTTACAAGGCCGATAAAAACCTCAAGAACCGAGCGACCGCTACGGAAGTACGTCGATAAGCAACGGTTTTAGTGTGGGGGCGGGCTTGCCCGCTCCCACATTATTTGAGCTTCACTTCTTCTCTGCCAACACCTTGAGCGCTTGGGCCGCCGCTTGCTCCTGCCCCGCCTGCGCCGTGGCATTGGCCGCTTCGCGCCAGCGCTGCACGTCCACATTGGCCGGCAACTGGCTCGGGCGCTGGGTCAGAATGGCCCAATGGCCCGCGCTCGCCCACGCCGACTCGAAGTCGCTGAAGCGCATGATCAGCCGGCGCTCGTTGCCAGAGCGCAACAGCACCGTACTCTTCTGTTGGTTGAACCCCACCACCACGACATAGCGCGCCCCGGACCAATAACTGGCGTTGATCCGCGCCATCACTGGGTAACCCGCCGCCACCTGCGCCAGCACGGCGGTCAGCTTGGCCGCCAGTGGATACACCATCAGCCCGTATTCACGTGCCAACACTTGCATGTTGCGCTCAAGGTCCGCCTCGGCGCCGGGCAGGTGCAGCGGTTTATCAAGCAAACCCGGTGTCATGACAATGCCTTGTTGCGACAGCATGCTGGCAAGTGCCGTAGGACCGCTCTGATAAGCCTCGCTGCGAAAGGTCGGCACGCCAGTGAGTTCAACGCGCTCCGGCAAGCCTGGCAGTTTCGATGGTGTGCTGCTGGCACAGGCCGCCAGCCCAAGGGCAGCGGCGAGCAGCAAGGAGGTTTTAAGGTTCGACCGTAAGCGCAATTTTTTCACTCTCTTGATCAACTGCCGGTAAAGGCCTCCGATCATAGGGCGCCCCGCCCCGCCGGTATAGCCCACTGGCTCAGTAAAGCGGCGCTGATAGAGCAAAGAAGTTGGACCGACTCGACCATTGGTCAATAGCAGGCAACCGCCAGCTGACTAGACTGTCCATTGAGAAGACTGTGTGTGCCCCAAGTGGGCGAAAGGAGGCCCGAATGAGCCTTGCGACAACGATTTTCCTGTTGATCTGTGGTTGGCTGGCCGTCGCCGCCGCCATGCTGTGGGGAGTCATGCGCGTGACGCGCCGGCATCATCACCCCCACGTCAAACCTGCTGCACCTGCAGAACCGCACAAGGCGACGGCGCATCACGCCTAGCCAGGCATGCAATTGAAGTCCTGGGTCGCGGCAATTTCCTTGCCGTGGCCGTCCTCAAGAGACGCGCGCACCGTGGTGCCCAGGCTCGACTCCACCAGGGTGTAGTGCTCACCTGCCTTGAAATGCTTGTACTCGATGCGGCCCTGGCAGTCCTGCTGGTTGTCATCACCCGGCTCGTCTTCAAATAAAGTCACGTCCAGGCGATGGTCACCCGGGGTCACCTCAAAATAGCGCCCATCGTCCACCCGCTTGCCATCGACACGCTCGGCCATCAGGTCATTCGGCGCTTCTTCCTGCAAGCCGATCCAGGCTTCGCTGGGGTCCGCCTTGGGGATCGGGCCGGCGCAGGCCGACAGTAAACAGGCAAAGCCAAGGACGGGAACTAACAACAGTGGTTTGAGTGACATGACAGGGCTCCAAAGGGCATGAATGAAAAGCTCGTATCCGATGGCTGACAAGCTTGATGAGCCGCCCTTCCTGGAACAAATGAATCCCTATGAAAGTATCTTCAGCCCTTGACTAAAACTTCCTTCACCTGGCTGAAAGGTGCGTGTTAGGTGGGTCGGTCAAGACTGCCGGGGTTTGCAATCCTGCTCTTCTCGGAGACTCACGCATGCTCGGGCTGGTAAAGACCGCACTGCACAAGCCGTACACCTTCATCGTGCTGGCTATATTCATCTGCATCATCGGGCCGATGGCGGCCCTGCGTACGCCCACGGATGTTTTTCCCGATATCGGCATTCCCGTGGTCGCCGTGGTGTGGCAGTACAACGGCCTGTCTCCGGACGCCATGGCCGGCCGGGTGATCTACACCTACGAACGCTCCCTGAGCACCACCGTCAACGACATCGAACATATCGAGTCGCAATCGTTGCCCGGCATGGGCATCGTCAAGATCTTCTTCCAGCCTGGCGTCGATATCCGTACCGCCAATGCCCAGGTCACGGCGGTGTCACAAACCGTGCTTAAGCAAATGCCACCGGGCATCACCCCGCCGCTGATCCTCAACTACAGCGCTTCCACGGTGCCGATCCTGCAAATGGCGTTCTCCAGCCCCAGCCTTTCGGAAGCCAAAATTCGCGACCTGGTGCAGAACAATATCCGCCTGCCCTTGAGCGCCCTGCCCGGCCTGGCCATGCCCACCCCAATGGGTGGCAAGCAACGGCAGATCACCCTCGACCTCGACCCTCAAGCCCTGGCCGCCAAAGGCTTGTCGGCCCAAGACGTGGGCAACGCCCTGGCGCTGCAGAACCAGATCATCCCGGTGGGCACCGCCAAGCTCGGCCCCAACGAATACACGATCCTGCTCAACAACAGCCCCAAGGCGATTGATGAGCTCAACGACTTGCCGATCAAGACCGTCGACGGTGCGCTGATCACCATCGGCCAAGTGGCCCATGTGCGCGACGGTTCACCACCGCAAACCAATATCGTGCGGGTCGACGGCCATCGCGCCGTGCTGATGCCGGCGCTGAAAAACGGCAGCATCTCCACGCTTTCGATCATCGACGGTATCCGGCAGATGCTGCCGCGCATCAACGAAACCTTGCCACCGTCGCTGAAAACCTCGCTGCTGGGCGATGCCTCGGTGTTCGTCAAGCAGTCGGTGGGCAGCGTGGCCCAGGAAGGCATCATTGCCGCACTGCTCACCAGTGCGATGATCCTGCTGTTTCTCGGCAGTTGGCGCTCGACCTTGATCATCGCCGCGTCGATTCCCCTGGCAGTGCTGTCGGCCATCGCGCTGTTGGCCGTCAGTGGGCAAACCCTCAACGTGATGACATTGGGCGGGCTGGCGTTGGCGGTGGGCATCCTGGTGGACGACGCCACGGTGACCATCGAGAACATCAACTGGCACCTGGAGCAAGGCAAGGCGGTGAAGGCCGCGATTCTCGACGGCGCCGCGCAAATCGTCGGCCCGGCTTTCGTCTCGCTGTTGTGCATCTGCATCGTGTTCGTGCCGATGTTTTTGCTGCAAGGCATCGCCGGTTACCTGTTCCGGCCAATGGCGCTGGCGGTGATCTTTGCCATGGCCAGTTCGTTCATTCTCTCGCGTACCCTGGTGCCGACGCTGGCGATGTATTTGCTCAAACCACATAGGCCGGAGGCAGGCGCGGGGCATCATCCGGAAGATGCATTCATCAATCACCACGAGGGTGAACAGCACTTGAGGCCGCGCAATGCGTTGTTGCAATCGGTGCTGAATTTTCAACAGGGATTCGAGCGGCACTTTTCCAATATCCGCGACACCTACCATGGCCTGCTGACGCTGGCGCTGGGTGCACGCAAGCGCTTCATTGTCGGGTTCCTGGCCTGCGTACTCGCGTCGTTCCTGCTGTTGCCGAGCCTGGGCCAGGACTTTTTCCCGGCCACCGATGCGGGTGCCTTGGCCCTGCATGTGCGCTTGCCACTGGGCACGCGCATCGAAGAAAGTGCCGCGGCGTTCGATCGCATCGAAGCACGGATTCGCGAGGTTATCCCGGCCGAAGAACTGGACACCATCGTCGACAATATTGGCATTCCGCTCAGCGGCATCGACATGGCCTACAGCAGCAGCGGCACCATCGGCCCGCAGGACGGTGACATCCAGGTCAGCTTGAAAACGCACCACGCGCCCACCGCCGACTATGTGAAAAAACTGCGTGAAGCCCTGCCGCAAAGTTTCCCCGGCAGCCACTTTGCGTTCCTGCCCGCCGACATCAGCAGCCAGATCCTCAACTTCGGCGCTCCCGCCCCTCTGGACGTCAAAATCTCCGGGCGCAATGACGCGGAAAACCGCGCCTATGCCGTCGAGCTTGAACGGCGCTTGCAACATGTACCGGGGATTGCCGACCTGCGGATCCAGCAGTCCACCGGCTACCCCTCGCTGCAAGTAAACGTGGACCGTATGCGCGCCAATGGCCTGGGCATCACCGAGCGTGACGTCACCAACAGCATGGTCGCCTCCCTCGCCGGCAGCTCGCAAACCGCGCCGACCTTCTGGCTCAACCCGGCCAACGGCGTGTCTTACTCCATCGTCGCCGCCACCCCGCAATACCGCCTCGACAGCCTGCCGTCCCTGGAAGCGCTGCCAGTGACCGGTGCCGATGGGCAGGCGCAAATTCTCGGCGGCGTGGCAACCATCTCCCGGGTACAGAGCCCGGCCGTGGTGACCCACTACAACATCGAACCAACCCTGGACCTGTACGCCAACGTGCAAGGCCGCGACCTCGGCGGTGTGGCCCGCGATGTGCAAAAGGTGCTGGATGACACTGCGTCCCTGCGCCCCAAAGGCGCGACCATCAGCCTGCACGGGCAGATCGATGCGCTGCATGAGGCGTTCAGTGGTTTGAGCTTCGGACTGCTCGGCGCGGTGGTGCTGATCTACTTGCTGATCGTGGTCAACTTCCAATCATGGGCCGACCCTTTTGTGATCATCACGGCGTTGCCGGCAGCATTGGCGGGCATCGTGTGGATGCTGTTTCTCAGTGGCACCTCGTTGTCGGTGCCAGCACTCACCGGCGCCATCTTGTGCATGGGCGTGGCCACCGCCAACTCGATCCTGGTGGTGAGCTTCTGCCGTGAGCGCCTGGCCGAACATGGCGATGCGTTGGAAGCCGCGCTGGAAGCCGGCTATACGCGCTTTCGCCCGGTGTGCATGACTGCCCTGGCAATGATCATCGGCATGTTGCCCCTGGCCATTTCCGAGGAGCAGAACGCCCCGCTCGGCCGGGCGGTCATCGGTGGCCTGGTCTTCGCCACCATCGCCACTTTGTTGTTTGTTCCCGTGGTCTTCAGCCTGGTCCACGGTCGTCATCCTACTCGCGCAACTGCTGGAGAAACGCCCCATGTCGCCTGATCAAAAACCCTCGCGCAAGCGTCTGATGCTCCTGGGTGTCGGTGGCCTGACGTTGGCTGCCCTGTTAGTCGCCAGCGGCCTGCACGCGCGTACGCTGCACGAGCAGTCGGTCACCGCCTGGACCGAAGCCGCCGCCGTCCCCCAGGTAATGGTGTTCCAACCCAAGCCAAACGCCGGCGGTGACACCCTGCGCCTGCCCGCCCACCTGGACGCATGGAGCAAAGCGGCGATCCATGCGCGGGTCAGCGGCTACTTGAAGGACTGGAAAGTCGACATCGGTGCCCAGGTCAAGGCCGGGCAAATCCTCGCCGAAATCGACAGCCCAGACCTTGACCAACAACTGGCCCAGGCCCATGCCCGCCTGATCCAGCAACAAGCCAATGCACGCCTGGCAGCCACCACGGCGACCCGCTGGCAAAACCTGCTGGCCAGCCATTCGGTATCGCGCCAGGACGCCGATGAGAAAACCTCCAACGCCGCAGCCGCCAAGGCCAACACCGAAGCCGCGGCAGCCGACTACGCACGACTGTGCGCCCTGGAAAGCTACAAGACCCTTCGAGCGCCATTCGCTGGCACCATCACTGCCCGCAACACGGACATCGGCCAGTTGATCAAGGCCGATAACGCCAGCGATCCGGAACTGTTCAACATTGCCGACACCCACCAATTGCGCTTGTACGTGCCGGTGCCGCAGAACTATGCAGCGGTCATTCATACGGGCCTTGAGGCCGAACTGACCGTCCCCGAGCACCCCGGCGAGCACTTCAAGGCACGCCTGATCGGTGACTCCACTGCCATCGACCGCCGCTCTGGCACCCTGCTCGCCCAGTTCGTTGCCGACAACCCCAACGGCGAACTGCTGCCAGGCGATTACGCCGAAGTCACCCTGCCGATTCCGGCCGATACCCATGGCGTGAGCATCCCGGCCAGCGCCTTGATCTTCCGCGCCCAGGGCACCCAGGTTGCGGTACTGGACGGTCGCAACCATGTGCACCTGCAAGACATTCATATTGGCCTGGACCTCGGCGAGCGCCTGGTGATCGACCAAGGCCTGAAGCCTGCTGACCGCATCATCGACAACCCGCCCGACGCCCTGCGCGAAGGCGACCCGGTGCAACTGGCCGACGCCTCGGGAGGTGCGCATGCGCCCAAGGCTTAAGCCGCTGGCGGCACTGATGGTACTGGCGTTGCAGGGTTGCTCGATGGCGCCCACCTATACGGTGCCGTCGATTGACCTGCCCGCCCACTACCGCGAACAAACCAGCGATGGCCCCTGGCACAGCGCGCAACCGTCGGATCAACTGGCGCCCCAGTGGTGGCAGCTTTACAACGATTCGCGCCTGAACGCGCTGCAACAGCAACTGCTCAAGGCCAACCCGGACCTGGCCGCGGCGCTGGCGCATTTCGATGCGTCCCAGGCCTACGCCAGTCAACTGCACGCGGGCCTTTTCCCGCAAATCACCGCCAGCGCGCAACCGCTGCGCCAACGTCAATCGGATTCACGACCGCTACGCAGCACTACACAGCCGTCGGTGTACAACAGCAATACCGCTGGGTTCTCCCTGGGTTACGACCTCGACCTGTGGGGCAGAATCCGCAACCAGGTCGCTGCGGGCGATGCCCAGGCGCAAGCGTCCTTTGATGATCTGGTGGTGGTGCGCCTGAGCCTGCAACAGCAGTTGGCGAGCCTGTATGTGCAGCTCAATGGGCTGGATGCACAGGGCCGAATCCTCAACACGTCGTTGCAGGACTTCAGCCAAGCGTTGCAACTGACCCGCAGCCGTTATGAAGGCCAGATTGCGTCGGAACTGGACCTGACCCGCGCGCAAAACCAACTGGCCGAAGCCAAGGCGCAGCTGGACGAAGTGCGTGGCCAGCGCAACCTCGCCGAGCACGCCATCGGCGAATTGGTGGGCGTGACGGCCAGTGATTTTTCATTGCCGCCCAGCCCGCAGTTAATGGCGTTGCCAAGCATTCCAGCGCAGTTGCCCAGCCACTTGCTGCAGCGTCGTCCAGACATTGCCGCAGCTGAACGTCGTGTGTTTGCGGCCAACGCAACGATCGGCGTGGCCAAGGCGGCGTGGTTCCCGGATTTCAGTTTGACCGGTGTGCTGGGCGGGCAGACCCAAGGCGTTGGCAACCTGCTGTCCGCCGGCAACCGGTATTGGGCACTGGGGCCGCTGATGAACCTGCCGATCTTCGATGGCGGACGCTTGAGCGCCAACGAGCGCCAGGCCAAGGCCGAATTCGAGGAAGCCTCGGCACAGTACCGTAGCCACGTATTGAAAGCCGTGCGTGAGGTGGAAGATAACCTCGCGCAACTGCGGGATTTGCAGCAGCAAGCCGAGGACGAGCAAGCGGCGGCAGAGGCGGCGCAACATACCCAGGCCTTGGCGATGAACAGCTATCAGGCCGGGGCGGTGAGTTACCTGGACGTGGTCACCGCCCAAACCGCCGCGTTGCAGGCACAGAGAACGTTGCAGGCGGTGCAGACCCGGCAGTTGCAGGCGAGCGTGGGACTTTTGACCGCACTCGGCGGCGGCTGGCAGCCGGGTTAATACCCACTGATCGTTCCCACGCTCTGCGTGGGAATGCACCCTGTGACGCTCCGCGTCACGATTTCAAGGGCGGACGCAGAGCGTCCTGAGCGGCGTTCCCACGCGGAGCGTGGGAACGATCATTCAGGCGGCTAACTTGCCGCTGGCAATGGCCGCTGAAGCGGCCACCATCGCGCGCAACAACACCGCACACCCTGCCGCCAGGTCATCCGGCGCGGCATTTTCGATTTCGTTGTGGCTGATGCCGCCTTCACACGGTACAAAGATCATCCCCGCCGGGCCCAGCTCAGCCACGAAGATCGCGTCGTGCCCTGCCCCGCTGACGATGTTCATGTTCGACAAGCCCAAGCCATTGGCGGCATCGCGCACCGCCTCCACGCAGCCTTTGTCGAAGTACAGCGGCGGGAAGTCCGCCGTGGGCTGCATATCGAAACTCAAGCCGTGTTTGGCGCAGGTGTCATCGATCACCTGACGCACCTGGGCAATCATCGAGTCCAGCCGTGCCGGTTCCAGATGACGAAAATCCAGGGTCATGCGTACTTCACCGGGAATCACGTTGCGCGATCCCGGATACGCTTGCAGGCACCCCACCGTGCCGCATGCATGAGGCTGATGCGCCAACGCCGCCGCGTTCACGGCGGCCACCACCGCTGCCGCGCCTACCAGGGCATCCTTGCGCAAGTGCATGGGTGTAGGGCCGGCATGGGCTTCAACACCGCGCAGCTTCAGGTCAAACCACTTTTGCCCGAGGGCGCCGAGCACCACGCCGATGGTTTTGTGTTCATCCTCCAGAATCGGCCCTTGTTCGATATGGGCCTCGAAATACGCGCCGACCTTATGCCCGCTGACCGGCCGTATTCCGGCATAACCAATCGCGTTCAACGCATCCCCCACGCTGACGCCGTCCGTATCGACCTTGGCCAGGGTATCGGCGAGGCTGAACTTCTCGGCAAACACCCCTGAGCCCATCATGCACGGCGGGAAACGCGAGCCTTCTTCGTTGGTCCATACCACCACTTCCAGCGGCGCCTCGGTTTCCACATTCAGGTCGTTAAGGGTGCGCAGCACTTCCACACCGGCCAGCACGCCGAAGCAACCGTCGAACTTGCCGCCGGTGGGCTGGGTGTCGATATGGCTGCCGGTCATCACCGGTGGCAGGTCGGGATTGCGGCCGGGACGGCGCGCAAAGATATTGCCGATGCCGTCGATGGTCACGGTGCAACCCGCCGCTTCACACCACTGCACGAAGAGATCGCGAGCCTTGCGGTCGAGGTCGGTAAGGGCCAGGCGACACACTCCGCCTTTGGGGGTGGCGCCGAGTTTGGCCAGGTCCATCAGCGACTGCCACAGACGGTCGCGGTTGATGTGCTGATGGGTCGATTGCAGAACGTCGAGGGCAGCGTTCATGGGGGTCTCCTCAGGCTACAGGTTCTTATGAATTAACGCGGTCAACTGTGGGAGCTGGCTTGCCTGCGATAGCGGTGTGTCAAGCGACACGGCTTTAACTGATAGTCCGCTATCGCAGGCAAGCCAGCTCTCACCTGAACCGTGTTTACAACGGGGATTTGGCGGTGAGTGGACTGCTAGCGCGCTTGGCATTGAGCCCGTAATACAACACCCCGCCCAACGCCGAGCCGGTGAACCAGCCGTAGCTGTAGAACCAGCTGAACGCATCGCTGCCCAGCGACAGCAGCGTCAGCACCACCGGTACGCCAAAGGCGACAAAGCCGCTCCAGTTCCAGGCCGGGTACACGTCGTCGCGGTACAGGCCGGCCAGGTCCAACTGTTGTCTGCGGGTGATGAAATAGTCCACCACCATGATCCCGGCAATCGGCCCCAGCAGGCTTGAATAGCCCAGCAGCCAATTGGAATACACGGTTTCCAGGCTGACGTCCGAGACAATCAGCCCGAGTTTTTTCAGCAGTTCATGGGCCATCAACGCCAGCCCTACCAGGCCGGTGAGAATCACCGCCGTGGTTCGGTTGATCAGCTTGGGCGCGATGTTCTGGAAGTCGTTGGTGGGCGAGACGATGTTCGCCGCAGTGTTGGTGGACAAGGTGGCGACGATGATCAGCGCCATGGCGATGGCCACCCACACCGGGCTCTGGATATGACCAATCAGGCTCACCGGATCGGAGACGCTCACCCCCACCAGTTTCACCGAGGCGGCGGTCATGACCACGCCGAGGGCGGCGAACAGGAACATGGTCAGCGGCAAGCCGAAGATCTGCCCCAGAATCTGGTCTTTCTGGCTGTTGGCGTAGCGGCTGAAGTCGGGAATGTTCAGTGACAAGGTGGCCCAGAAGCCCACCATCGCCGTAAGCCCCGCCATGAAGTAACCGGTGAGGCTGGCGCCTTCGGGGCGCTTGGGTGGAATAGCCATCAGCTCGCTGAGGGACACGTTCGGCATCGCCCATACCAGCAGACCAACTCCTACGGCGACCAACAGCGGCGCCGACAAGGTTTCCAGGCGCTTGATCGACTCGGCGCCACGCAGCACTACCCACAGGTTCAAGCACCAGAACAGCATGAAACCGATCACCTCACCGGTACCGCCGAGGGCTTTCCAGCCGTCGAAAATCGAGCCCAGGAACAGGTGGATCGCCAGACCGCCAAACATCGTCTGGATACCAAACCAGCCGCAGGCCACCAGCGCGCGGATCAGGCACGGTACGTTGGAACCGAGGATGCCAAAGGACGAACGCAACAGCACCGGAAACGGAATGCCGTACTTGGTGCCGGGAAACGCGTTGAGGGTCAGCGGGATCAACACCACGATATTGGCCAGCAGGATCGCCATCAGCGCCTCCCCCACCGACAGCCCGAAATACGCCGTGAGCACCCCGCCCAGGGTGTAGGTGGGCACGCAGATCGACATGCCGACCCACAGCGCGGTGATGTGCCATTTGTTCCAGGTGCGCTCGTGCACTTTGGTAGGTGCCATATCGTGGTTGTAGCGAGGGCTGTCGAGGACGTCGGGGCCGGCGTCGAGTTCGTACAGGCCGTTGCGCTCGATGACTTGCGATCTGTTCTGTTGCATGGCCGCTCCACGGTTTTTTTAAAATTATTGTTGCTCACCTGCACGCTAGGTTCAGGTGGCCGGAGTACCGCATCAACAACATGACATCCAGGGTTCCGGCCAACTGCCCGTGCACTCAATAACCGTGCCGACAACCGCCTCTGAACCCGCACCGCTTGTATAACTTGCTGATGTTTATCAGCTTTCCAATTGAGCCTGCGCTACTTGCCGCACGCGTCAGGCTAAACAATACGCAAGTTGCCAGAACCTGCAGGTCTCAAACTGGTGCATCACAATTATTTTTATTTCTCGACGCCGTCAAGCGGCATATCTCAAGCGCCTGATTTGCAATAAGAAATATTGAACAGATCAAGAACCTGTCAAGTGCGTCAAAACAGGGTGGGCGTGCTTCATTTTGGTGAAAATAGTATTTTTACCTTATAAATCAATTATATAAAAACATTAAAGGCTTGATAAAAATCTTCTTGCTCATTCGAAAAACTCGGGCTAGTTTCTATTCCTGTCACCGATGACAGGAATTAACCGACCCTCGGTACGCAGTATTACAACACTTAGAACTGGCACAAGCCGGTCAAGCCTGTGAGGAACTCGACATGTCGCTGTTGATCCGTGGCGCCACCGTTATTACCCATGATGAAAGTTACCGCGCCGATGTGTTATGCGCAGAGGGTCTAATTCGCGCCATTGGCACGAATCTGGATATTCCCGCAGGCTGCGAAATACTCGATGGCAGCGGCCAATACTTGATGCCAGGCGGCATTGACCCCCATACCCATATGCAACTGCCCTTCATGGGCACCGTGGCCAGTGAAGACTTTTTCAGTGGCACGGCGGCAGGCTTGGCCGGTGGTACCACGTCGATCATCGACTTCGTGATTCCCAACCCACAGCAATCGCTGATGGAAGCTTTCCACCAGTGGCGCGGCTGGGCCGAAAAGTCTGCCGCCGACTACGGGTTTCATGTAGCGATCACTTGGTGGAGCGAGCAGGTACGCGAGGAAATGGCCGAGCTGGTCAGCCATCACGGCATCAACAGCTTCAAGCATTTCATGGCCTACAAGAACGCGATCATGGCTGCCGATGACACCTTGGTCGCCAGTTTCGAACGCTGCCTGGAACTCGGCGCGGTGCCCACGGTGCATGCCGAAAATGGCGAGCTGGTGTACCACCTGCAACGCAAGCTGATGGCCCAGGGTATCACCGGGCCGGAGGCCCATCCGCTGTCGCGCCCGTCCCAGGTGGAAGGCGAAGCGGCCAGCCGTGCCATCCGAATTGCTGAGACCATCGGCACGCCGCTGTACCTGGTGCATGTGTCGACGAAGGAAGCCCTGGATGAAATCACCTATGCCCGAGGCAAAGGCCAGGCGGTGTACGGTGAAGTACTCGCCGGCCACCTGTTGCTCGATGACAGCGTGTACCAGCACCCCGACTGGCAGACCGCCGCCGGCTATGTGATGAGCCCGCCATTCCGCCCACGCGGGCACCAAGAGGCGCTGTGGCATGGCCTGCAAGCGGGCAACCTGCACACCACCGCCACCGACCACTGCTGTTTCTGCGCCGAGCAAAAAGCCGCCGGGCGTGACGACTTCAGCAAGATCCCCAACGGTACCGCCGGCATTGAAGACCGCATGGCGCTGCTGTGGCACGAAGGCGTCAATACCGGGCGTCTGTCGATGCAGGAATTTGTCGCGCTGACCTCCACCAACACCGCGAAGATCTTCAACCTCTACCCACGCAAAGGCGCGATACGCGTAGGCGCCGATGCCGACCTGGTGCTATGGGACCCCGAGGGCACGCGGACCATTTCCGCCAAGACCCACCATCAGCAGGTGGACTTCAACATCTTCGAAGGCAAGACCGTGCGCGGCGTGCCCAGCCACACCATCAGCCAGGGCAAGCTGGTGTGGGCCGATGGTGACCTGCGCGCGGAGCGAGGGGCCGGGCGGTATGTGCAGCGGCCGGCGTATCCCTCGGTGTTCGAGCAGTTGAGCAAGCGGGCAGCGCTTTGCAAGCCAGTGGCCGTGAACCGCTGAGTCCAAAAAAAGCGGACGCGGAGCGTCCAGTGAGGCTTTCCCACGCAGAGCGTGGGAACGATCGCCCATCAGAGGCAGCACCTCAATAACCGTGAGGCCAACACCGTGATCCAGACCCTGACCCACCTCCCCCACCCCCGCGAAGACGGGGCCACCCTCGCCAGCCAGTTCACCGACCTGGCACCGCCCCTCAACGCCCGCCAGGCCCAACTGGAAGCCTCGCGCTGCCTGTACTGCTACGACGCGCCTTGTGTGAATGCGTGCCCCAGCGAGATCGATATCCCCTCGTTCATCCGCAATATCCACACCGAAAACGTGCAGGGGGCCGCGCAAAAAATCCTCTCAGCCAACATTCTCGGTGGCAGTTGCGCACGGGTGTGCCCGACGGAAATCCTTTGCCAGCAAGCGTGCGTACGCAATAACGCCGAAGAATGCGCCCCCGTGCTGATCGGCCTGCTGCAACGCTATGCCATCGACAACGCGCACTTCAGCGAACACCCGTTCCAACGCGCCGCGCCCACTGGCAAGCGCATCGCCGTGGTCGGTGCCGGGCCTGCCGGTTTGGCCTGCGCTCACCGCGCCGCCTTGCACGGTCATGACGTGGTGATTTTCGAAGCGCGGGAAAAAGCCGGCGGACTGAATGAATACGGAATCGCCAAATACAAACTGGTGGACGACTTCGCCCAGAAGGAACTGGATTTCCTCCTGCAGATTGGCGGCATCGAGGTTCGCCACGGCCAGCGCCTGGGCGACAACCTGACCTTGAGCGAACTGCACCAGCAATTCGATTCGGTGTTCCTCGGCCTGGGTCTCGCTGCCAGCAAACAGCTGGGCCTGCCCTTTGAGGATGCCCCCGGCCTGCTCGCCGCCACCGACTATATCCGCGAACTGCGCCAGGCCGATGACCTCAGCCAACTGCCCCTGGCCGACCGCTGCATCGTGCTCGGCGCCGGCAACACCGCCATCGACATGGCCGTGCAGATGGCCCGCCTCGGTGCCCGCGATGTCAACCTGGTATACCGCCGTGGCCTGGCCGACATGGGCGCAACCCACCACGAACAGGACATCGCCAAGGCCAATCAAGTACGGCTGTTGACCTGGGCCCAACCCGACGAGGTCCTGCTCGATGACCAAGGCCGCGTACGCGGCATGCGCTTTGCCCGCACCCGCCTGGAAAACGGTCGCCTGCTGCCTACCGGGGAAACCTTCGAACTGGCCGCCGACGCGATCTTCAAGGCGATCGGGCAAGGCTTCGACAACGACGCCCTGCACGATCCGCTGGCCCAGCAACTGCATCGCGTCGGCGAGCGCATCTTCGTGGATGAGCAACTGCGCACCAGCATCCCAGGGGTGTATGCCGGCGGTGATTGCGTCAGCCTCGGCCAGGACCTCACCGTTCAGGCGGTACAACATGGCAAGCGGGCCGCCGAAGCCATGCATGCCCAACTCATGCTGACTGTGGAGGCTGCGTAATGGCCGATCTCTCGATTGTATTCGCCGGTATCAAAGCGCCCAATCCGTTCTGGCTGGCCTCCGCGCCGCCCACCGACAAAGCCTACAACGTGGTGCGCGCCTTCGAGGCCGGCTGGGGTGGCGTCGTGTGGAAAACCCTGGGGGAAGACCCGGCGGCGGTGAACGTGTCGTCGCGTTACTCCGCGCACTATGGCGCCAACCGCGAAGTGCTGGGCATCAACAATATCGAACTGATCACCGACCGTTCCCTGGAGATCAACCTGCGGGAAATCACCCAGGTGAAAAAGGACTGGCCGGACCGCGCACTGATCGTCTCGCTCATGGTGCCTTGTGTCGAAGCGTCCTGGAAAAACATCCTGCCCTTGGTGGAGGCGACCGGCTGCGACGGCATCGAACTGAACTTCGGCTGCCCTCATGGCATGCCCGAACGGGGCATGGGCGCCGCCGTCGGCCAGGTGCCGGAGTACGTGGAGCAAGTGACGCGCTGGTGCAAGACGTATTGTTCGCTGCCGGTGATCGTCAAGCTCACGCCGAACATCACCGACATCCGCGTGGCGGCGCGGGCGGCCTATCGCGGCGGCGCCGATGCGGTGTCGCTGATCAACACCATCAACTCCATCACCAGCGTGGACCTGGAGCGCATGGTCGCCCTGCCAGTGGTCGGTACCCAGAGCACCCATGGCGGTTACTGCGGCTCGGCGGTCAAGCCGATTGCGTTGAACATGGTCGCCGAAATCGCCCGTGACCCACAGACCAACGGCCTGCCGATCTGCGGCATCGGCGGTATCGGCACCTGGCGCGACGCCGCGGAATTCGTCGCCCTGGGCTGCGGCGCGGTGCAGGTGTGCACGGCGGCGATGCTGCATGGGTTTCGCATCGTTGAAGAAATGAAGGATGGCTTGTCGCGCTGGATGGACAGCCAAGGCCATGCCAACCTGCAGGCGTTTTCCGGGCGGGCGGTGGGCAACACCACGGATTGGAAGTACCTGGACATCAACTATCAGGTCATCGCCAAGATAGACCAAGAGGCGTGCATTGGCTGTGGTCGTTGCCATATTGCCTGCGAGGACACCTCGCACCAGGCCATTGCCAGCTTGAAGCAGGCCGATGGCACGCATCTGTATGAGGTGATCGACGATGAGTGCGTGGGCTGTAACCTGTGCCAGATCACCTGCCCGGTGGCCGACTGCATCGAGATGGTGCCGATCGATACCGGCAAGTCGTTTTTGAACTGGACGCAGGACCCGCGCAATCCTTACCGGGAGGCGGTGTAACCCTAGTCCCTCGTTCCCACGCTCCGCGTGGGAACGCATCCTGTGACGCTCCGCGTCACGCTGGCAAGAGCGGACGCGGAGCGTCCAGGGTGGCATTCCCACGCGGAGCGTGGGAACGATCAGCTCAAGGCTCCAACCCAATCCCGCGCAAAATCACACCGGTCACGGTCTGAATGGCCTTCTCGAACTGCCTGTCCGACAACGGCTGGTGATCATTCAGAATCTTCACCTGATGATCGAAGTCGGCGTAGTGCTGGGTCGAGGCCCAGATCATGTACAGCAGGCTCGAGGGCTCCACCGGCAGGATGCGTTTGTCTTGCACCCATTGGCGAATCTTCGCTTCCTTCATCTTGGCCCAGTCGTACAGGCTTTCATCCAGGGCCTCGCCGAGTGTGGGCGCGCCGTGGATGATTTCATTGGCCCAGACCTTGGAGCCATACGGGCGCGTGCGCGAGCGCTGCATCTTGGCGCGGATGTAGCTGCTGAGCACTACCCGAGGGTCGTCGAAGGTTTCAAAGCTCAGGGCGTCCTGCTTCCACAATTCCAGCAGGTCGAACAGCACCGCGCTGTACAGCTCGCTCTTGGTGGTGAAGTAGTAATGCAGGTTGGAGCGCGGCAGTTGCGCTTCTTCGGCGATGTCGGCCATGGCGGTGCTGCCATAGCCTTTGTTGGCGAAGACCTTCTCCGCCGCCAGCAGGATTTTCTCGACGTTGACCCGACGAATTCCGATCTTGTGATTGCCCATAAGGGCTCCCTGACAACAACACGGCCTAAAGACTACCACCGGCTCTAGATCGGGGCGACAGGCCAAGCCGAAACTTCGTACACTGCCGGCTCCTATCCTCTGATCGGTATTGAACAATGTTGCTCAAGAACTCCCTGACCGCTGCTGTCCTGTTCACTGCCCTGCTGGGCGCCTCTACGGCGTTTGCCCACGCCCACCTCAAGAGCGCGGAGCCTGCGGCTGACAGCAAAGTCGCCGCACCCAAAGACCTGCGCCTGACCTTCAGCGAAGGCGTCGAAGCCACCTTCACCAAGGTCTCCCTGAGCAAGGACGGCACCGAAATTGCCATCAAGGGCCTGGAAACCCCGGACGCCGACAAGAAAACCCTGGTGGTCACGCCTGCCGCTCCGCTGGCAAGCGGCACGTATAAGGTCGAATGGCATGCGGTGTCCGTCGACACTCACAAAAGCGAAGGCACTTACAGCTTCAAGGTCGGCCAATAACCCATGGCAACCCTGCTGGTGCTGTGCCGCTTCCTGCACTTTTGCGTCGTGTTGCTGATGTTCGGGGCCTGGGTGTTCAGGCCCTGGCTGCTCGGCGCTCACGTCGTGCAGCCGACACTGGACCGGCAATTGCTGCGCATCACCCGTGGCCTGGCCGGCTTGGGGCTGTTCACCGGGGTTGTGTGGTTGCTGTTGATCACCGCCAGCATGGCCGGCAGTTGGGAGTCGGCGCTGCAACCGGCCACGGTGCAGTTGGTGCTGGGCAAGACCTTTTTTGGCCAGGTATGGGCCTGGCATCTGCTGCTGAACCTGCTGCTGGTGATCGTGCTGATCAAGCCCTGGCCGGCCTTGCGCTTGCCGCTGCTCGCCCTGCTGCTGGCGACCCTGGCCCCCGTAGGCCATGGCGCCATGCTCGATGGGCTGAGTGGGCGGTTGCTGATCCTTAACCAGGTAGTGCACCTGCTGTGCGTTGGGGCCTGGCTCGGTGGGTTGCTGGTGTTGGTGCTGATCCTCCGGCAGGCGCAAGACCACCACCTGGAGCCGATTCTGCGTCGCTTCAGTGGTGTGGGATATGGCCTGGTCGGCGGCCTGCTGGTAACCGGTCTGATCAACGTGCGCGTGCTCACCGGGCAACTGTGGCCCACGCCGCTGTTCGAGGGCTTCGCCTTGATCCTGCTGATCAAGGTGGGGCTGGTGCTGGGCATGCTGGGGTTGGCGCTGTTGAACCGGTTGCGTATCAAGCGCTGCGAACAACGCCTGGGCAGTTTGAGAGCCAGTGTGATGATGGAGTGGCTGTTGGGCGTTGCAGCAGTGGCTGCGGTTTCCCTGCTTGGCACCCTGCCGCCGATGGTCATGGCTGGCTGAAACCTGCGTTGCAATGCAATCCATGTAGGAGCGAGCTTGCTCGCGAAAAACTCACAGGCGCCGCGTTCATTCAGGAAGCACGCGTTATCGTTGACGTTTTTTCGCGAGCAAGCTCGCTCCTACAGGGGGCGACCGTGCCGCTGCGTTGAATCGTTTCACCCAAGTCATCATATAACTTCTGCTTGACACGCCCTCAAAACCTCGCAAATATCGCGCTCAATGTTGTACGACAACGTATGACAAATAATAAAAACAACAAAACAAAGGGAGCCTCACTGTGAGTCAATCCGCCCGTCATTCCTGCACGCGCCTGGGCCTTCTCGGCCTCGGCAGCCTGGTCGTCACCCTGCCGCTGGGTGCCAACGCCGAAGGCTTTATCGACGACGCCAAGGCCACGCTCAACCTGCGTAATGCCTACTTCAATCGCAACTTCACCAACCCGACCAACCCCCAGGGCAAGGCCGAAGAGTGGACGCAGAATTTTATCCTTGATGCCAAGTCCGGTTTTACCCAGGGCACGGTCGGTTTCGGGATTGACGTGCTGGGCCTGTATTCGCAAAAGCTTGATGGCGGCAAAGGCACCGCCGGCACCCAACTGTTGCCGGTGCATGACGATGGCCGCCCCGCCGACAATTTCGGGCGTCTGGGTGTCGCGCTGAAAACCAGGCTGTCGAAGACCGAGTTGAAGGTTGGCGAATGGATGCCGGTGCTGCCAATCCTGCGTTCCGACGATGGCCGCTCCCTGCCACAGACCTTTCGTGGCGGCCAGGTCACCTCCAATGAAATCGCCGGCCTGACGCTCTACGGTGGCCAGTTTCGCGGCAACAGCCCACGCAACGACGCGAGCATGGAAGACATGTTCATGAACGGCAAAGCCGCGTTCACTTCGGACCGTTTCAACTTCGGCGGCGGCGAATACACTTTCAACGACAAACGTACCCAGGTCGGCCTGTGGTACGCCGAACTGACTGATATCTACCAACAGCAGTACCTCAACCTCACCCACAGCCAGCCGCTGGGAGACTGGACCCTGGGCGCCAACCTCGGGTTCTTCAACGGCAAGGAAGACGGCAGCGCCCTGGCCGGCGACCTCGATAACAAGACCCTGTTCGCCCTGCTCTCGGCCAGATACAACGGCCATACCTTCTATGTTGGCCTGCAAAAACTCAGCGGCGACAGCGCCTGGATGCGCATCAACGGCACCAGCGGCGGCACTCTGGCCAACGACAGCTACAACGCCAGCTACGACAACGCCAAGGAAAAGTCCTGGCAGGTGCGCCACGACTTCAACTTTGTGGTGCTCGGCGTTCCGGGGCTGACCCTGATGAACCGCTATATCAGCGGCAGCAATGTACACACCGGGGCGATCACCGACGGCAAGGAGTGGGGGCGTGAGTCGGAGTTGGCCTACACGGTGCAGAGCGGTGCGCTGAAGAACCTCAATGTGAAGTGGCGCAACTCGACCATGCGTCGGGATTTCAGCAATAACGAGTTCGATGAGAACCGGATTTTTATCAGCTATCCGATTTCGTTGTTGTAGTTCCAAAGGCAAATCCGATCTCTAAGGTGCCACCTATCCATGTGGGAGCTGGCTTGCCTGCGATAGCGGTGGGTCAGTTACCACATCCTTTTCAGACTCACCGCTATCGCAGGCAAGCCAGCTCCCACCTTTGATCTCATGTGCCTGGAAGGACGTTGACAACACCAGGAATCCCTAACACTATTTCCCCATAGTCATACGACAACCTACAACAAAAATCTGGAAGGCCCATGACCACCACCACCCCCGCTCCCTTCAACCGTCTGTTGCTCACTGGTGCCGCCGGCGGCCTGGGCAAAGTCCTGCGTGAACGCATGCGTCCTTATGCCCAGGTGCTGCGCCTTTCGGATATCGCTGAAATGGCCCCCGCCACCGACGCTCGCGAAGAGGTACACACCTGCGACCTGGCCGACAAACACGCCGTGCATCAGTTGGTAGAGGGCGTCGACGCCATCCTGCACTTTGGCGGCGTTTCGGTGGAGCGCTCGTTCGAAGAGGTGCTGGGCGCGAACATCAGCGGCATTTTCCATATCTACGAAGCGGCCCGCCGCCACGGGGTCAAGCGGGTGATCTTCGCCAGCTCCAATCACGTGATCGGTTTCTACAAACAGGGCGAGCAACTCGACGCCCATTCCCCGCGCCGCCCGGACAGTTACTACGGCCTGTCCAAGTCCTACGGCGAAGACATGGCCAGTTTCTACTTCGACCGTTATGGCATCGAGACCGTGAGCATCCGTATCGGCTCCTCGTTCCCGCAACCGCAGAACCGCCGGATGATGCACACCTGGCTGAGTTTCGACGACCTGACCCAACTGCTCGAACGCGCGCTGTACACGCCCAACGTCGGCCATACCGTGGTGTACGGCATGTCGGCCAACCTCGACACCTGGTGGGACAACCGCTACGCCGCGCACCTGGGCTTTGCCCCCAAAGACAGCTCCGAAGTGTTCCGCGCCCAGGTCGAAGCCCAACCGCCCGTGGCCGCCGATGACCCGGCCAAGGTCTACCAGGGCGGTGCGTTCTGCGCGGCGGGGCCGTTCGGTGACTGAGTGCCCCGCAACCCAAGGGAATGACCATGACTGCTGAACTGATTGTCGATGCCCGCAATGCAGTGGGCGAATGCCCGGTGTGGGTGCCCGAAGAAAACGCCCTGTATTGGGTAGATATCCCCAACGGCGGCCTGCAACGCTGGAACGCCGCCACCGGCCATCTGGCGGCGTGGAAAGCCCCAGAGATGCTCGCCTGTATTGCGCGCACCCAGGCAGGCAATTGGGTCGCTGGCATGCAAACCGGCTTCTTCCAACTCACGCCCCACCACGACGGCAGCCTCGACACCGTGCCGCTGGCCAGCATCGAGCATTCACGCAAGGACATGCGTTTGAACGATGGCCGCTGCGATCGCCAGGGCCGTTTCTGGGCCGGCAGCATGGTGCTGGACATGGGCTTGAATGCCGCCGAAGGCGTCCTTTATCGCTATGGGTCCGGGGCTGCGCCCCACGCGCTACTGGAGGGGTTCATCACCCTCAACGGCCTGGCCTTCAGCCCCGATGGCCGCACGATGTACGCTTCCGATTCGCACCCGAAGGTACAAAAGGTCTGGGCGTTCGACTACGACATCGAGACCGGCACGCCGTCCAATCGCCGCCTGTTCATTGATATGAACGACTTCCCCGGGCGTCCCGACGGTGCAGCCGTGGACGCCGAGGGCGGCTACTGGATCTGCGCCAACGACGCCGGGTTGGTTCACCGTTTCACCCCGGACGGTCGCCTGGACCGCTCCCTGAGCGTGCCCGTGAAAAAACCCACCATGTGCGCCTTCGGTGGCAGCCGCCTAGACACTCTGTACGTCACCTCCATCCGCGACGACCCGAGTGAACAGTCGCTGTCTGGTGGCGTGTTCGCCCTCAACCCCGGCGTCCAAGGACTGCCCGAACCCCGCTTCATCGTTTAATCGCTGTGCCTTGAATACAACAATAACAAGACAGGAGTGACTTCCATGGACTTCAAACGCACCTTGCTCGCCGCTGCAATCTTCACCCTCAGCAGCGCAGCCCACGCGCTGGAAATCAAGTTCGCCGACATCCACCCCGCTGGCTACCCCACCGTTGCCGCAGAAGAAAACATGGGCAAGGCCCTGACCAAGGCGAGCAACGGCGAGCTGACCTTCAAGTATTTCCCCGGCGGTGTGCTGGGCTCCGAGAAGGAAGTGGTCGAACAGGCCCAGGTCGGCGCCGTGCAAATGACCCGCGTCAGCCTCGGCATCGTCGGCCCGGTGGTGCCGGACGTGAACGTGTTCAACCTGCCGTTCGTATTCCGCGACCAGGCGCATATGCGCAAGGTCATCGATGGCGAGATTGGCGACGAGATCCTCGCCAAGATCACCAACTCCGAGTTCGGCCTGGTGGCCCTGGCCTGGATGGATGGCGGCACGCGCAATCTCTATACCAAGAAACCGGTGCGCAAGATCGAAGACCTCAAGGGCATGAAGATCCGCGTGCAAGGCAACCCGATTTTCATCGAAGCCTTCAACGCCATGGGCGCCAACGGCATTGCCATGGACACCGGCGAGATCTTCAGCGCCCTGCAGACCGGGGTCATCGACGGCGCGGAAAACAACCCGCCGACCTTGCTGGAACACAACCACTTCCAGAACGCCAAGTACTACACGCTCACCGAACACCTGATCCTGCCTGAACCCATCGTGATGTCGAAAATCACCTGGAACAAGCTCGACCCCGCCCAGCAGGACATGGTCAAGGCCGCCGCCAAGGCCGCCCAGGCTGATGAGCGCGTGCTCTGGGACGCCAAGTCCGCCAGCAGTGAAGAGAAACTCAAGAAGGCCGGCGTGGAGTTCATCACTGTCGACAAAAAGCCCTTCTATGAGGCCACTGCGGCGGTGCGTGCCAAATACGGTGCGCCGTATGCGGACATGATCAAGCGCATCGACGCGGTTCAATAACCTCCCCTGCCCCTGCATAAGGCCCGGCGCGGTCGGCATCGACGCGCCCGGTCACGGTGAACGCCATGAAGACTTTACTGCTGCGCTTCAATGACCGCCTTTACATGACCTGCATCTGGGTAGCCGGTCTTTCCGTCCTGGGGGTCGCCTTGATCATTCCCTGGGGTATCTTCACCCGCTACGCCCTCGGCACCGGTTCCAGCTGGCCGGAGCCCACCGCCATCCTGCTGATGCTGGTGTTCACCTTTATCGGCGCCGCTGCCAGTTATCGTGCCGGTGCGCACATGTCGGTAGCGATGATCACTGACCGCTTGCCGCCTGTCCAACGCCGCCTCGTCGGCATCCTCTCGCAACTGCTGATGGGCACCATCTGCGTGTTCATGACGATTTGGGGCACCAAGCTGTGCCTGTCCACCTGGAACCAATTCATGAGCGCTATCCCTACCCTGCGCGTAGGCATCACCTATATGCCGATCCCGATTGGCGGCGTGCTGACCCTGGTGTTCGTGGTCGAAAAGCTGCTGCTCGGTGATCAGAGCAACCGCAAGGTGGTGCGTTTCGATCTGGTTGAAGAAAACGAAGGGGCCGCCTGATATGGACGCATTGATTCTGTTGGGCAGCTTTGTTGTATTGATTCTGATCGGCATGCCGGTGGCCTATGCATTGGGGCTGTCGGCGCTGATTGGCGCGTGGTGGATCGACATCCCGTTCCAGGCCCTGATGATTCAGATTGCCGGTGGGGTGAACAAGTTTTCGCTGATGGCGATTCCGTTCTTCGTGCTGGCCGGGGCGATCATGGCCGAGGGCGGTATGTCGCGGCGCCTGGTGGCCTTTGCCGGGGTGCTGGTGGGCTTTGTGCGTGGCGGGCTGTCCCTGGTCAACATCATGGCTTCGACGTTTTTTGGCGCGATTTCCGGCTCATCCGTGGCCGATACCGCCTCGGTCGGCTCGGTGCTGATTCCGGAAATGGAACGGCGGGGTTATCCGCGCGAATTCGCCACCGCCGTGACCGTCAGCGGTTCGGTGCAGGCGCTGCTGACGCCGCCCAGCCATAACTCGGTGCTGTACTCCCTGGCGGCAGGCGGCACCGTCTCCATCGCCTCGCTGTTCATGGCCGGTGTGGTGCCGGGCCTGTTAATGAGCGCGTGCCTGATGGTGCTCTGCCTGATCTTCGCGAAAAAGCGCGACTACCCCAAAGGCGAAGTCATCCCCTTGAAGCAGGCGCTGAAGATCGCCGCCGACGCGCTCTGGGGCCTGATGGCCATGGTGATCATCCTCGGCGGCATCCTCTCGGGCATCTTCACCGCCACCGAGTCGGCGGCGATTGCGGTGTTGTGGGCATTCTTCGTGACCATGTTCATCTACCGCGACTACAAATGGCGCGAGCTGCCCAAGCTGATGCATCGCACGGTGCGCACCATTTCCATCGTGATGATCCTGATCGCTTTCGCCGCCAGCTTCGGCTACATCATGACCCTGATGCAGATCCCGGCGAAGATCACCACGCTGTTCCTGACCCTGTCGGACAACCGCTACGTGATCCTGATGTGCATCAACGTCATGCTGTTGTTGCTCGGCACGGTGATGGACATGGCGCCGCTGATTCTTATCCTCACGCCTATCCTGATGCCGGTGATCCTGGGCATCGGCGTCGACCCGGTCCACTTCGGCATGATCATGCTGGTGAACCTGGGCATCGGCCTGATTACCCCGCCGGTGGGCGCGGTGCTGTTCGTCGGCGCGGCGGTGGGCAAGACCAGTATCGAGAAAACCGTAAAGGCCCTGCTGCCGTTTTATGCGGTGTTGTTCTTGGTGCTGATTGCGGTGACCTACGTTCCGGCGTTGTCGCTGTGGTTGCCCCATTTGGTGCTGTAAAGGCAAACCAATGTGGGAGCTGGCTTGCCTGCGATAGCGATCTGTCAGTGAACGCATTCGTGACTGATACACCGCTATCGCAGGCAAGCCAGCTCCCACAGTTGAATCCTCAGTGTTTGTTTTGACTTCACTAGGCAGGTCAATCGTGATTGAGCTTTCGGATCAATTCACCCATCTGGTGCTCGCCCCCGCCATCGGCGGCAGCCTCGTCAACTGGACGGTACGCGACACCGGGCAACCGCTGTTGCGGCACAGCGACAAGCACGCGATCAATACCGGGCTGCCGGGCAAGCTAGGCTGCTATCCATTAGCGCCCTGGTCCAACCGCATCGCCCACGGCGGCTTCGACAACCCCGATGGCTGGCTGGCACTGGCACCCAATAGCCTCACTGACCCTTTTCCGATTCACGGTTCGGCCTGGCAGCAGGCATGGCAGGTGACAAGCCAGTCAGAACATGAAGTGGTGTTGGAGCTGCGCTGCGAAACGCCCTTCGCCTATCACGCCCGCCAGCGGTTTCGCTTGAACAGCGGTGAGTTGAATATCCAATTGTGTGTAACTCACTTGGCCGAGCAACCCGCCTGGCATGGGCTGGGCTTGCATCCGTACTTGCCGCGCCGGCCGGGTACGCGGCTGCAGGCCAAGGCTAGGCAAGTGTGGATGAGTGATGCAGCCAAGCTGCCCACAAGGCTGGAACCTGTTACCGAAGCCTGGGATTTCCGGCAACTCAAAGGATTGCCAGAGGGGCTGGTGGACAACGGCTTTTGCGGCTGGGATGGGCACTGCGTGATCGAACAACCGGAGCTTGGCTACTGCCTCGAATGCCAGGCCAGCGGCGCCGATTACTTCCTGCTGTACTGCCCGCCGGGGTTGGAGTTTTTCTGCATCGAGCCGGTGAGCCATCCGGTGAATGCCCATCACCTGGCGGGCAAGCCTGGCCTTAAGCTGCTGGAGCAAGGCCAGTCAACCCACCTGGCATTCAACCTGAAATGCACTCCAAATGCCTGAACTGTAGGAGCGAGCTTGCTCGCGAAAAACTCACAGGCGCCGCGTTCATTCAGAAAACACGCGTTATCGTTGACGTTTTTCGCGAGCAAGCTCGCTCCTACAGTCAGAGGATGCGTCAACGTCAGGGTGGGCTGTTTTTCAGGCGCCCTGCCGTATCGATACTCACCACCACCGACAACCCCGGTCGCAAGCGCTCACTCTCGGCCTGGTCCGGGTCCACGATGATGCGCACCGGCACCCGCTGGGCGATCTTGACGAAGTTGCCGGTGGCGTTGTCCGCCTGCAACAGGCTGAACTCGGAACCAGTGGCCGGGGAAATATGCTGCACCGTGCCATGGAACTTGCGGTGGTTCAGCGCATCCACGGTGAACGTCACCGGCTGGCCGACCTGCACATTGTCCATCTGGGTTTCTTTCATATTGGCAATCACCCACAACTGCTTGGGCACCAGCGCCATCAGTTGCGCGCCGGAATTGACGTAGGCGCCCAGGCGCACGCCGATCTGCCCGAGCTGACCATCCCGTGGTGCCGTGATGCGTGTATTGGACAGGTCAATGCGCGCCAACTCCACCGCCGCCTCGGCACTCGCGACAGCTGCCTCCAGGGAGCCGCGGTTGACGATTACCGTCTGCAAATCCTGGCGGGCGATTTCCAGGCTGGCCTGGGCCTGGGCCACGGCAGCGATGGTCTGTGCGTTGGCCGCACGGGTCACGTCCAGTTCGCGTTTGGACACCGAGCCATCGCTGATCAGTTCTTCATTGCGGCGCAAATCCGCAGTGCTCTTGCGTGCCTGGGCCTGGCTGTCGACCAGCGCGGCCTGGCGCAGCTTGATGGTCGCTTCGGCGCTGTTGCGTTGCTGCACCACGTTGGCCAACGAGGCCTTCTGCACCGCCAGTTGCGCCAGGGCCTGGTCGAGGCGTTGCTTGTAGATACGGTCATCCAGGCGCACCAGCAGGTCGCCGGTCTTGACGTACTGGAAGTCCTGCACCGGCACTTCGAACACATAGCCGCTGAGCTGCGGGCCGATAATCGTCACCTGCCCACGCACCAAAGCGTTCTCGGTGGTTTCCACCGCACTGCTGAACGGCGGCAGTTGCCAGGCGTACAGCACGATCAGCACACCGATGATGGCGATGGCGGCAAAGCCCAGGGACGAGACGATACGCACGCGCAAGGGCCGCAATTGGGTAGGCACCGCGCCCGGGGGCGTGCTGCCTTCCGGCGTGGCGGCGATGGCGGTCGTGGTGGTGGTTGAAGGTTCAGTCATGAAGTTGCGCCGCTGGGTTGAACAGGAGGAATTGCCTTGGTGGTGCTCATCAACCACAGGCTACGGGTGAAGATCCACAGCATGGTCAGGATCGCGATAATCGCGATCAGCATGAAGACATCGTTGTAAGCCATGACGTTCGCCTCGCGGGTGGCCGCCGTGGCCAGGCTGCGGATGCCCATGAGGTTGCGCAGTTCCGGGTCAGCGACGATCTTGCCATAGGCCGCGCCACCACTCTGCACCCGCGCCGCCACAAGCGGGTCGATCAGGGTCAGGTGCTCGACGATCATGCTCGAATGATACTTCTCGCGCACGATCTGGAAAGTGCCCAGCAACGCCGCGCCGATCAGGCCGCCAAGGTTCTGGCAGATTCCGAACATCACCGAGAAGCTCACCAGGTTGCGCGGGTTGGTCAGTACGTTTTTGGTGCCCAGCACCATGGTCGGCCCCAGGAAGAACGTACCGCCGAAGCCTAGCAGGAACTGGCTGATATAGAGGTTCTGCGGACGGGTCAGGTTGCTGGAAAAACTGTCCATCACCGAACCTGTCGCCATCAGCGCCAGGGAAATGATCAGCGGCATCAGCAAATGCGCCGGGTTGATCGTCAGCGCGCTGACCACCAGCCCGGCAATCGCCCCGGCCAGCATCACCACGTACAGGGTGTGCATCTGCTGGTAGCTCATGTTCAACATCTGCATGAACCCCACCGCACCGGTGGATTGCTCGGACAGCACCATGCGAATCAGCACCACCGCCAACGCCAGGCGGATCATCACGCCGCTGCCCAGCCAGCGCGTCATCAGCATCGGGTTGCTGCGGTTATGCTCGATGGCGAGCCCCGCCATGATCAGCACCAGGGAACAGGCGGAGGCCACGCCGATCCACGGCGCTTCCAGCCACCAATCGATGCGCCCAAGGGACAGCACCGCACAGAGCAACGCCACGCCGCTGGCGAGGATGGCGAAGGTGAGGAAGTCGAGTTTTTCAAAGGTCTTGAAGCGATCGCCCGGCGGCAGCTTGAGCAGGAACACGCAGCCCAGGCAGATCAGCGCCAGGCCCAGTTCGAACAAATACAGCCCGCGCCATTCAGCGATTTGCAGCAAGTCTTCGGAAAACAGCCGCGCCAGGGGCAGCGCCAACTGCGCGGTACCCAGCCCCAACACCAAAGCTTTCAAACGCCACTTGGCCGGGAAGGCCTGGATCATGTAGTACAAGCCCAACGAACTCAGCGCCGCACCCACCATGCCATGGGCGGCCCGTACCGCAATCGCCGAACTGAGGTCATTGACGAACAAGTGGCCGAAGGTCACCAGCGCGTAGAGCACCAGGAACACCTCGGTAAACGCGCGCAGGCCGAACTGTTGGCGAAACTTTACCAGCAGCAGGTTCATGCACACGTTGGTCATTACATAGGCGGCGGGCAGCCAGGCCATTTCCGCGGTGGTCGCGCCCAGGGCGCCTTGCAGGTATTGCAGGTTGGCGATGACCAGGGCGTTACCCAAGCCGCCGGTGATTGCCACCAGCACGCCGACCAGCGCGAAAAGCCAGCGCTTACGCGTAGGATGCAGCGGCGTCGACGGCGAGCCAGGCAGGCTCGGCCGCTCGTGGGGTTGCCAGGTGTGGGGGGTGTATTTATCCATTCGGTGACCTTGGTAAGCCGGGGTGCAAGGCCGGTGAATCCGTTACACAGAGGAACAGTAACCTGAGAGGCGTTCATGTTGCCATCTTGAGGACGCAATTGATCGTCAATGGGGCACAGTCAAATGGCGCCCACTGCCCGGCATCATTTGTCTTGCCCCTTCGCCCAGCGCTTGAACTCAGCGATCAGGGTCCGGCTTGATCGCTATATCAGGCACCGGCTTATAGAACGGTCCATAGTCCAGCAGTAGCTCCTCGCCTCTCTTGATGTCCTTGAGCGCCACATAGAACGTCAGGTTTTTCCCGACCGCGATGGACACGACATTGTTGGACATCCACGCAGGCCCCTCGCCCAGTTGCGAGGTATTGATCAGGCTCAGGGTGTTGCCAGTGTGCAGGCCGCTCACCGTCCGGGTACCCGAGCGCGTACCGAACAGGTAAGTCATTACAGCCCGCGAACCTTGCTTGCGCTGCTCCTCGAACAGTGACGCTTCGTCTGCATGGTATTTGCCTGCATAAGGGCCAAGCACTTCAAATTGGGGGATATCGCGCCGCGCCCATACCGAAGCACCGCGAGCCGGCCCCCCATCGTCCAACGGCGTGACCACCTCCAGGGCATCGTCAAATCGGGTCTGATGCTGGCCTTCGGTGCGCAGCCAGTCTTTGATCGACGCCTTGATCTGTGCTGAAACCCTCGCCTTAGTCGGGCTATCAAGCCCATCGAGCACGCCATTCCAGTGGGAGATGCGGATGTCATCGATCGGGCCTTCGAGTGATTGGGTCAAGCTGATTCTGGGGTTCACCGGGTCCTGCAGAATCGGCAGCGTGTTGTCGATCTGATGACGAGGCAATGTCGGGAAATCGCTAGGTTCAACCTTGATCACCACGGGCGGGACTGTCGAAGCGGGGGCTGGGGCCTCCAGGCCTTGCGTTGTGCCGGCGCCGACCTTTGATGGTGGCGGGTCCAAGGGCTCTGATGCGGGGCGTTTTCGTGGACTATCCGTAACCGATTGCCCAGGAATGGGGCGCGGCCCAGTGCCTTGCTGTAACCGTCCCAGACGTTGCGAGGCGTTCGCTGTAAACGAGCCGTCCGCTCTCACGTACTTACTCCAGAGGTCTGGACTAAGCCTGTGCTGTTGCACAAACTGCGCCTGCGTGACGGAGTTGTCTGCGCTCTCGGCAAGCGCTTGCCACTGGCGCAAAAGGTCACCGGTAATCCTGCGATAGGCGCCATCGGTTACATTCTTCATCAGGGCTTCGCCGGCCGCCGACAGGCCACCATCAGGACGGACATACGCTCTGAACGAATGCACACTCAGGTTATGCTGAACGGCGAACCCCTCCATGGTCATGGTCTCACGCGCCTGCTGCGTCAGCTTTTGCCACCTATCGATATGCGTTTCGGTCACCCTGCCCGCCGCCATGTTGGCAGAGCGGTCGCGCACCGTCACACCGGCAGGGCTCAGTTTGCCGTCAGGCTGCACGTAATACTCAAAGGTTCTCGGGGATAGATGTTTCTGGCGAGCAAAGCCCCTGCGTGTAAGGCTTCGTTGCTGCGCGGGCGGCAACGCCTCCCACTCGCGCAAATGCCCAGCCGTGATCAACTCCATGCGCGCCCTGGGAACATGGGTGACCGGACCCAGTGCGGCGCGCTCAAGGCGTTCGCTGGCGGTCTTTTTCAAGGAACCATCAGCGTTGACCCAGTCTCTCCAAGTGGCTGGATGGAGCCCGTTCTCGCTTGTGAACTGCGCTTGCGTGATCGCATTATTCGGGTCCTCGAAATAGGCTTTCCACTGGCGAAGGTGGTCGTCGGTAATCTTGTTAGGGGCAATACCGACCACCCTGTCCATCAGTTCTCTACCGACCGGCCCCAATGTACCGTCTCGCCGCACATTGGTTTTGAACGAGCCTGGATTAACGTGATAAAGCTCGGCAAACCCCTCGAGCGTCATTTCGTCACGCTCCGTCTGTGGCATGTCTTGCCAATCACGGATATGGGTTTCAGTCACGGTATAAAATGGCGTATTGGGTGCACGGTCGCGCACCGCCACGCCGATAGCGGTCAACTGACCATCTGGTTTTACATAGCGATTGAACACTTTCGGGTGCAGATGTTGCTGCCGGGCGAAGCCTGCGGGGGTAAGGCTTTGCTGCTGCTCCAATGATAACGCCTGCCAAGCGCGCAAATGATCGGCCATGGGGGTCTGGGCCTGAACAGCGGACGCCCGTGCGGCGCTTTGCAGTGCGCGTTCCAGACGCTGCGCGCCCGCCCCCTTCAACGAGCCGTCCGCGTTGACGTACTGCGCCCAGCTACGTTGGCTGAGCCCGTGCTGGCTCACGAACTGCGCTGACGTCAATGAGTTGCCTGGTTGCCTGAAAAGCTCATCCCACTGGCGTAAATGATCATCGGTAATCTGGTTACTTTTGGTGGGAACAGAGGAGTTGATCAGCGTTTCCCCGCGGGTCATCAGGGTACCGTCCTTGCGCGCATACGTTTTGAACGTACCCGGCCGAAGGTTATGAAGAACAGCAAACCCCTCCTGGGTCATTTCGTCACGCTGCGCCTGGGTCATGTTTTTCCACTCACGCACATGCGTTTCGGTCACCTTTGCGGTGAATGCGTTGGCAGGGCGATCACGCACGAGCACGCCGCTATCGGTTAACTGACCGTCTGGCTTTACGAAAAACTCAAAGGTTTTCTGTGTGAGTTTATTCTGCTTGGCAAAGCCCTTTCGGGTCAGCCTTATCTGCTCCTGCGGCGACAAGGCCTCCCAGGCCTTCAAGTGCTCAGCAGTGATCTGCCCGCCGCCGGGTGCCCCCAGGCGTTGCCATTCGTCGCCCTGTACATGCTGGACCAACAACTCGGTTTGCCGGTTGTTGTGATAAACCCGGGCCTGCACGGTGCCGTCTTCCGTGCGCGACACCTGGCGCACCTCATACACCGCTGTGTCACCGTTGCTGTCGGTATGGCGTATGTGCGAGGAGTGCCCATCGGCTGCCACATATACGCCCTGGCTGTTGCGTGTGAGCCCTGCGATTTTGGATTCAGGCACTTTGAAGTGCCCGAACAGCTCATGGCTCAGCTCACTTGGCCCATCGAAGCTCGCAGTGTCCACCTCACCGTCGACAGCCTGGGTTGCGGCCTTGAACTCATCGAGCGGGCCGCCATAAGGCCGCATCGCGTCGGCATCGAATGCATACCACTTGCCACCCTTGAGCACCGCGGCCCCCTCCACCGTCTGGCCTGCCACCTTCACGGTGCCGGTTGCGGCGGCCTCGTACTGTTTGCTGATCGCCTTCAACACGTCATAACTGCCGGTGGCGCCCCTGAGCTTGTTGACGGCCTTGACGCCTTTGGACAATACATAGAGACCAGCGCTACCCACCAACCTGGGCAAATCGCCCACCCCGCCGACGGGGTTGAGTACGTCAATGGCCGCCACGCCGATGACCTTGACCGCCCGCAATGCCTTGGCCCCGGCAGACAACGCAGAACGGCCGACCTTGAGCAACTTTCCTGCGGTGGCGGTGCCGGCGGTAAGAAAACCGAATACATCCAGCAAGAGGTCAAAAGCACCCGCGCCATACTGCCCGTTCTGAAAATTGACAATGGCGGACCTGAACGGGATCAGGTTCAACAAAAACTCGCTCAGCTGTGCGTTCGCCTTGTCCAAGGCGGTTTGCCCACGGGCCTGCTGTTTGATAGCGGGATCGTCGAGGTCCAAGTGTTCGACAAACGCCGTGGCAATCCCATGGGATCGAGCGCTGGTAAAGCTATCCCAAGGCGCGTTATTCAGCGGTCGCTCACGTCCCAGATCATCGGCTTTATGGCTGGGCGTGAATACTTTGGTCGTCGAAACCTTGTTGCCATCCCTGTCTTCCTTAACCTTTGTACTGTAAAGGCTCGTTTTTTCAATCGTGCCTTTATTGAAGTCGATGACGTAGGCGTGCGACGTGCCTTGCAGCTCGGTCTTGACCAGCAGCCCTGGTTCATTTTGAGCATACGTATTATTGAAATGCCCATCCATGACGTATGAGCCTTCCTGGAAAAAACTGACCTTTCCAAACTCGAAATGCTTGCGATCCTGTAAGGGCAGTTGCGAGATCATGTGCCTGACCGTTGTATTGACGGCGGCCTTTTTTTCCTCCATTGCACGGCTGAACTGCCGTTCGAATTCTGCCGGCACGCCAAATTGCCGATTGGCGTTCAAACTCGTTAGTACCCTTTGCAGGTCGTTGCCCTTGAGTGAGCTGCTGGGTTCGTGCGCCTTGAAAGGCCGGGACTCCAGCCAGTCGTCCATGGCGACATCCAAGAGCGAAATACCTCCCCCTTCAATCTTCACGTAGTGCTGATCGACAGCAAATACTTTCTCCTCGAAAAACGCGCCAAGGTCGCCAAATCGCTCCTTGAGCTTGGTCAGGGCGATCTCTTTTCGCGTGGGCAATGCCTTATCCAGTGCATGGGAGGCAGTGAGCCGGGTGTCCAGCTGCGCGTTGAATGCAGCCCTTGCCGATTCAAGTTGCGCGGGTGGATAGTCGCCATTCTGTCTTTTTGTGAGAATGCCACTGGCCACGGCCCAGTCCAGCAATGCCACCGTCTCTGCTGCTTGGGTAACTCCTGGGTCAACCCGCCGTGCTTCTTGCGCCTCGCTCATGACCTGGGCAAACGTCATGCCGGGGACTTTGCCCGGCGTCTGCGCCTCAATCGTCATTGCAGCAATCGCCAGGCTGGCCCATGCCTGGCTGCCGACTTTCACCGTCGCAGGAATGTCTTTGATCAGAAACTGCGGCGCCGACTTGGCCAGCAACAGGTACGCGCCGACACTTGCCAGTGCAGCACTGGTTTTGCCAGTACGACTCAAATGTTCGGCCAAGCCAGCCACCACCGTGGCTGCGTGGTGTCCCCCATGCGTGTCACCGCCCAGATCAAACCCAGCGACGCTGTTGCAATCGGGTGCGGTGATCGACTCAGGGTCCATCTGCAGTGCGATAGCGGCCAGTAGGTAATCGCTCGCGCTGCTTTCGCTGTCAATGCCCTGCATTGTTTGCTGCAGCGCGTTGCCCATCCGTTGCCCTTGCGGGGAATTGACCAGCGCTTCGAGTATTTTGGCCGGGTCGCTCCCCACTTCTGCCGGCAGCGGCTGGCGATACCGCAGAAACTCCAGTACGCCACCCTTGGTTTGCATCACCAGCGGTTGGTCGCCCAAAGGGTGTGCGTAATTCATCGTCGCAAGGCGCAAGCGCCGCTGCTCGTCTGCACTCAAGGGATTTGGCCAGGATAATGCCCCGCCCAAATGGCCCAGTGAGAAGACAGGACTGTTGGGTAATGGCAAATTCTGGCTGGGACGCTGGGGCGTCAACGACGGTTCAAGGTCATCGGCCACAAGCGGTGGCCGTTTTTCAGCTGCTGCCAAGGGAAGCGAAAAATGCGTATGTGCTGCGGTAATTGTCATAAAGCGCCTGTGCATAGTCGAAGAATCATCCAGGCAAAAGCGCGTTTCGGCGCTTGCGGCCGTTCACTGAGTGTCAGCGCTCAATGAGGAGGTTCCTGACCAAGTACAAGATTTCGTGACAGTGCACAGGTACAGCGTCAGAACAACGCGCTGGCTAGCATCCCAATCGCCACCACTCCACACAGGCTGGCGAACCCCACTTGCAACACCCGCGCGGGGATCACCGAACACAACCGCCTTCCCGCCAACATGCCGACGACGCTCGCACCAATAAACACCCAGCCCACCGGCTCGATGCTCACGCCCGCATGAAACGCACCGGCCACGCCGATCAGCGACAGCAGGCTGACCACCATTAACGACGTGGCGACGATCCCGCGCATCTGCACGTCGGTCAGTTGCTTGAACGCCGGCACGATCAGGAAGCCGCCGCCCACGCCCAGCAAACCTGAAACGGCGCCGGTCACCGCTCCCAACGCCGCCAGGGTGGCGCTGCATTTGGCGGTCCAGGCCAGGCGACCGGTCTGCTGGTTGAGCATGCAGTTTTTCTGGCCCCACGACGCCGCACCATGGTCACTCGGCCCGGCCTCGCGCTTTTCCCGTTGCAGCATGCGCCAGGCCACCAGCACCATCAGCGCACTGAACAGCCCCATCAGCACCGGTTCCGACAGTTGGTGGGCGACAAACACGCCCAACGGCGAAAACAGCGCGCCAAGCAAGGCGATCAGTAACGCCGCACGGTAACGCACCAAGCCATGACGCAAGCCATCAATGGCACCAACCGCTGCCGCTGCGCCCACCGCCAGCAACGACACCGGCGCGGCCTGGGTCATGGTCAAGCCCAGCCCCAGCACCAGCGCCGGCACCCCAAGGATGCCGCCGCCCGCGCCAGTCAGGCCCATGACCAGGCCCATCAATACACCCAACACACTGGCCAGCAGCATTCAGTCCACCTTGCTCAGACGGGTCAGCCACTCGCGGCCCTTGAGCATGCCATTCCAGTAGAACCAAGGCAGCAGCGTGGCCTTGAGGAACCACATCGAACGGCGTGCCTGCGTGGGATCGAGGGGAAAGGTCGGCAGCAACGTGCCGCCGTAGCCAAACTCGGCAAGCACCACCTTGCCCTTCTCCACCGTCAGTGGGCAGGAACCATAGCCGTCATATTTGAGCGGCAAAGGTGCCTGCTTGCGCAGGGCCAGCAGGTTTTCGGCCACCACCACGATTTGCTTGCGCACCGCCGCAGCAGTCTTGGCGTTGGTGGTGCCGCACACATCGCCCAGGCCGAAGATATGCGGGTAGCGCAGGTGTTGCAGGCTGTGGGGGTTCACTTCGCACCAGCCGGCGGCGTCGGCCAGCGGGCTCTGGCGGATAAAGTCCGGGGACAACTGCGGCGGTACGACGTGGAGCATGTCGAAGGTTTTCTCTTCGACCGTCGCGTTGCCTTCGGCGTCTTTGACTTCAAACCAGGCTTTGCGCGCCGGGCCGTCGACTTTCACCAGGTTGGAGTTGAACGCCAGGCGAGCGTTGTATTTTTCGACGTACTTCATCAGCGGCGGCACAAAGGTTGGCACACCGAACAACGCCGCACCGGCCAGGTTGAACTCGACGTCGATGTGTTTGAGGTCGCCCTGCTTGAGCCAGTGGTCGCAAGACAGGTACAGGGCTTTTTGCGGCGCGCCGGCACATTTGATCGGCATCGCCGGCTGGGTGAACAACGCCTTGCCACCCTTGAGCTGCTGCACCAACTGCCAGGTGTACGCGGCATGCTCGTAGCTGTAGTTGGACGTGACACCGTGCTGGCCAAGGGTGTCTTGCAGGCCTTCGATTTTTTCCCAGGCCAGGCGCAGGCCAGGGCAGACGATAAGGTTCTTCCAGGTGACGCGCTGGCCGCTGTCGAGCACCAGGGTGTTTTCATCGGGCAACAGTTCGCTGACGGCGGCCTGCACCCAGCTGACGCCATTGGGCAGCACATCGGCCAGGGGCCGGCGGGTCTTGTGCAGGTCGTAAGCGCCGCCGCCGACCAGGGTCCAGGCCGGTTGGTAGCAGTGGTAGTCGTTAGGTTCGATGAGGGTGATGTTCAGCTGCGGGTCGCGCTTGAGCAGGCTGGCCAGCAGGCCGATGCCTGCCGAGCCGCCGCCGATGACTACGATATCGCCACTGATGGTGGGTCCCCAGTGTTGTTCGGTCATTGTCTACTGCCTTTTTGAGTCAATGCACACAAGGGTCGCTGCCGGATGGCGTCACGCCCAGCTTTTGATGACCGCGCCGCAATACAGCCCGGACAGGGTTTTCATCACTTGAATCACTTCGTGGCTGGCCAACCCGTAGAAAATGTATTTGCCTTCCCGACGGGTGGCGACCAGCCCTTCATCGCGCAGGATGCCCAACTGTTGTGACAGGGTGGGCTGGCGTACGCCGGTCAGGGCTTCCAGCTCGCCGACGTTGCGCTCGCCCTGGGTCAACTGGCACAGGATCAACAAGCGATCTTCGTTGGCCAGGGCCTTGAGCAAGGCACAGGCCTTGGACGCCGATGCACGCAACTGGGCGACCTCGCCCTCACTCAACGTAGATTCCATTTGCCTCGGGTCCTTTAAGTCACTTAAGCTCAAAACATTATGTGTAAACGTAAACTGATTGTAACCACTTTTTTCTTCAGCAGAGACAGCCGCCATGCCAGCGTTGATTCAAGCCTTTCTGGATGACGCATCGTCGACCTACACCTATATCGTCTATGAAGCCGATGGCGGCCCCTGCGCCATCGTCGACTCGGTGCTCAATTACGACCCGGCTTCGGGGCGCACCGATACGGCACAAGCCGACAAGGTGATTGCCTTTGTGCGCGAGCATGGCCTGCACGTGCAGTGGCTGCTGGAAACCCACGCCCATGCCGACCACCTGTCCGCCGCGCCCTACCTGCGCCGCACCTTGGGCGGCAAGATCGCGATAGGCGAGTCGATCAGCAAGGTGCAGGGCGTGTTCAAGAACCTGTTCAACCTCGAGCCGGAATTTCGCGTGGACGGCTCGCAGTTCGATCACCTGTTTGCGCCGGATGAAATCTTTCATATCGGCAACTTGAAGGCCCAGGCGTTGCATGTGCCCGGACACACCCCGGCGGACATGGCTTATTTGATCGACGGCCGCTTGATCCTGGTGGGCGACACCCTGTTCATGCCCGACGTCGGCACCGCCCGCTGCGACTTCCCCGGCGGCGATGCGCGGCAGTTGTACGCGTCGATGCGCAAGCTGTTGGCGTTCCCCTCCGATACCAGGCTGTATGTGTGTCATGACTATCCGCCTGAAGGCCGTGAGGCCAGGTACCAGACCACCGTGGCGGAACAACGGGCGGGCAATATTCATGTGCATGATGGGGTGGATGAAGCGGCGTTTGTACAGATGCGCACCCAGCGTGATGCTGGATTGGGCATGCCAACGTTGTTGCTTCCGGCGATCCAGGTAAATGTGCGGGCTGGAAATATGCCGCCGGCAGAAGAGAACGGCGTGACGTACCTGAAAATCCCCCTCAACCAACTTTAGAAGCACCGATCCGCTGTGGGAGCTGGCTTGCCTGCGATAGCGGTGGGTCAGTTGGCCCATTTGCCCGATATACCGCTCTATACCGACCAACGGTAACCACGATGCGAAGCGAGCCGCTGTTGATCTGCTTTTGATCTTAGGCGCCCCGTTAAACCACGCTGGCCGGAATTCGACAGGGATTTGGGGGGTAAACCGGCAGGGATGCCGGTTTAGCCGCCCCGCGCCATGGATGGCGCGTGGCGGCGGCCCCCCAAATCACTGGCGGATTACGGGCACACCGAGCCTAAGCGAGGTGCCGAGTGGTGGGGCAAGAGCGCTTTGCTTACTTTCGCGCTTTTCGAAAGTGAGCCGCCGTCAGGGCGGAACCCTAAGTGGCCGTTACCGCAGGAATGGATATGTACACAATCCAGCTGCATTGACTGTGAGGCCGTCTTCGCAGGCAAGCCAGCTCCCACAGTTGGATCGTTAGGGTGTCAGGTAGGTAGTCGTCGGCTGTCAGGCCGCCATCGCAGGCAAGCCAGCTCCCACAGTTGGATCGCGGGGTGCCGTCATCACAGGCAAGCCCCACATTGTTCCGTGTTGAATCAGGAACCGAGGCTGATGCCGTTGGCCGGCAACGGCAGCGCGGTTTTGTAGCGCACTTGCTTCAAGGCAAAGCTGGAGCGAATGTTCGCCACCCCCGGCACCTTGGTCAAAAAGTCCATCATAAAGCGCTCCAGGGACTGGATCGTGGGCACCAACACGCGGATCAAATAGTCCGGGTCGCCGGCCATCAGGTAGCACTCCATCACCTCAGGCCGATCCGAGATCGCCCCTTCGAATTGCTGCAGCGCCAGCTCGTTCTGTTTTTCCAGGCTCACATGGATGAACACATTGACGTGCAGCCCCAGCAAATCAGCATCCAGCAGCGTGACCTGCTCACGAATCAGCCCCAGTTCTTCCATCGCCTTGACCCGGTTGAAACACGGCGTAGGCGACAGGTTGACCGAGCGGGCCAGGTCGGCATTGGTGATCCGGGCATTCTCCTGCAGGGCGTTGAGAATGCCGATATCGGTACGGTCCAGTTTGCGCATGAGACAAAATCACCTGTTTATTATGTTTATGCAGTTTTTTTATCCGCAAATGGCCGGCGACGCAATGAAACAGAGATAAATATTCTTCTACGCCACGCCTATGATTGTTGTAGGACAAGATTTCTTCTATCCGAAGACTGACTGTCAGCTAGCGCGCCCACTACAAGAAATTCACAAGATAGAGCGTAGAAAGCCATGACCCAGCCGTATGCACCGCTGCGCCTGCACGTTCCCGAACCCTCGGGCCGCCCAGGCTGCAAGACCGACTTCACCTACTTGCGTTTGACCGACGCCGGCCTGGTACGCAAACCCGCCATCGACGTAGAGCCCGCCGACACCGCCGACCTGGCCAAGGGCCTGATCCGTGTGCTCGACGATCAGGGCCAGGCCCTGGGCCCGTGGGCCGAAGGTGTCTCCACCGAGATCATGCGCAAAGGCATGCGCGCCATGCTCAAGACGCGCATTTTCGACAACCGTATGGTGGTCGCCCAGCGTCAGAAAAAAATGTCGTTCTACATGCAAAGCCTTGGCGAAGAAGCCATCGGCAGCGCCCAGGCCCTGGCCTTGAATATCGACGACATGTGCTTCCCCACCTATCGCCAGCAAAGCATCCTGATGGCCCGCGAGGTGCCGCTGGTGGACCTGATCTGCCAACTGCTGTCCAACGAGCGCGACCCGCTCAAGGGCCGCCAATTGCCGATCATGTATTCGGTCAAGGAGGCGGGCTTCTTCACTATTTCCGGCAACCTTGCCACCCAATTCGTGCAGGGCGTGGGTTGGGGCATGGCCTCGGCGATCAAGGGCGATACCAAGATCGCCTCGGCCTGGATCGGCGACGGCGCCACTGCTGAATCGGACTTCCACACCGCCCTCACCTTCGCACACGTGTACCGCGCGCCGGTGATCCTCAACGTGGTCAACAACCAGTGGGCGATCTCCACCTTCCAGGCCATCGCTGGCGGTGAAGCCACCACCTTCGCCGGACGCGGCGTCGGGTGCGGCATCGCTTCCCTGCGCGTGGACGGCAATGACTTTATCGCCGTGTACGCCGCCTCGGCCTGGGCCGCCGAACGTGCGCGCCGTAACCTGGGGCCCACCCTGATCGAGTGGGTCACCTACCGCGCCGGCCCGCATTCCACCTCCGATGACCCATCCAAATATCGACCCGCCGACGACTGGAGCCACTTCCCGTTGGGCGATCCGATTGCCCGCCTCAAGCAGCACCTGATCAAGATTGGCCAGTGGTCCGAAGAGGAACACGCGGCGGTCAGTGCAGAACTTGAAGCCGAAGTGGTCAAGGCGCAGAAAGAAGCCGAACAGTACGGCACCCTGGCCGGTGGCCAGATTCCAAGCGCCGCGACCATGTTCGAGGATGTCTATAAAGAGATGCCGGAGCACTTGAAGCGCCAGCGTCAAGAGCTGGGGGTGTGACATGAACGACCACAACAACAGTATCGAACTGGAAACCGCCATGACCACCACCACCATGACCATGATCCAGGCCCTGCGCTCGGCCATGGATGTGATGCTTGAGCGTGACGACAACGTGGTGGTGTTCGGCCAGGACGTCGGTTACTTCGGCGGCGTGTTCCGTTGCACCGAAGGCTTGCAGACCAAGTACGGTAGCTCGCGGGTGTTTGACGCGCCGATCTCGGAAAGCGGCATCGTCGGCGTGGCCGTGGGCATGGGCGCTTACGGCCTGCGCCCGGTAGCGGAAATCCAGTTCGCCGACTACGTCTACCCCGCCACCGACCAGATCATTTCCGAAGCGGCACGCCTGCGTTATCGCTCGGCCGGCCAGTTCACTGCGCCCTTGACCATGCGCATGCCCTGCGGCGGCGGCATCTATGGCGGCCAGACCCACAGCCAGAGTATCGAAGCGGTGTTCACCCAGGTCTGCGGCCTGCGCACGGTGATGCCGTCCAACCCCTATGACGCCAAGGGCCTGCTGATCGCCTCCATCGAAAACGATGACCCGGTGATCTTCCTCGAACCCAAGCGCCTGTATAACGGCCCTTTCGATGGCCACCACGACCGCCCGGTAACGCCGTGGTCCAAACACCCCCAAGCCCAGGTGCCGGACGGTTACTACACCGTGCCCCTGGACGTAGCCGCCATCGTGCGCCCAGGCTCGGCCGTGACCGTGCTGACCTATGGCACCACCGTGTATGTGTCGCAAGTCGCCGCTGAAGAAACCGGCATCGACGCCGAGGTCATTGACCTGCGCAGCCTGTGGCCGCTGGACCTGGAGACCATCGTCAAGTCGGTGAAAAAGACCGGCCGTTGCGTGGTGGTGCATGAGGCCACGCGCACCTGCGGCTTTGGTGCCGAGTTGGTCTCGCTGGTGCAAGAGCATTGCTTCCACCACCTGGAAGCGCCGATCGAACGCGTCACTGGTTGGGACACTCCCTACCCGCACGCGCAGGAGTGGGCGTATTTCCCAGGGCCGTCCCGAGTGGGCGCGGCGTTGAAACGGGTCATGGAGGTCTGAATGGGCACGCACGTTATCAAGATGCCGGACATTGGCGAAGGCATCGCGGAAGTTGAATTATCGGTATGGCATGTAAAGGTCGGCGACTTGGTGGTTGAAGACCAGGTGCTGGCGGATGTGATGACCGACAAGGCGATGGTGGATATTCCCTCGCCGGTCCACGGCAAGGTGATTTCCCTCGGCGGCGAGCCGGGTGAGGTCATGGCAGTGGGCAGCATTTTGATCAGCATTGAAGTGGAAGGCGCAGGCAATACCAAGGATATGCCGGAGGTTGCCGAGCCGGCGAAGGCCGCGCCACCTGTGGCCGAAGCCAAACCGGTACAGGCGCCGGTAGAAAGCAAGCCCGCTGCAGTAGTGAAAGCGCCGCAAGCGCCCGTGGCCCGTGAAGCCAGCGAACGCCCGTTGGCCTCGCCTGCCGTGCGCAAACACGCGCTGGATGCCGGGATTCAACTGCGCCTGGTCCAGGGCACAGGGCCTGCGGGCCGGATTCTGCATGAAGACCTGGAGGCTTACTTGCGCCAGGGCCCGACAACGGGCGCCAGCGCCGCCAACCCGTATGCCGAGCGCACTGACGAACACCAGATCCCGGTGATCGGCATGCGCCGCAAGATCGCCCAGCGCATGCAGGACGCCACCCGCCGCGCCGCGCATTTCAGCTACGTGGAAGAGATCGACGTCACCGCCCTCGACGAGTTGCGCGTGCACCTCAACGAGAAGCACGGTGCGACACGCGGCAAGCTGACCCTGCTGCCGTTTATCGTGCGGGCCATGGTGGTAGCCTTGCGCGACTTCCCGCAGATCAATGCGCGTTACGACGACGAAGCCCAGGTCATCACTCGCCTTGGTGCCGTGCACGTGGGCGTCGCCACCCAGAGCGACGTGGGCCTGATGGTGCCGGTGGTGCGCCACGCCGAAGCCCGCAGCCTGTGGGGCACTGCCGAAGAAATCGCGCGTTTGGCCAATGCCGCACGCACAGGCAAGGCCAGCCGTGAAGAGCTGTCCGGTTCGACCATTACCCTGACCAGCCTTGGCGCCCTGGGCGGCATCGTCAGTACGCCAGTGCTGAACCTGCCGGAAGTGGCCATCGTCGGCGTCAACCGCATCGTTGAGCGGCCGATGGTGATCAAGGGCCAGATTGTGGTGCGCAAGATGATGAACCTCTCCAGCTCTTTCGATCACCGCGTGGTCGATGGCATGGACGCGGCGCAATTCATCCAGGCCATTCGCGGCCTGCTCGAACAACCCGCCAGCCTGTTCCTGGAGTAAGGGCATGACTCAGACATTGCACACCACGCTGCTGATTATCGGCGGCGGCCCCGGCGGTTATGTCGCGGCGATTCGCGCAGGCCAACTGGGCATCCCCACCATTCTGGTGGAAGGCCAAGCACTGGGCGGCACCTGCCTGAACATTGGCTGCATTCCCTCTAAGGCGCTGATCCATGTGGCCGAGCAGTTCCAGCAAACCGTGCACCATAGCCAGGGCTCGCAGTTGGGCATTGAGGTGGATGTACCGACTTTGGACATCCGCAAGAGCGTGGAATGGAAAGACGGCATCGTTGACCGCCTGACCACCGGCGTCGCCGCACTGCTGAAAAAACACAAGGTGCAGGTGATCCATGGCTGGGCCAAAGTCATCGACGGCAAGACCGTCGAGGTGGGCGAGCAACGCATCCAGTGCGAACACCTGCTGTTGGCCACCGGCTCGACAAGCGTCAACCTGCCGATGCTGCCGATTGGCGGGCCGATTATCTCGTCCACCGAAGCCCTAGCACCGACCCATGTACCCAAACGTTTGATCGTGGTGGGCGGTGGTTATATCGGCCTGGAACTGGGGATTGCCTACCGCAAGCTTGGTGCCGACGTCAGTGTGGTCGAGGCCCAGGCGCACATCCTGCCGGCCTACGACGCCGAGCTAACCCTGCCGGTGGCTGAATCCCTGAAGAAACTCGGCGTGAAGCTGTACCTGGAACACAGCGTCACCGGCTTTGCCGACAACAAGCTGCAAGTACGTGCACCCAATGGCGACACCCTGGCGCTGGACACCGACCAGGTGCTGGTCGCCGTGGGGCGCAAACCCAACACCCAAGGCTGGAACCTCGAAGCGCTGAACCTGGACATGAACGGCGCGGCGATCAAGATCGACAGCCGCTGCCAGACCAGCATGCGCAACGTGTACGCCATTGGCGACCTCAGTGGCGAGCCGATGCTGGCGCACCGGGCCATGGTCCAGGGCGAAATGGTTGCCGAACTGATCAGCGGCAAGGCCCGCGAATTCAACCCAGCGGCAATTCCGGCGGTGTGCTTTACCGACCCGGAACTGGTGGTGGTCGGCAAGACCCCGGACGAGGCCAAGGCTGCTGGCCTGGATTGCATTGTGTCGAGCTTCCCGTTCGCCGCCAATGGCCGGGCCATGACGCTGGAGTCCAAAGCCGGCTTCGTGCGGGTGGTGGCGCGGCGTGACAATCATTTGATTGTTGGCTGGCAAGCGGTGGGGGCTGGGGTGTCGGAACTGTCCACTGCGTTTGGCCTGAGCCTGGAAATGGGCGCGCGCCTGGAGGATGTGGCCGGGACCATCCATGCCCATCCGACCCTGGGTGAAGCGGTGCAGGAAGCCGCGCTGCGGGCATTGGGGCACGCGTTGCACCTGTAAAGCCGTGGCGAGGCCATCGCGGGCAAGCCCGGCTCCCACATTGGAATACGTTCCAAGTGTGGGAGCTGGCTTGCCTGCGATAGCGGTGGATCAGCCAATGCAGAGTTGAATGGTCCACCGCCCTGCTCCCACACCGGCCAAGAATGCAGTATTGTTGCGCCATCCAGAAAAAAATCCGACTTGACCAGAGATAGAGGGTGTCATGGGTAACGAGAGCATCAATTGGGACAAGCTGGGTTTTGACTACATCAAGACCGACAAGCGGTTTCTCCAGGTCTGGAAGAACGGCGAATGGCAAGCTGGCACCCTGACCGACGACAATGTGCTGCACATCAGCGAGGGCTCCACTGCCCTGCATTATGGCCAGCAATGCTTCGAGGGTCTGAAGGCCTACCGTTGCAAGGACGGTTCGATCAACCTGTTCCGCCCGGACCAGAACGCCGCCCGCATGCAGCGCAGCTGTGGCCGCCTGCTGATGCCACAAGTGCCGACCGACGCGTTCATCGACGCCTGCAAACAAGTGGTCAAGGCCAACGAGCGCTTCATCCCGCCGTACGGCAGTGGCGGCGCGCTGTACCTACGCCCGTTCGTGATCGGCACCGGTGACAACATCGGCGTGCGTACCGCGCCGGAATTCATCTTCTCGGTGTTCTGCATCCCGGTCGGTGCCTACTTCAAGGGCGGCCTGGTGCCGCACAACTTCCAGATCTCCGGCTACGACCGCGCCGCGCCGCAAGGCACCGGTGCCGCCAAGGTCGGTGGCAACTACGCCGCCAGCCTGATGCCCGGCTCGGAAGCGAAGAAATCCGGTTTCGCCGACGCGATCTATCTGGACCCGATGACCCACTCGAAAATCGAAGAAGTCGGCTCGGCCAACTTCTTCGGGATCACCCACGACAACCAGTTCATCACGCCGAAGTCGCCTTCGGTATTGCCAGGCATCACCCGCCTGTCGCTGATCGAACTGGCCCAGACCCGCCTGGGCCTGGAAGTGGTAGAAGGCGAAGTGTTCATCGACAAGCTGGACCAATTCAAGGAAGCCGGCGCCTGCGGTACCGCTGCGGTGATCTCGCCTATCGGCGGCATCCAGTACAACGGCAAGCTGCACGTGTTCCACAGCGAAACCGAAGTCGGCCCGATTACCCAGAAGCTTTACAAAGAGCTGACCGGTGTGCAGACCGGTGACGTGGAAGCGCCAGCGGGTTGGATCGTCAAGGTCTGACAGCCACAAAAGCCAGCGACACCACAAAACCCTGTGGGAGCTGGCTGGTTGATCGTTCCCACGCTCCGCTTGATCGTTCCCACGCTCCGCGTGGGAATGCAATGCATCCCCTGACGCTCCGCGTCACCTGTTGTCCGGCGGGACGCGGAGCATCCCAGGCGGCATTCCCACGCAGAGCGTGGGAACGATCAAAGGCCTATCGCTATCGCAGGCAAGCCAGCTCCCACACTGGTTTCTGCACCTTCATGAGCGTGGCGTAATATTCTCGGCAATCTTCTTGCCCATACTGATCCTCGGCTCCACCCCATACCCCAACGCCTCATAAAACCCCACCACCACGTCATTGCCGCCGGTGATCTGCAGGTTGATTTTCATGCAACCCAGCGCTGTCAACGCCTGTTCGGCATAGCGCACCAGCGACGACCCCAGGCCATGGCGCCGATAGTCGGTATGCACCGCCACCGAATACAACCAGCCACGATGCCCGTCATAGCCGGCGAGGATGGTACCGATCACGGCTTTGTTGTCGGTGGCAACGAAGAACAACCCGTCATTGACCGCCAGTTTCTTATCAATCGCCAGGCTCGGCAGGTTATGCGCGGTGTCATAGCCAAACGCCTGCTGCCATAACTCAATCACCTGGGCACGGTGTTGACGGTCGCGATACGGCCCGATGGGGTGGCGGGACAACAGCGCCTTTTCCATCACCAACGTGCGCTCGTTGCCGTGGTACACGTCACGCACGTTGTGAAAACCCAGCTTGGCGTAGAAGGCTTGCGCCGTCAGCGAGGACGGCACGCTCAGCACCGTCACGCCGGCTTCACGGGCGCGCAGCTCGATCTCGATCATCAACAATCGGCCAATGCCCTGCCCTTGCAGCGCCGGGTTGACGAACACCGAGCGCACCACGTTGCCGTCCAGTGCGGCCGTAGCAACGATCAGTTGATCCTGAGTCGCCACCAACACCACACGCCGCTGGAGTAACGCCATTACCGCGTCGGGGGTGAAGTTGCTGGCAACCCGCGCAATCACATCTGCTGGGTAATCACGTGCGTTGCTGCTGTGCAGCGCAGCCAGGATGACCTGGCTGATGCCCTCGGCATCTGAAGGTTGGGCAAGGCGAACAGCGGTAGACATGGTTCCTCCTGGCTGACACAACGATAACAATCACCACAATACCAATGTGGGAGCTGGCTTGCCTGCTCCCACAGGTTGATCGTATTTCAATCTGGCAGCCGATTCGGCTGCGCCACCCCCGTTTTCAGCTTTCTTGGCTGAGCCACCCCGCTGTTTCAGCCGGGATCCTTTCCCCGCAACGCACACAATAGCGGCACAAGATCCCCAACGGACCCGTGCCCCCATGCAAACCACCAACACCGTCCTGATGATCCGCCCGGCGCGCTTTGCCTTCAACCCGGATACCGCGATCAACAACCGTTTCCAACGCCCGCCGCTGGACCCGCTCAGTGCACAGCACAAAGCGCTGGAGGAGTTCGACGGTTATGTCGACACCCTGCGCCAGCATGGCGTGGAGGTGCTGGTGGTGCAGGACACGCCGGCGCCTCATACGCCCGACTCGATCTTCCCCAACAACTGGTGGAGCAGCCATGCCGACGGCAGCCTGGTGCTCTACCCCATGGAAGGCCAGAACCGCCGACTGGAGCGCAACAAGGGCGTGCTGCAAGTACTGGAGCAACGCTTTGCGATCAACACCACCATCGACCTCTGCCACCTGGAACAACAGAACATCTTCCTGGAAGGCACCGGCAGCATGGTGCTCGACCGCCAGCACCGCATCAGCTACGCGTGCCATTCGGGGCGCACCCACCACGCGGCCCTGCGCCAGTTTGCCGAACGCCTCGACTACCAACTCTGTGTGTTCCACGCCCTGGACCGTCACCAGGCCCCCATCTACCACAGCAACGTGATGATGAGCGTTGGCCGCGACCTCGCGGTGGTGTGCCTGCAGGCCCTGCCCGACGACAGCGAGCGCCTGGCCCTGGAACGCTCCCTGCGTGACACCGGCAAGGACATCCTCAGCCTGGACTTCGACCAGTTGGAAGCCTTCGCCGGCAACATGCTGGAGGTCCACGACCGGGACGGCCAGCCGTTGCTGGTGATGTCCGCCAGTGCCTGGGGCGCCCTGCATCCGGCGCAGCGTCAGCATGTGGAACGCCATACACGGCCGGTGGTGGTGAATATCGACAACATCGAACGCATCGGCGGCGGCAGTGCCCGCTGCATGCTGGCCGAAGTGCATCTGCCGGCCCGCCACTCATTTCAATAAGGAGTCTTGCCATGACCCGTTATATCGACGTCAACGACCTCAGCTACCTGGTTTCGCAAAAAGGCCTGCAAACCTGCATCACCGAGATGGCCGACTACATTCGCGCCGACTACCTGCGTTGGCAGGATTTCGAAAAATGCGCGCGCCTGGCCAACCATTCACCGGATGGCGTGATCGAGCTGATGCCGGTGTCCGACGCCTCGCTGTACGCCTTCAAGTACGTCAACGGCCACCCGAAAAACACCCTGGCCGGCATGCTCACCGTGATGGCGTTCGGTGCCCTGGGCGACGTCGACACCGGCAAACCGGTGCTGCTGGCGGAAATGACCCTGACCACTGCGATCCGCACCGCTGCCACCTCGGCCCTGGTCGCCCGCTACCTGGCCCGCGCCAACAGCCGCAGCATGGCGCTGATCGGCAACGGCTGCCAAAGCGAATTCCAGGCTCTGGCCTTCCACGCCATGCTGGGCATTACTGAAATCCGCCTGTTCGACATCGACCCCCAGGCCACCGCCAAGCTCGCCGCCAACCTCAAGGCGTTCCCAGCGATCAAGGTGATCCTGGCCGCCAGCGTCGCCGAGGCAGTCAAAGGCGCGGACATTGTCACCACCGTGACTGCAGACAAGGCCTACGCCACCATCCTGACTGACGAGATGATCGAGCCAGGCATGCACCTCAATGCCGTGGGCGGTGACTGCCCGGGCAAGACCGAGCTGGACCGCCGTATCGTCGAGCGCGCCAGGGTGATCGTCGAGTACGAACCGCAAAGCCGCATCGAAGGCGAAATCCAGCACATGCCGGAAGATTCGCCGGTCACCGAGCTGTGGCAAGTGATCAACGGCCAACAGCCGGGCCGCGAGAATGAACGCCAGATCACCCTGTTCGACTCGGTGGGTTTTGCTATCGAAGACTACTCGGCCCTGCGCTATGTACTGGACGTGGCCAAGGCCCTGGATGTGGGGAGCGAGCTGGAGCTGGTGCCAGACCTGGCCGACCCGAAAGACCTGTTTGCACGCCTGGCCCAGCAACCTGTGGTACAGCATAAAAAGCGCGCCTGAAACCGCTCTGGCTTGCCGCTTTGCGCCCAGGGCAGGCCAGATTCGGGTGGGTTGAAAGCCGATTTTGCCGGTGTCACAGCCGATTCCGCTGCATTGCCTGTTTTAACAGCGCAATTTGCGCTTTGCGCAGGGGGTAAACGACACAAAAAACGCACCATCATGAAGCATTCTCTGCTCCCAGTTATTCACTGCCCCTGACATCAATTACAAAATATAGGGACCGACACATGACTCCTCTGCGATCACTCTTCGCTGCGTTGCTGTTGCCACTGTGCGCCACTGCTGCCCACGCCCAGGACTGGAAAGAAATCCGGTTTGGCGTGTTCCCCGAATACCCGCCCTTCGAATCCGTCGCCGCCGACGGCAGCCTGCAAGGTTTCGATATCGAACTGGGCAACGCCATCTGCGCCAAGCTCGAAGTGAAATGCACCTGGGTGCACAACGAATTCGACGGCATGATCCCGGCCCTGCGTGCGCGCAAGTTCGACGCGATCATGTCCTCCATGGCCGTGACCCCGGCCCGCGAGAAAGTCATCGACTTCACCGACCGCCTGTTCCTCAGCCCCACCTCGGTGATCACCCGCAAAAACGCCACCTTCGGTGACACCCCCGAGTCGCTGAACGGCAAGCAGGTTGGCGTGCTGCAAGGCTCGTTGCAGGAAGCCTATGCCCGCGCGCACCTGTCCAAGCTCGGTGCACAGATCAAGGCGTACCAGTCTCAGGAACAGAACTACGCCGACCTGCAAAACGGCCGCCTCGACGCCACCCTGACGGACAAGCTCGAAGCCCAGCTCAACTTCCTGTCCAAGCCCGAAGGCGCCGACTTCAAGACCGGCCCGGCCTTCAAGGACCCGACCCTGCCTCTGGACATCGCCATGGGCCTGCGCAAGAACGACCAGGCGTTGCGTGAGCTGATCAACAAGGGCATCGCCGCCGTCCAGGCCGATGGCACCTACGCCCAGATCCAGAAGAAATACTTCGGCGATCAGGACATCTACAACGAGTAACCGGCAACCGTGCCCCTGTGGGAGCGGGCGTGTTGTGGCGAGGGAGCTTGCTCCCGCTGGGGTGCGAAGCGCCCCCAAAAAGCCGGCTCCAGCTGCGCTGTCGAACGGGAGCAAGCTCCCTCGCCACAACAAGCAGTTCCCACAGTAAATCCGTGCACTCCTTCGAGATCTTCCCCATGAACGACCTCCTCAACCTGCAAGGCTACGGCCCCATGCTGGCCCAGGGTGCCTGGATGACGCTCAAGCTGGCGTTCCTCGCCCTGGCCCTGAGCCTTACCCTGGGCCTGGTCGCCGCGGGCGCCAAACTCTCCAGCGTCAAATGGCTGCGCGTGCCGGCCACGCTCTACACCACGTTGATCCGCAGCGTGCCGGACTTGGTGCTGATCCTGCTGATCTTCTACAGCCTGCAACTGTGGCTCAACGACCTGACCGAAGCGTTCGGCTGGGACTACGTTGAAATCGACCCGTTTACCGCCGGGGTGATCACCCTGGGGTTTATCTACGGCGCGTATTTCACCGAGAACTTCCGGGGTGCGATCCTCAGCGTGCCGGCCGGCCAACTGGAAGCCGCCACCGCCTACGGCCTGAGCCGCTGGCAGCGCTTTCACCTGGTGCTGTTCCCGCAACTGATGCGCTTTGCCCTGCCGGGCCTGGGCAATAACTGGCTGGTGCTGCTCAAGTCCACGGCGCTGGTGTCGATCATCGGCCTGTCAGACCTGGTCAAGGCCGCGCAGAACGCGGGCAAGTCCACCAGCGAGCCGCTGTACTTCCTGATCCTCGCGGGCCTGGTGTACCTGGTGATTACCACCCTCTCCAACCGCATCTTCAAGCGCCTGGAACGGCGCTATAACCTGGGCATCAAGGGGATGGCGCGATGATCGAACTGTTCCAGCAATACGGCCTGGCCTACCTGTTCAGCGATGGCAGCGGCCTGTCCGGTGTAGCCATGACCTTGTGGCTGTTCATTATCTCGGTGGTACTGGGCTTCGCCCTGTCGATCCCCCTGGCGCTGGCACGCGTGTCAGAGCATTTCTGGCTGCGCTGGCCGGTGGAGGTCTACACCTACCTGTTCCGCGGCACGCCGCTGTATATCCAACTGTTGATTTGCTACACCGGGCTGTACAGCCTGGAGGTGGTGCAGGACAACGCCCTGCTCAACCAGTTTTTCCGCAATGCGCTGAACTGCACGCTGTTGGCGTTTGTGCTCAACACCTGCGCCTACACCGTGGAAATCTTCGCCGGGGCAATCCGCAACATTCCCCATGGCGAGATCGAAGCGGCACGCGCCTATGGCCTGCACGGCTGGCGGCTGAACCTGTTTGTGATCGTGCCCGCCGCATTGCGTCGCGCCCTGCCGGCCTACAGCAATGAAATGATCCTGATGCTGCACGCCACGTCGCTGGCGTTCACCGCCACCGTCGCCGACATCCTCAAGGTCGCCCGCGATGCGAATGCCGAGACGTTCCTGACCTTCCAGGCCTTCGGCATCGCCGCCCTGCTCTACATGCTGCTGTCCTTTGCACTGGTGGGCCTGTTCAGGCTGGCCGAACGTCGCTGGATGCGCTTTCTTGTTCCTACCCGAGGCTAACCCATGAATCAGTCCGCGCAGGCCCTGGCCGCTTATCCAATGGATGTACCGGTTGGCAAAACCGCCACGGCGGCCATCAAGCTGCAAGTCGAAGGTATCCATAAACGCTACGGCGAGCACGAAGTGCTCAAGGGCGTGTCCCTCAATGCACGCCAGGGCGACGTGATCAGCCTGATCGGCGCCAGCGGCTCGGGCAAAAGCACGATGCTGCGGTGCATCAACTTTCTGGAACAGCCTGACGCCGGGGTGATCACCCTGGACGGCATCAGCATCGAAATGCAACCAGGCCGCGCCGGCACCCGTGCGCCGCACCAGGCGCAACTGCAAAACCTGCGCACGCGCCTGGCCATGGTGTTCCAGCACTTCAACCTGTGGAGCCACATGACCGTGCTAGAAAACATCACCATGGCCCCGCGCCGGGTGCTGAACGTGAGCGCCGCCGAAGCCGAGAAACGTGCGCGGCTGTACCTGGACAAGGTCGGCCTGCCGAGCCGCGTGGCGGACCAATATCCGGCGTTCCTGTCCGGCGGCCAGCAGCAGCGCGTGGCGATTGCGCGGGCGCTGGCGATGGAGCCGGAGATCATCCTGTTTGATGAACCTACCTCGGCCCTGGACCCGGAGCTTGTAGGAGAAGTGCTTAAAGTCATACAGACGTTGGCCGAGGAAGGTCGTACCATGCTGATGGTCACCCACGAAATGGGCTTTGCCCGCCAGGTGTCCAGCCAAGTACTGTTCCTGCATCAGGGCCGAGTCGAAGAACACGGCGGCGCCGAGATCCTCGACCATCCCACCAGCGAACGCTTGCAGCAATTTCTTTCCAACCGTTTGAAGTGAACTCATGGATACCAAGGCCAACGGACCCCATTCTTCCCCTACGCTGGATCGCATCGACGAAGCGATCATCGACGTACTCAGGCATCAGGGGCGTATCACCTACGAAAAGCTCTCGTCATTGGTGCACCTCACCCCCAGGCCCTGCCTGGAACGGGTGCGCAAGCTGGAGCGACGCGGGGTGATCCGTGGGTATGGGGCGATCATCGATGTGCAGATGGTCTCACCGGGGCTGTCGCTGCTGGTGCTGGTGGCCCTGTCCAACCAAAGCGGGCGCTCGGCGCAAAAGGCCTTCGAAGCCTGCGTGAAAGCCTGCCCGCAGGTATTCGAATGCCAGTTGATCAGCGGGCCGTTCGACTACAGCCTGCGCATGCGCTGCCGGGATATGGAGCATTACCGGGTGCTGACCGAGACCTGGTTGAACAATGATGAGTTGCACATTGATAAGCTGGTGGCGCATCCGGAGTTGGCGGTGGTCAAGAACACCGCGACCGAACTGGCCTGAACCAGCTAGCTCGTTCCCACGCTCTGCGTGGGAATGCATCCAATGACGCTCCGCGTCACAACTTCAAGAGCAGACGCGGAGCGTCCAGGGTGGCATTCCCACGCAGAGCGTGGGAACGATCAATCAGTCACCCCACATCTGACGGGTCGACCGCTATCGTAGGCAAGCCAGCTCCCACATTGACCGGGTTTGCAATTCTTTTGCCTGGCTTGGCACCCACCAGCTTCGCCTGCCCATCCTTCTGCTTGCCCGTACGCGCCTCGCTGATCAGCCCCGGGATCAACTTGCCCTCCGGCAAATTCTTCCAGAAGCGGCTGGGTAAATGCCCTTCCATCACCTTGGGGTTCAGCCGCGCCGGGTTGAAGATGTGGCTGTAGTAGGTCAACCACATCGCACTGTGGGGATCTTCAACATTCTGTGCCAGTTGCTGCCAGGCCTCGGGGCACTGGCGCTGATGAATCAATTGCTCGCCGTCGTAATACACCCCGTCCAGGGGCGTGGCGATCATCCAGCGATGGCGACCCATGCGCCCGATAAAATGCTCGCTGGCGCTCTTGAGAATGTCATGGGCCGGCTCATGCCAGGCCACGTACTCCGGCAGTTCCGGCCCGGCCCCGTCCGGCAGCGCGATGAAGCGCACAAACGCATGCAAGTGGTGGGCTTCCCGGCTGACTTGCTTGATGCGCCGCTGCAATTCGCTGCCAAGCTTGTCACCCGCGAGCATGGCCGTGCGATCACCATGGCTGACCCGCCACAGCACTTCATACAACAGGCTCCAGCGCTGATCACCGTGATAACAGGCAGCGGACTCCAACAATTGCAACAACGCCTTGGGTATGCGCGCCTGAAACGGCCCCATCCCTGGTGGGATCAGTTCATCGGTAGCGAACAGGTCCGCCGCCTGCACCTCGCCCCAACTGACCTGGCTGGGGTCGACCTGATGGCTGAGCAACCAGCGGGCCTGTTCGCGCCAGGTACTGAACAGGTTGTCGCACTCCAGGCTGATCATCCCCACAGCCCCATCTGTTGCGGCTGCGGACGGTCACGCAATTGTTCGCGCAACAACACACTGGTGCTGTCGGCCTGCTGCGGGTGGTAGTCGCTGGTGATGAAAAACGGCTTGGCCTTGGCCAGCACGCAGCGCATGCGCGCCAGGTCTTCGAAGCGGATCTTGCGTTCACGGCGCAGGTCGACCAGGCGCTGGGTGGTGCGCAGGCCGATGCCGGGAATACGTGCGATCAGGGTCGGCTCGGCGCGGTTCAGGTCCAGGGGGAACACCTCACGATGCTCCAGGGCCCAGGCCAGCTTGGGGTCGATATCCAGTGCCAGGTCACCGGGGCCGGCGAACAGCTCATTGGCGCTGAAACCGTAGCTGCGCAGCAGGAAATCAGCCTGGTACAAGCGGTGCTCGCGCATCAAGGGCGGCGCGGCCAGGGGTACGCTTTTCGGGCTGTTGGGGATGGGGCTGAACGCCGAGTAATACACGCGGCGCAGCTTGAAATTACCGTACAACGCCTCGGCACCGTGCAGGATGGTGCTGTCGTCGGTGTCGTCGGCGCCGACGATCATCTGCGTGCTCTGCCCGGCCGGAGCGAAACGTGGCGCGCGGGGTTCGTTGAGCACCGTCTGTTCGCCGGTGTAGATGGTCTGCATGGCCTGCTTGATCGAGCCGATCTGCTTCTCGGGCGCCAGGGTTTGCAGGCTGGCGTCGGTGGGCAGTTCGATATTCACGCTGAGGCGATCGGCATAACGGCCAGCCTCGGCGATCAGGGCCGGGTCGGCATCGGGGATGGTCTTGAGGTGGATATAACCGCGAAAGTCATGCTCTTCGCGCAGCAGTTTGGCGACCCGCACCAGTTGCTCCATGGTGTAGTCCGACGAACGGATGATGCCGGAACTGAGGAACAGCCCACTGACGCAATTGCGCTTGTAGAAATCCAGGGTCAGGGTGACCACCTCCTCCGGGCTGAAGCGCGCACGGGGCACGTCGCTGGAGCGGCGGTTGACGCAGTATTGGCAGTCGTAGAGGCAGAAGTTGGTGAGCAACACCTTGAGCAACGACACGCAACGGCCATCGGGCGTGTAGCTGTGGCAGATGCCCATGCCATTGGTGGAACCCAGCCCCGCCTTGCCCTCGGAACTGCGCTTGGGCGCGCCACTGCTGGCGCAGGACGCGTCGTACTTGGCGGCGTCGGCGAGGATGCTGAGTTTTTCGATCAACTGCATGGAGGGCTACCGATACTGGTTTTTTGTACAGTACCAATAGCCACACTTTGTCACAAGTGCCGTCTGTAGGAGCGAGCTCTTGTGGCGAGGGAGCTTGCTCCCGCTGGGCTGCGAAGCGGCCCCAAAAGCTTGCGGGCGCTGCGCACCCGAACGGGAGCAAGCTCCCTCGCCACAATAAGGGGATCGGTCAGCTGGCGGTTGCCAGCAGCAAGTCCTGCACCGAACGCGCCTTGCCACGGTGATGGTCCAGCGCATACAACGACGCCGCAATCTCATCCGCCCGAATCGGCAGCACCGACAGCAAGGTATCGCTCAAGCCATGGCTGGCCTGGCTGAAGCCCTGGATGTAGATGCCAGCCTTGCAGCGCTCGTCGGTGACGATGCGGTAGTCGCGGGCCACTTCGAAGTCGCCCATGTAGGCTTGCAGCGGCGCCAGCAGTTCACGGTGCATCTGGCGCTCGTAGCCGGTGGCCAGGATTACCGCGTCGTAATGGTTGAGGCTGGTTTCGCCGGTGGCGCTATTGCGCAGGGCCAGTTCGATACCCAGCGGGCCTGGGGTGGCCTTCTCCACTACGGTCAGGGTGCGGAACGCCTGGCGGGCGATGCCGGAGACTTTCTGGCGGTAGAAAATCCCGTAGATTCGCTCGATCAGGTCCAGGTCCACTACCGAGTAGTTGGTGTTCTGGTATTCGGCGACCAAACGCTCACGCTCGGCACCGACTTGCTGGAACACCAGGTCAGTAAAGGCCGGCGAGAACACTTCGTTGACGAACGGGCTGTCGTCGGCCGGTTTGAGCGCCGAACCGCGCAGGATCATGTCGACCTGCACCGACGGGAAGCTGTCATTGAGGTCGATAAAAGCTTCTGCCGCGCTCTGGCCGCCGCCGATCACGGCGATGCGCATCGGCTTGCCGTCTACGCACGGCTGGCTGGCCATGCGCTCCAGGTACTGGGAATGGTGAAACACCCGGCTATCGCCCTTGAGCGCCTTGAATGCCTCGGGGATGCGCGGTGTGCCGCCGGCGCTGACCACCACCGAACGGGTGGTGCGCACATGCTGCTCGCCTTGGGCATCACGGGAGATCACGCGCAACGCCTCGACCTGTTGCTGATGCAGGATCGGCTCGATGGCCAGCACTTCCTCGCCGTAGTTGGCCTGGGCCTGGAACTGCCCCGCCACCCAGCGCAGGTAGTCGTTGTACTCCATGCGGCAAGGGTAAAAGGTGCCCAGGTTGATGAAGTCCACCAGGCGGTCGTGGGCCTTGAGGTAGTTGACGAAGGAGTACGGGCTGGTGGGGTTGCGCAGGGTCACCAAATCCTTGAGGAAGGAAATCTGCAGTTCACTCTGGGTCACCAGGGTATTGCCGTGCCAGCGGTAGTCGGCTTGTTTGTCGAGAAACAGCACGTCCAGCTTGCCCTGGGCCTTTTCACGCTCCTGCAGGGCGATGGCCAGCGCCAGGTTCGAAGGGCCGAAACCGATCCCGATCAGGTCATGAACCGCGGGCGAAGCAATTGCCTGTGTCATTCCAGTGTCCTCTGGATAAGCCCCATGGCGGTGGGGCGGGAATACCTTCATGGCCTGAACAACAGGCCGTGTGTTGATAGGAAACGAGGACAGTGAAATAAAATTTAACTAACAGCCGATCAGTGCGCTTCCCACTCGCGCATGCGCACCCGGCAGTGCTTCATCGCGTTGACGATGTGTTTTTCCACCAGGCTGCGGGAAATGTTCAGGCGTTCAGCGATTTGCAGATGGGACAGGCCTTCGAGTTTGCGCAACAGGAAACTGTCGCGACAGGCCGCCGGCAGCTCGGCCAAGGCGCGCTCGAGCATCTCCAGGCGCTGGCCCTGGTGGTGGCTGGCGTGGGGGGAACAGGCGGCGAAGCGCTCTTCGTTGTCCAGCACCTCAAGAGGCTCGGACTGACGCAAGGCATTACGCCGATGGCCGTCGATCACCAGGTTCAAGGCGGTGCGGTACAGAAAAGCGCGGGGCTGTTCGATCGGGGTGTCGCTTGCGCGCTCGAGCACCCGCACATAAGCGTCATGCACCACATCTTCGGCCACCTGACGGTTGCCCAGCTTGGCGTTGAGGAAACACACCAGCTCGCGATAGTAGTTTTCCAACATGACTCCTGACCCACGGCCTTGGTACAAACGACACCCAGCCCCCTGTAGGAGCGAGCTTGCTCGCGAAAAACCCAAGAGCGCATCCCCTTACCTGGATGCGCCCGCAATCATTGGCGGTTTTGCCATCACCGATGATGGCAGTTTGAGTGTGTGCAATTTATAGTAATTCTCATCTACTTTTAAAGAACTCTCTCATCAGCGGTCGGTTTTTTTCGCAATTCGCGCTGTAACTACTTATGTAACAGCCTAAATTCCGGGGCATTTTCCTCGTTTACCTGTCAGCTCTGCGCGACTGCGCCCCGAACTTTCCTGGCTGGAAGCTACCCATGAAACGCCCTCGACCTGCCCGACGCGCCCTGCTTGTGGTGGCGTGCCTGATTCCCATCGTTGCGTTTGCCACCTGGCAGGGCCTGACGCCGGGCCGCGACGCCCTGGCCACCGTCACCGTGACCCGCGCCGACATCGAAAACAGCGTCACCGCCCTGGGCACCCTGCAACCGCGACGTTACGTAGACGTCGGCGCCCAAGCCTCCGGGCAGATCCGCAAGATCCACGTCGAGGCCGGTGACCAGGTCCAAGAGGGCCAATTGCTGGTGGAGATCGACCCCGCCACGCAAAAAGCCAAGCTCGACGCCAGCCGCTATGCCATCGAAAACCTGCAGGCCCAGTTGCAGGAGCAGAAAGCCCAGCACCAACTGGCCCATCAGAAGTACCAGCGTCAGCAGCGCCTGAGTGCCGGCAACGCCACCCGCGAGGAAGACGTGCAGACCGCCAAGGCGGAACTCAGCGCGACCCAGGCGCGGGTGCAGATGTTCCAGGCACAGATCCGCCAGGCCCAGGCCAGCCTGCGCAGCGATGAAGCCGAGTTGGGCTACACGCGCATCTACGCGCCAATGACCGGTACCGTGGTGGCCGTGGATGCACGCGTCGGCCAGACCCTCAACGCGCAACAGCAAACGCCGCTGATCCTGCGCATCGCCAAGCTGTCGCCCATGACGGTGTGGGCGGAAGTCTCCGAAGCCGACATCGGCCATGTCAAACCCGGCATGAGCGCGTATTTCACCACTCTGAGCGGTGGCAGCCGGCGCTGGACCAGCACCGTGCGCCAGATCCTGCCGATCCCGCCCAAACCCTTGAACGAAACCCAGGGCAGCGGCAGCCCGAGCAGCACCAGCAAGAGCGGCACTGGCCGAGTGGTGCTGTACACGGTGCTGCTGGACGTGGACAACGCCGACAACGCGCTGATGGCCGAGATGACCACCCAGGTCTTTTTCGTCGCCAGCCAAGTCAAGGACGCCCTCTCCGTACCCGTCGCCGCCTTGCAAAGCGTGCCCGGCTCCGCAGCGCAAATCGCCCGGGTGGTTGCCAAAAACGGAGCCATCGAAGACCGTGAAGTGCGCCTGGGCATCAGCGACCGCCTGCGGGTGGAAGTGCTCGAGGGGTTGAACGAGGGCGACCACCTGTTGATCGGCCCGGTTGATAACCATGGGGGCTGAAATGACCACGCCCCTGATTGAACTCAAAGGCATCCGCAAATCCTACGGCGGCGGCGACAGCCCGCAGGTCGATGTGTTGCGCGGCATCGACCTGTCGATCCATGCCGGCGAGTTCGTCGCCATTGTCGGCGCGTCGGGCTCGGGTAAATCGACGCTGATGAACATCCTCGGCTGCCTCGACCGCCCCACCGAGGGCGACTACCTGTTCGCCGGGGAAAACGTCGCCCACCTGGGCAGCGACGAACTGGCCTGGCTACGCCGCGAAGCCTTCGGTTTTGTGTTTCAGGGCTACCACTTGATTCCCTCAGGCTCCGCCCAGGAAAACGTCGAGATGCCGGCGATCTATGCCGGCATCAGCGCCGCCGAACGCCATGCCCGCGCCAGCGCCCTGCTCACCCGCCTGGGCCTGGCCGAGCGCACCGGCAATCGGCCGCACCAGCTGTCGGGTGGGCAACAGCAACGGGTGTCCATCGCCCGCGCCCTGATGAACGGCGGCCATATCATCCTCGCCGACGAACCCACCGGCGCCCTCGACAGCCATAGCGGCGCCGAGGTCATGGCCTTGCTCGACGAACTGGCGAGCCAGGGCCATGTGGTCATTCTGATTACCCACGACCGTGAAGTGGCGGCGCGAGCCAACCGCATCATCGAGATTCGCGACGGCCAGATCATCAGCGATTCGGCTGACACCCGCGCGGCCACACCCAGCGTGGCGGCCGGCGCCTTGCACGCCGTGGACCTGCGCCAACGCCTGGTCGACGGCGCCGAGCACAATGGTGCCTGGAAAGCCGAATTGCTGGATGCCGTGCAGGCCGCCTGGCGGGTGATGTGGATCAACCGTTTTCGCACGGCGCTGACGCTGTTGGGCATCATCATCGGCGTCGCGTCGGTGGTGGTGATGCTGGCAGTGGGCGAAGGCAGCAAGCGCCAGGTCATGGCGCAGATGGGCGCATTCGGCTCCAATATCATCTACCTCAGCGGATCTTCGCCCAACCCGCGTACGCCGCTGGGTATCGTGTCCCTCAACGATGTCGCGGCCCTGGCGACGCTGCCTCAGGTCAAGCGCATCATGCCGGTCAACGGCACCGACGCGGGAGTGCGCTTCGGCAACGTCGACTACATGGCTTACGTGGGGGGCAACGACACCAACTTCCCGGAGATCTTCAACTGGCCGGTGGTCGAGGGCAGCTACTTCACCGAGGCCGACGAACGCGCCGCCGCCACGGTCGCCGTGATCGGCGCGCGCATCCGCCAAAAATTGTTCAAGGACGTGGCCAGCCCTATCGGCCAGTACATCCTGATCGAGAACGTCCCCTTCCAGGTGGTCGGCGTGCTCGCGGAAAAAGGCTCCAGCTCCGGCAACAAGGACAGTGACGACCGTGTCGCCATTCCCTACAGCGCCGCCAGTGTCCGCCTGTTCGGCAGCTACAACCCCGAATACGTGGCGATTGCCACCACCGATGCACGCAAGGTGCATGAAGCCGAACGCGCCATCGACCAGTTGATGCTGAAGCTGCACAACGGCAAGCGCGACTACGAGCTGACCAACAATGCCGCGATGATTCAGGCCGAAGCCCGCACCCAGAACACCCTGTCGCTGATGCTCGGCTCGATTGCGGCGATCTCCCTGCTGGTGGGCGGCATCGGCGTGATGAATATCATGTTGATGACCGTGCGCGAACGCACCCGTGAAATCGGCATCCGTATGGCCACCGGGGCGCGCCAGCGCGACATCCTGCGCCAGTTCCTCACCGAGGCGGTGATGCTCTCGGTGGTCGGCGGCCTGTTCGGTATTGCCCTGGCATTGCTGGTAGGCGGCGTGCTGGTGCTGGCTGAAGTGGCGGTGCAGTTTTCCCTGGTGGCGGTGCTCGGCGCGTTTGGCTGTGCGCTGGTGACCGGCGTCGTATTCGGCTTTATGCCGGCCCGTAAAGCTGCCCGGCTCGATCCGGTTAAGGCGTTGACCAGTGAATAAACGATCTCTCACTCCACGACTGTCAGCGTTCAGTGTGTGCCTGTTGCTCACGGCCTGTGGCGCTAACCCGCCGGCCATCGACAGCGGCCTCGCCACGCCCGCCGCCTGGCACTATGCAGAACGCGAAGCGACCCAAGCCATCAACCAGCGCTGGTGGACGCAGTTTGGCAGCCCGGCGTTGAACCGCCTGATCGACCAGGCCCGTCGTGACAGTTTCGACGTAGCGGCCGCCATGGCGCGGGTCCGTCAGGCCCAGGCCACGGCGGTGATTGCTGGCGCGCCGCTGCTGCCGGAGCTGAAGTTCAACCTCACCGCCAGCCGGCAAAGACTGTTGCGCGGCAGCGGCAACTCGGACCTGGACGCCACCGAAAGCAATCGGACCGTCAACAGCTATGACGCCAGCCTCACCGCCAGCTATGAAATCGACTTCTGGGGGGGCCGCGCCGCTGCGCGCGACAGCGCCGTGCAGAGCCTGCACGCCAGTGAGTTCGCTCAGGCCAACGTGGAGCTGACCCTGCTCAGCAATGTCGCCGACCGCTACGCGCAAACCCTGGCCGCACGCCAGCGCCTGCAGATTGCCGAGCTCAACCTGGCGAATGCGCGCAATGTGCTGAACCTGGTACAGACCCGCCACGACGCCGGTTCCGCCACGGCCCTGGAACTGGCTCAACAGAAGAGCCTGGTGGCCACCCAGCAACGGCAATTGCCGCTGATCCAGCAATCGGTCGAAGAGTCGCAAATCACTTTGGCCGCCTTGCTTGGTCAACCCGTACAGGCCCTGGACCTGGGCGCTGAACCCTTCCAGGCATTGACCTGGCCGAGTATCGGGCCCGGTGTACCGAGCCAGTTATTGAGCCGGCGCCCCGACCTCGCCCAGGCCGAGGCCCAGTTGGCAGCGGCCCGTGCCGACGTCACGGTGGCCCGTGCAGCGATGCTGCCTTCAGTGACATTGGGCGCGACCCTCGGCTCTGGCGCATACAAGGCCCAAGAGGTCTTGCGCAGCCCCTTCTACACCCTGACCTCGGGCCTGATGGCGCCAATCTTCAACAATGGCCGGCTGAGCGCCGAGCGCGACAAGGCTCGGGCACGCCAGGATGAACTGCTGCAAAGCTACCGCGGGGCAATCATCAATGGCTTTGCCGATGTGGAAAAAGCCCTCAGCAGCATCACCCGCCTTGACCAGCAACGCCAGTGGCAAAGCGAGGAGCTGCAACAGGCGCAGGCCGCGTTTCAGATTGCCCAGAGCCGCTACGAAGCCGGTGCCGAAGACCTGCTCACGGTGCTGGAAACCCAGCGCACTTTGTACAGCGCCCAGGACCAGAGCGTGCTACTACGCCTGTCGCGCCTACAAGCCAGCATCGCCCTGTACAAGGCATTAGGCGGTGGCTGGAAAACCAACATCTGATAAACGAAACTCATATTTCATACACGAGTTGTTTCTTCACCCTACATTCTCCACCTCAAGGTCCTTGGTAAAAAAGCCGTTATCACACGGAAGCCCGGGACCTCATGATGAAACCCAGCGTTGTTGTAAAAGGCCTGGCCTGCATTGGCTGCTGGTTGATACCGAACCTGGCGCTGGCCAAGCCCTTGATCGCCCCCACCGCAATCGACTGGCTGCTGGACTGCCCCCTCACCACGACGGCGCACTTGAACCCGCAAGTGGTTGGCCGCACCCAATGCGGCCTGGTCAACGTCCCCCGCGACCATGCCGCACCCCAGCGCGGCCGCCTAAGCTTGAGCGTGACACGGGTAGGCGCACGGCAACCGCTCAACCGTGAAGGTGTCGTGTTCATCCAGGCCGGCGAACCCCTCCAGGCCCAGGACGCGCCTTTCGTTCTTCACCTCGCCAGCCGCTGGGAGTCGCTTGCCACCCAGGCCTATCGCACCCTGGTCGACCGGTATGACGTCATCGAGCTGAGCGCCCGCGACCTGCGCGAGGGCAATGCCGTGGAACAGGCCGCGCGGGACATGGAGTTCGTGCGCGGGCAACTTGACGAGGCGCGCCTCAACTACCTGGGCAACGCCGCTGCCACCCGCCTCGGCAGCCGCTACGGCACGCTGTTTCCCGAGCGTGTCGGGCGCATGGTGCTGATCAATGCCGAGCCTGGCGAAGCAGTCGCCACCGGTGTCGAGCAACTCTTGCTCAAGGAGTCGGCGCGCGCAGGCGCCGACGGCTGCGTCAACCGCTGGCTGGGGGATTTTCTCGCCTATGGTAGACAACCGCCGGCGTCCACGCGCTGTCTCGACCTCAGCGCCTGGGAGTAAGTAGCCCACGCATTTACGACCTCTTGCCACCAAAAACGACAGCCTGCGTTGACGCACTTCCCCAATCGTTATTAAGTGCTATTTATCCGCATTAATACGATAAATCACCGCCATGCTGACTCGCCCGCTACGCCGCAAACGCCAGAAGCTGTCCGATGTGATTGTCGAGTCGGTCAAGCGCTCGATCGTCACCGACGCCTTGAAGCCCGGCGACCGCCTGCCCACCGAACGCGAGCTGATGGAAAGCTTCCAGTGTTCCAAGGGTTCGGCACGCGAAGCGCTCAAGGCGTTGGAAGTGGAGGGCCTGGTGAGCACGCGCACCGGCCCCAGCGGCGGGGCTTACTTGAATCAGGCCGGCACCGAGCCGGCCAGCCGCGCCTTGCGCAATTACCTGCACTTCCAGCACTTGGACGGCGAGCAGGTCTACCAACTGCGCAAGGTCATCGAAGTGGAATTGGCGGTGTCGGTGCTCGGGCGTTTGAGCGAAAACGATTACACCGCCCTGCAAGCCAATGTGGATTTTTGCAGCGCCCCTGAAGACAGCGAAGCCGGCCAGCGCGAACAGCGCCTGGCGGAACTGGAGTTCCACAACCTGCTGGCCCGGGCCTGCCCCAACCCGCTGCTGAGCTTCATGGCGCAGTTTCTCAATGACTTGCTGCGCGACCTGGTGGTGCTGAAAAAAGCCTACAAGCCCAAACGCAAGCAGTTCGACGCGGCCAACCTCGACTATCACAAGCAACTGCTGATCGCCTTTCGCGCCGGGGACGAAAGCGCGGTGCGCAGCTTGATGCATGAACACATGTGCGATGCCGAACACCATATGACCGCGCTGGAAGGCCAAGTGAGCCCGCATTTCCTCTTGGAGTTCGACCACCCTTAAACACGCCAACAATCCAATGTGGGAACCCGATCAATGTGGGAGCTGGCTTGCCTGCGATGCGGGCGCCTCGGTGTTACAGGGGACCGAGTCGATGCCATCGCAGGCAAGCCAGCTCCCACAGTTGACCCCGTTCACCCGCGAAATCGAGTTATCCAATAACAAGCCTGCCCACAGGCCCTTGCTCCACCGTATCGCCCTTGCCGCTCCTGCCAATAACTAAACCAGGGAGTCACCCCATGCAGCGTCGTACGTTATTGAAAGCCAGCCTCACCGCGGCCGCCGCCCTCAGCCTTCCGCTGAGCGTGCGTTCGGCATTCGCCGCCGAGCCCTTTACCTTTTACGGCCTCAAGTCCATGTCTGGCGCCTTTGCCAGCTATGGCAAATTTGCCGACATGGGTTCGCGCCTGGCGGTGCAGCAACACGCCCAATTGCTCGGCCGCCCACTGAACTACAAGGTCATCGACACCGAAGGCAACGCCGGCAAGGCAGTGCGCAAGGTGCAGGAGGCCATCGCGCAGGACGGCGCACGGTTCTTCCAGGGATGCACGCTGTCATCTTCCGCGCTGGCAGTGGCCAAGGAAGTGGACAAGGTCGGCGGCGTGTTCATGACCCCGGTGGGCGCCGATGAAGTGACAGGCAAGGACTGCAACAAGGCGACCTTCCGCTGGTCGGTGCCCACCTACGGCGCGATACGCGAAACCATGGTGCCGCTGATCAAGCTGCTGCCGGACGCCAAGCGCTGGTACACCATCACCCCGCAATACGTATTCGGCGAAGCCTTGCTCGAAGGCGCCAGAAACGTGCTCAAGGAGCATGGCCTGGAACACGTGGGCAACAGCTACCACTCGCTGCAGGAACAGGAATTCTCCGGCTACCTGACCAACGCCATTTCCACCAAGCCCGATGTGCTGGTGCTGCTCAACTTTGGCAGCCAATCGTCCAACACCCTGCGCCAGGCCGTGAACTTCGGCATCAAGGAGCGCATGAAGGTGCTGCTGGTGTGGTCTGCCGGCCTGGATCAGTTCCAGGAACTGGGCAGCGATGTGCTCGAGGGCGTGTACCTCGGCGCACAGTACTGGCACCAGGTCGACACCCCGCTCAACCGTGAACTGGTCAAGCTGACCCAGGCCCAGTACGGCATCAACCCCACCTACCCGCTGGCCGCCGACTACATCAGCACCAAAGTCATGCTCGACACCATCATTGCCACCGGCAGCTTCGATGGCCCGACCGTGGCCAAGGCTCTGCAAGGCTTGAGCTACGAAGGCCCGACCGGCAAGGAGTCGATCCGCGCCGGCGACCACCAGGTGATCAAGGACTACTACCTGCTGATCGGCAAGGCCAGCGGCGACATGGCCGACAAGGACGACCTGGCCAAAGTGCTCAGCGCTGGCCAATCGTTCCCCGCAGTCGAGGCGACGGGCTGCACGCTCGGCTGACCGCTTAACTTTTGTCGCGCAGGGCCGTGCAAGCGGCCGTCTGCGGAGGGTGCCTGCATGCTTAATTTGTACCTGTTCCAGATTCTCAACGGCCTTGGGCTGGGGATGATCTACTTCCTGATCGCAGTGGGGCTGACGATCATTTTCGGCCTGCTCAACTTCGTCAACTTCGCCCACGGCGCGTTTTTCCTGCTCGGCGCCTACATCTGCTACACCGCGGTGAGCCTCACCGGCAACTTCTGGCTGGCGCTGCTGATCGCGCCGCTGGTGGTGGCCGCACTGGCCTGGGTGATCGAGCGCTTGCTGATCCAGCGCATCTACCACTTGCCACACATGTTCCAGATTCTGGTGACCCTGGGGATCGCCCTGATCATCCAGGAAGCCAGCGTGATGATCTGGGGCCCGGTGGGCAAAAGCGTCGCCGTGCCGGAACTGTTGCGCGGCGTGCTGGTGGTGGGTGATTTCGTCTACCCCTACTACCGCCTGTTCCTTATCGTATTTTCCGGGCTGGTGGGCCTGGGCCTGTGGCTGCTGCTGGAACGTACGCGCTTCGGTGCTCTGGTGCGCGCTGGCAGTGAAAGCACCGAAACCGTGTCGCTACTGGGCACCAATATTTTCCGCCTGTTCTCCATGACCTTCGCCCTTGGTGTCGCCCTGGCCGGTGTCGCTGGGGTGTTGTTTGCGCCCTTGCGCGGCGCCCAGCCCTTTGTCGGCCCGGAGATTCTGGGCATCGCCTTCGTGGTGGTGGTGATCGGCGGCATGGGCTCGTTCAGCGGTGCGCTGGTCGGCGGTTTGCTGGTGGGCGTGGTGCAAAGCCTGATGACCACACTCTGGCCCCAGGGTGCGAGCCTGATGATCTACGGCGCCATGGCCGTGGTGATTCTGGTACGCCCTTATGGCCTGTTCGGGAGAGCCTGACATGAGCGATAAAAATCCCCTGCCGTTTGCCAAGACCCAATCCAGAGCCATGTTGCTGTGGGTGTTGGCCGTGCTGATCGGCCTGCCGTTGGTGTTGCCCTCGGCGACCCTGGCCACCGAGATCCTGATCTTTGCCATGGCCGCCCTGGCTTGCAACCTGCTGCTGGGCTACACCGGGCTGCTGTCCTTCGGCCAAGGCATCTTCTTTGGTGCCGGTGCTTATTGTGCGGCGCTGTTGATGATCCACCTGCAACTGGGCCTGTTCACCGCGTTGCTGGGCGCGGCGATTGCCGGTGGTTTCCTGGCGCTGCTGGTGGGCGCCCTGGCGATTCGGCGCACGGGCATTTACTTCGTGATGCTCACGTTGGCGTTCAGCCAGATGGCGTACTTCGTCGCCTACACCCTGAGCGACTGGACCGGCGGCGACAACGGCCTGCTCAGCGTACCGCGCCCGGAAATTCGTGTGGGCGACACCGTGCTGCTGTCCCTGGCCGATGCCCGTGCCTTCTATGGTTTTGTCGCGGTGCTGTTCCTGCTGATCTTCATCGGCGCACGCCGGGTCATCGCTTCGCCGTTTGGCAGCACGCTGATGGCGATCCGCGAGAACGAAACCCGCGCCTCGGCCATCGGCTACGACACGCGCCACTTCAAGATCCTGGTGTTCGTGCTGTCCGGTGCGGTCACCGGGATTGCCGGGGCGTTGTACGCCATGCTGCTGCACTTTGTGCCGCTGTCGAATATCGACCTGGCAATGTCCGAGAACATCCTGATCATGACCATCGTCGGCGGCACCGGCTCGCTGTTCGGCTCGCTGCTGGGCGCCGGCTCCATCGTGCTGCTGGGCGACTTCCTTTCCGACCTGTGGCAGGGGGTGATCCTGATCCTGGTGGTGATCTTCATGCGCGGCGGTTTGTGGGGCGGCCTCGCGTCGCTGTTCGAGAAGGTGCGCGGCACGCGCAAACCCGCGGTCGTCGCCAAGGAGGACGGGCTATGAGTATCTTGCTGGAAACCCAGAACCTGGAGCTGGCCTACGGCGCGTTCCATGCGGTCAATGGCGTCAACCTCAAGGTCGAAGCCGGCACCATCCACACCATCATCGGCCCCAACGGCGCGGGCAAGACCAGCCTGTTCCACTGCCTGACGGGTGAACGCCAGGCCACCGCCGGGGCGATCCATTTCGACGGCAAGAACCTGATGCGCAAGCCCGCCCACGGCCGCGTCGGCCTGGGCATGGCGCGCTCGTTCCAACTCACCAGCCTGTTCCAGAACCTCAGCGTGCGCGAAAACCTGCGCCTGGCCGCCCAGGGCCGCGATGGCTCGCGTGCCTTGAACTTCTGGCGTCGGGTGGACAGCCAGCGCGAACACCTGGAGATGGCCGACCAGGTGCTGGAACGCCTGCAACTCACGGCACGCGCCGACACCCTGGCCGGTGAGTTGTCCCACGGCCAGCAACGGGTGCTGGAGGTGGGCATGTCGATCTGCTCCAAACCCAAACTGTTGATGCTCGACGAGCCCACCTCGGGCATGGGCATCGACGATATTCCGATCATGACCCAACTGATCAGCGACCTTGGGCGCGACCATACGGTGCTGTTGATCGAACACAACATGAGCATCGTCATGTCCATCAGCCAGCGCATCACGGTGATGAGCCATGGGCAGATCCTGGTGGAAGGCACGCCGGAGTTCGTGCGCGCCGATGAACGTGTGCGTACTGCCTATCTTGGGGAGGCTGCCTGATGCTGATCGTCGAGAATATCCATTCCTACTACGACAAAAGCCATGTGCTTGAGGGCGTGTCGCTGAGCGTCAACCCTGGCGAACTGGTGACCCTGCTCGGCCGTAACGGTGCCGGCAAGACCACCACCCTGCGCAGCATCCTCGGCATCATCTGCCCGCGCCAGGGTCAGATCCACTTCAACGGCCAGGCGTTGGTAGGGCAAAAGATCTTTGAAATTGCGCGCCAGGGCTTGGCGCTGGTGCCGGAAAACCGCGGGATTTTCCGCCTGCTGACGGTGGAGGAAAACTTGCGCATCGCTGCCCGCAAGCACAGCCGCTGGCAACTGGAAGACGTATACGCCATGTTCCCGCGCCTCAAGGAGCGGCGCAAAAACGCCGGCCATGCGTTGTCCGGCGGCGAACAGCAGATGCTGGCCATCGCCCGCGCCCTGCTTAACGACCCCAAGCTGCTGATCCTCGACGAACCCACTGAAGGCCTGGCCCCGGTGATCGTCGACGAGCTGGTGAAGATCCTGCGCAAGGTCAAGGATGAGGGCCTGCCGGTGTTGCTGGTGGAACAGAACCTGATGGTCTGCGACAAGCTCGCCGACCGCCATTACGTGCTCGAACAGGGCCGCGTGGTGTACGAGGGCAGCGCCGCTGACTTCCGCGCCGCCCCGACGATCAAAAACCGTTACCTGGCCTTGAGTGCCTGAGTGGAGATTCCTGATGAACAGTCTTGCGCAACCGCTCCAGAGCAATGCCCCGCTGATCAACCGCGACCGCTTGTGGCAGTCACTGATGGACCTGGCCCGGCTCGGCGCCACGGCCAAGGGCGGCGTGTGTCGCCTGGCCCTCACCGACCTGGACCGCCAGGCCCGCGACCTGTTTGTGCAGTGGTGCGAGGCCGCCGGGTGCAGCATCAGTGTGGATGCCATCGGCAATATTTTCGCGCGGCGCCCTGGACGCAACCCCGCCCTGCCCCCAGTCATGACCGGCAGCCATATCGACACCCAGCCCACCGGCGGCAAGTTCGACGGTTGCTACGGGGTAATGGCCGGGCTGGAAGTGATCCGCACGCTCAATGACTTGCAGATTGAAACCCAGGCACCCATCGAAGTGGTGGTGTGGACCAACGAAGAAGGCTCGCGCTTCCCGCCGTGCATGATGGGCTCCGGGGTATTTGCCGGGAAGTTCGACTTGCAGGAGACTCTCGACAAGCGCGACGACCAGGGCCTGTCGGTAGGCAGCGAATTGCAGCGCATCGGCTATGCCGGTTCGCGTGCGGTGCTGGGCCATCCGGTAGGCGCTTATTTCGAGGCGCATATCGAGCAAGGCCCGGTGTTGGAGGACCAGGCGATTACCCTGGGGGTTGTGATGGGCTGCCTGGGCCAGAAGTGGTTCGACCTGACCCTCACCGGCGTCGAGGCGCATGCGGGCCCTACGCCCATGCACCTGCGCAAGGATGCCCTGGTGGGCGCTGCCGAGGTGGTCAGCGCGGTCAACCGTATCGCCCATCAGCATCAGCCTCACGCCTGCGGCACCGTCGGCTGCCTTAACCTGCACCCTGGCTCGCGCAACGTGATCCCCGGCCAGGTGCACATGACCATCGACCTGCGTCACCTGCACGCCGACAAGCTGAAAGCCATGGTCGATGAAGTGCGCGCAGTGATCGAAGACGCGGCCGCCCGCCACGGCTTGACGTTTGAACTGACGCCGACTGCCGACTTCCCGCCGCTGGACTTCCACCCGGCCTGCGTCAATGCCGTGCGCGAGGCTGCCCAGGCATTGGGCTTGAGCCATATGGACATTGTCAGCGGCGCCGGGCATGACGCGATCTTCGTTGCTGAACTGGGCCCGGCCGGGATGATCTTTGTGCCGTGCGAAGGCGGCATCAGCCACAACGAAATCGAAAACGCCGCGCCGGATGATCTGGCCGCAGGCTGCGCGGTGTTGCTGCGCGCCATGGTCAACGCGGCGCAGGGAGTTCAAGCATGAGTGAGATCGGCCAATTGACGGCGGTGCAACTGCTGCAACACTTTCGTGACAAGACCTTGTCGCCCGTGGAGGTCACCGAAGACGCGTTGCTGCGCATCGAGCGCTACAACCCGGTGGTGAATGCTTACTGCCATGTCGACCCGCAAGCCGCCCTGGACGCTGCGCGGGCGTCGGAACAACGCTGGTTCAAGGGCGAACCTTGCGGCGCCCTGGATGGCGTGCCGGCGTCGATCAAGGACCTCACGCTGACAGTCGGTATGCCCACGCGCAAAGGCTCACGCACCTCCAGTGCCGAGGGTCCGTGGGACGTGGACGCGCCCTTCTCGGCCTTCATGCGCAAGGCCGGCGCGGTGCTGCTGGGCAAGACAACCACCCCGGAATTCGGCTGGAAAGGCGTCACCGACAACCCGCTGTACGGCATCACCCGCAACCCGTGGGACACGCGCACCACCGCCGGTGGCTCGTCCGGGGGCGCCGGTGCGGCAGCGGCGTTGAACCTGGGCGTGCTGCACCAGGGCAGCGACGCCGGCGGCTCGATCCGTATTCCCTGTGCGTTTACCGGCACCTTCGGGATCAAGCCGACCTTCGGCTATGTGCCGCAATGGCCGGCCAGCTCCATGACGATCCTGTCGCACCTGGGGCCGATGACGCGCACCGTGGAAGACAGTGTGCTGATGCTGCAAGCCGTGGCGCGACCGGATGCACGGGACGGCTTGATCGGCGCGCCGCGAACCACGCCCTGGCTCGTTCCAGGGACGGACTTGAAAGGGTTGCGTATCGCCTATAGCCCCACGTTCGGCTATGTGAAAGTCGACCCGCAAGTCGCCCAGGTGGTGGATCAGGCTGTGCAGGGCCTGGTGCAACTGGGCGCCCATGTCGAACAGATCGACCCCGGTTTCAGCGACCCATTGGACGTCTTCAGCACCTTGTGGGCCGCCGGTGCCGCTCGCCTGACCGGCACGATGAGCGAGGCGCAAAAGCAACTGCTGGACCCTGGGCTGCTACGCATTGCGCAACGGGGCGAGCGCTTGAGCCTGGGCGATTTCAACGCAGCCCTGGAAGCCCGGGCGGCGCTGGTTGCACGGATGGCAGCCTTCCATGAGCATTACGATGTGTTGGTGTCACCGATGATGCCGATCACCGCGTTCGAAGCCGGGCACAACGTACCGCCGGATTCGGGAATGACTGAGTGGATGGAATGGACGCCGTTCACCTACCCGTTCAACCTCACCCAGCAACCGGCGGCGTCAGTGCCCTGTGGGTTGGCGGCAAATGGCTTGCCGGTGGGCTTGCATGTGGTGGGCGCGCGGTTTGCCGATGAGCAGGTGTTGAGGGTGTGTCACGCGTATGCACAAGCATTCCCCATAGCGCACTTGCACACACCGAGAAGCCCGACCTGAAATACCCGCAACTGTGGGAGCTGGCTTGCCTGCGATAGCGCTGGTTCAGTCAGCACATTGGCCTCTGACACACCGCCGTCGCAGCTTCTACGCAATTTTGTAGGTTGTAGCAGCCAACGGTAACCACGATGCGAAGCGAGCCGCTCTTGATCTTGCTCTTGATCTGCTTTTGATCTTGATCTCAGGCGCCCCGTTAAACCACGCTGGCCGGAATTCGACAGGGATTTGGGGGCTAAACCGGCAGGGATGCCGGTTTAGCCGCCCCGCGCCATGGATGGCGCGTGGCGGCGGCCCCCCAAATCACTGGCGAATTACGGGCACACCGAGCCTAAGCGAGGTGCCGAGTGGTGGGGCAAGAGCGCTTTGCTTACTTTTGTCTGGGCCGGCATTCCGGCTTTTCGAAAGTGAGCCGCCGTCAGGGCGGAACCCTAAGTGGCCGTTACCGCAGCAATGGATATGTACACCATCCAACTGTGTTGACTGCCAGGCCGCCTTCGCGAGCAAGCCAGCTCCCACAGGTTTGACCGCATTCCTTTACACTGCCCCCCATTCATCCCCGGGGGCTTCATGGACATCGAACTGGCACGCACCTTCCTCGAAATCACCCGCTGCGGCAGCCTGGCCGCGGCGGCCGAGAAACTGCACGTCACCCAGACCGCTATCACCGCTCGTGTCAAAAACCTCGAGAACCAGCTCGGTTGCACGCTGTTCGTGCGCAACCGTGCCGGTGCGCGGCTGACCGCCGACGGCGAGGCCTTCGTGGTGTACGCCAACCAGTTGCTGCAAACCTGGGAAGCCGCCCGCCGTGACCTGCCATTGCCGGACGGCTATCGCAATGTGCTGCATATCGGCGGGGAGGTCAGCCTGTGCAACCCGTTGATGCTCGGCTGGGCCAAGGCGCTGCGCGAGCAGATACCGGGGCACGCCTTGCGCACCGAAGTGCGTGAAGGCGAATACCTGCTGCGCCAACTGGAGCTGGGTGTGCTAGATGCCGCCTTGGTGTTCCAGCCGCAATACTGGCCGGGCTTGCAGGTGGAGCAGGTGCTGGAAGAAAAACTGATTCTGGTGCAACTGGCGAGCAAACCCTCGCCCTACGTGTATATCGACTGGGGCCAGGGTTTTCGCCAGCAACACGACGCCGCCCTGCCCGACCGTGCGCGTGCCGCGCTGAGTTTCAACCTGGGGCCGCTGGCGTTGCAGTACATCCTGGAGAATGGTGGGGCTGGTTACTTCCGCACGCGGGTGGTGCAGAGCTACCTGGACAGCGGCGTCATGCAGCGCGTGGCCAAGGCGCCGGAATTCAGCTTTCCGACCTACCTGGTGTATTCACGGGCGCGAGATTCAGCGGTGTTGCAGCAGGCCTTGGAACTGCTACGCGAAGTGGTGAAGGCCGAAGGCGACTGGTCGCAACGCTGGGATCCGCTGATTTGAATCACTCTACGCTTGCGCACATGCTAGCCTGCTGGTGTTTACTCTCGCAGTCTTACCGATGAACAAGAAAAAGTCCGTCACCATCAGCGACATTGCCAAACGGGTCGGCATGACCACCATTACGGTGTCCCGCGCTTTGAGCAAACCCGACCTGGTCAAACCCGCCACCCTGGCGCGCATCCTGGAAGTGGCACGCGAGCTGGACTACGTGCCCAACGCCTTCGCCCGCGGGCTCAAGCGCAGTGAAAGCCTGATCATCGGGGTCATCACCGCATCGGTAGACAACCCGTTCTACAGCGAGATGATCAAGGCGATTTCCCGCGAGGCGAAAAAGCACGGCTACACCATCATGCTGGTGGACACCGATGAGCTGGAAGAACTCGAAAGCAAGGCGGTCGATACCCTGCTGGGCTATCGCGTGGCGGGGATCATCCTGTCGCCGGTCTCCGACGAGCCAAGCTACCAGCCCGACTACCTGGAGCGCCTGGGCAACGGCAAGACCCCGGTGGTGCTGCTCGATCGCACGATCCACGACAGCCCGTTCAGCCGCGTGGTGCTCGACAACTACCACAGCGGCCTGCAAGCCGCGCACTACCTGTTACGCCAAACCCCGAACCTCAAGCGCCTGCTGGTGCTGACCGGCCCCGAGCACTCGCGTATCAGCGTGGAACGCCTCAAAGGCCTGCGGGAAGTGCTGGCCGAACACCCCGACATTCAGGTCGAGGTGCAAGCGGGCGACTACACGCTGATGCCGGCTTACCTGCATACCCTCGATTACCTGGCCGCGCACTCGGCACCGGACGCGATCATGGGTTTCAACCAGTTGATCACCCTGGGCGCCCTGCGTGCGTTGCGTATGCATAACATCGCCCATGACAGCCTGACCATCTGCGGCATCGACCGCCTGCCCTTCGCCGATATTTTTGGCGTGCCGATTGCCTGCGTGGCCCACGACGCGTCCCTGGCCGGCAGCAGTGCGGTGCGCCTGCTGCTTGATCGCCTGCAAGACCCGCACAAGCCACGGGACAAAGTGGTTATCGCCGGGCAGTTGGAAAACGGTTAGCGGCTGGTGTAGCCGCCGTCCACAGGCAGGCTCACGCCACTGATCATGCTGGCCGCGTCGCTTAGCAAAAACAGCACCGGCAGCGCCACTTCCGCCGGTTGCGCAAAACGCCCCAACGGAATCGCTGCCAGCGCCGGGTCGCGCTTGGCCGGGTCGGACCAGGCCATGGTCGCCATGGGCGTCAAGGTCACGGTGGGGTTGACGCTGTTGACGCGTATGCCAAAACGGCCCCACTCGGCGCATTGCACGCGGGTGATCGCATCCAGTGCAGCCTTGGAGGCGCAGTAGCTCAGGTGATCGTCCAGCGCCACCAACGACGCCTGGCTGGAGACGTTGACGATGCTGCCGGCCATGTTCGCCTCGATCATCTTTGCCGCGACCCGGCTGGCCACTTGCGCAGCGGCGCGGGCGTTGACTTGCATTACCTGGTCGAAGGCGTTGGCGCTGATGGCAGCGGCGGGCTCCAGGCGTGAGATACCGGCGCAGTTGACCAGGCCGTGCAGAGGCGGCAAATCTTGCAGGGTTTTATCGAGGGCGATGCTGTCAGCGATATCCACGCACAAGGTGCGGCACCCCAATGCCGCCAACGCCTGGGCATCGCGACCGAGAGCGAAGACTTCGGCGCCGCTGGCGATCAGTTGCTGGGCAATTTCGCGACCGATGCCGCTGCTGGCACCGGTGACGAGGATGCGCTGGTACGAAAAGTCGAAGGTGGTAGACATAAATAAAGATCTCAAAACCAATGAAGACCCACTGTGGGAGCTGGCTTGCCTGCGATAGCGGAGTGTCAGTCTCCTTATCGGGTGCTGATACACCGCTATCGCAGGCAAGCCAGCTCCCACAGTTTTGGACGGTGTTGAATCAGGTGGCTTGCAGGTTGTGCATGACCGGTTTCAGGGCCGGATACAGCTTCAGGTACTCGGCAAACGCCCGGTCATAGGTCATGACATTCTCCCGCTTGGGCTGCGCCCGCAATTGCAACTGCACCCAACCCGTGTCCATCTGCCCATCACTCACCAACCCCATCGTATGCGCCGCCAACAACGCCGCGCCCAGGGCTGCTTCTACCTCCTGCACGATCGTGTACACCGGGTAGCGTGTGACGTCGGCGATGATCTGCATCCACAGGTCCGAATGGCTCGCCCCGCCCACCACAATCAAGCGCGGGTCCAGGGAATGCGCGCCCTGGCTGCCCGCTTCGATATTGTGGCGCAGGGCAAAACTCACGCCCTCCAGCACCGCGCGGTACAGGTGAAAGCGGCTGTGGTAGAGGTTGAGCCCAACAAAACTGCCGCTGGCGCGGTCATCCCACACCGGGCTGCGCTCGCCCATCAAGTAAGGCAAAAACACCACGCCTTCGCTGCCTGCCGGAATCTTCATCGCGCTCTGCTCCAGCAGCGCCAGGCTGTCTTGCCCCGTGGCCTGGGCCTGCTGTTCTTCGGCCTGGCAGAACTGCTCGCGAAACCAGCTGACCGAGGCCCCGGCGGTGATCGCACCGCCGAAGATGTACAGGTCGCGGTGGCCGTTGTAGACATGGGGCATGCTCACCAAACCGTGGCGCGCATCCACCTGCTGGTTCAGGTAGCCCCAGCACATGCTGGTGCCGATCATCGCCACATGATTGCCTGGCTGAGTGACACCCGCCGCCAGGGTCGCCATGGCCGCGTCCACGCCCCCAGCGAGGATCGGCGTGCCCGCCTGCAAGCCCAGGCGTGCGGCCCAGTCTGCAAGCAAACCACCCACCACCTCGCCGGAATACAGCAACCGCTCGGGCATCATCGACTGCGCGATACCCAACGCCTCCAGCATCTCGCCTGACCAGTTGCGCGCCGCCACGTCGTAGACACCGCCGATATTCCCGGCGCTGCTGTGGTCCACCGCCAACTCGCCGGTCAGGCACCAATTGATGTAGCTGTTGGGCGGCAACAGGTAACGGGTATTCGCCCACACCTGAGGCTGGTGCTGCTTGAGCCAGAGCATCTTGGTGAAGCCGTAGTAGCTGTCCACCGAATTGCCGGTGATGGCGAACAAGCGCTCCAGGTCCACATGCTCACGCACCCAGGACACCTGCTCGCCGGCGCGGCGGTCCATCCAGATCAGGCACGGGTGCAGCGGCGTCATCTGCGCATCCACGGCAATGCCCGAACCACCGTACAAACTGCTGATGCACAGCGCCTTGACCTGCGGCGCCGGTACCCCGGCCTTGGCCATGCACTGGGCCACGCACGTTTCGACAGCATCCAGCCACACCTGCGGCCACTGCTCGGCCCAGCGCACTTTCGGGGTGTCCACCCGGTAGCCTTGGCTATGCTGGGCGATGATCGTGCCTTGGGCATCCACCAGCAGCGCCTTGGTGCTCTGGGTGCCAATGTCTACACCGATGACGTAGTCCATCTCAGAGCACCGGCTTCAACAGCACCTTGATCGACTTGGTCGAATTGGCCAGTTCAAACGCCTCGGCCCAGTCGTCCAGCGGGAAATCATGGGTGACAATGCCTTGGGAGGTGACCAGGCCACGCTCGAACAGGTCGATGGCGATCGGGTAGCAATACGGGCCCAGGTGCGCGCCGCGCACGTCGAGCTCCTTGCGGTCGCCGATGATCGACCAGTCCACGCTGGTCTCGGCGCCAAACACGCTGAACTCGACAAAGCGCCCGAGCTTGCGGATCAGGTCCAGGCCCTGGGTGACGCCGGCCGGTACGCCGGTGGTTTCGATATAGACGTCGCAGCCGTAGTTGTCCGTCAGCCCGTTGATGATCTCGCGAGCGTTGTCACGGGCGGGGTTGATCACCACATCGGCGCCGAATTTTTTCGCCAGCTCCAGGCGTTCATCGACCATGTCGATCACCACCAGTTTTTTCGGGGTCTTCAGCGCGGCGACCTGGACCATGCACAGGCCCAGGGTGCCCGCGCCGGCAATCACCACCACGTCGTCGAGCTGGATATCGCCACGGTTGACGGTATGGATCGAGCAGGCCATCGGCTCCACCAGCGCCGAGTCTTCCAGGGACACCGACTCAGGGATCTTGTGCACGATGGCGGTCTTGGGAATGCGCATGTATTGGGCCATGCCGCCTTCGGCCACTTCGCGCTGGAAGCCGAAGATGTTGTGCACTTCGCACATCCAGTATTTGCCTGATTTGCAGAAGCGGCACTTGCCACACGGCACGATTTGTTCGGCGATGACCTTGTCACCGACCTTGACCTCAAAGTGCTCCTCGGCGCCCTCGCCGGCTTCGACCACATAGCCGAAAAATTCGTGGCCCGGTACTACCGGCGCCTTGACCCAGGGGTTGTCGCCGCCCCAGAACATCGCAGCGCCCGAGTGGCACTTGCAGTCACTGGCGCAGATGCCGCAGGCGGCGATACGGATCACCAGCTCATTGGCACGCGCCTGGGGTTTGCCGATGCGCTCCAGGCGGTAGTCTTTCGGGCCGTGGCAGACGACGGCTTGCATGTGAGTGTGCTTGTCCATGTGTTCGGTCCTGTGTAGTGAGGTATTAACGATGGCGCTGACGGCTGATGAAAATCGCCAGCAAGATGATCCCGCCCTTGATCACGCTCTGGACGTAGGGCGACACGCCAAGCATGTTCAAACCGTTGTTCAACACGCCCAGCAGCATGGCGCCGAGCAAGGTGCCGATGATCACTCCGCGGCCGCCGGCAATCGACGCACCACCCAGTACCACGGCGGCAATCGCATCCAGCTCGAACGACACGCCGGCATTCGGCTGGCCGCTCATCAAGCGCGAGGTGAGCACCAGCCCGGCAATCGCGGCGGTGAAGCCGCTGATGCCGTACACCAGCAGCTTGAAACGCGCCGCTCGCACCCCGGACAAGCGCACCGCTTCTTCATTGCCGCCGATGGCGTAGATGTAGCGGCCGATGCGAGTGTGTTGCAGCAGCACATAGGCCGCCAGGTAGGTGATCAGCATGATCAGGATCGGCACCTGCAGGCCAAACACACTGGCGCGACCGAAGAACGCGAACCACTCTGGCAAGCCGGAAATCGGGTAGCCGTCGGTGTACATCAGCCCGAACCCGCGGGCGATACCCATGGTCGCCAGGGTGACGATGATCGGCGGCATATGCAGGTACGCCACGAACAGCCCGTTGCCGATGCCGAAGGCCACGCCCACCAGCAGCCCGGCGCCAATCGCCAGGCCCGGCGGCAACCCGGCGACCATCAGCCCGGCGGTCAAGGTGCCGGACAACGCCATCACCGGCCCCACCGACAAGTCGATGCCACCGGTGAGAATCACGCAGGTCATGCCCACCGCGATGATTGCGTTGATCGACACCTGGCGGGCGATGTTGGAGAGATTGCTGGCAGTGAGGAAGGTGTCACTGGCGAGGATCATCACCAGGGTCACCACCACCAGCCCGACAAAGGGATAAAACGCCGGCGAACGCAGCAGCCGCGCCAGGTTCAGGCGCAAGCGGCCGGTGCCGGCGGTGTTAATGGACGTATTCACTTGAGCCCCCTGTTGCATGGCGCATGACCTCTTGAGGATTGACGGCGGACGCTTCCAGTACCTTGACGATGGCGCCCTTGTGGAACACGGCGACGCGGTCGCACATGCCGATGACTTCGGGCAGCTCGGAGGAAATCATGATGATCGCGTAGCCCTGTTCGGTGAGGCTGCGCATCAGCGCGTAGATCTGCGCCTTGGCACCCACGTCGATGCCGCGTGTGGGTTCGTCGAACACCAGCACGTCGCAGTGGTGGTTGATCCAGCGGGCGATCACGACTTTTTGCTGGTTGCCGCCGCTGAGGTTCACCACAAGGCTTTCGCCACTGGGTGCCTTGATCGACAGCTGGCGCATCAGCGCTTCGACGCTGGCGCACTCGCGGACCTTGTCGATCAGGCCCGAGGCGTGCTGATACTTGGGCAAATTGTTCAGCGAGATATTTTCGCGAATGCTGAAGGCGGTGATCAGCCCTTCGCTCTTGCGGCTTTCGGGAAGAAGGCCGATGCCGTGGGCCAGGGCTTGGGCCGGGTCATCGAGGCTGACTTTTTCTCCGCGCAGCCACACGTCTTTGCTCACCGTGGGCAGCGCGCCCATCATGCCCAGGGCCAGCTCGGTGCGGCCCGAGCCCACCAGGCCGGCGAAGCCCAGGATCTCGCCCTTGTGCACATTGAAACGGTTGTGGGGGCCGTTGCGCACCAGTTGGATATCCTTGACCTCCAGCAGCAACGGGCCGCGTGCGGTAGTGGGTTTAGGCGGAAAACTGCACTCCAGGCGACGGCCGACCATCATCTCGACCAAGCGGTCGATGTCGCTGTCGGCTACTTCGGTAAAGCCTGCATTGCTGCCGTCGCGCAGGACGCTGATGCGGTCGCAGACCTGGAAAATCTCTTCCAGGTGGTGCGAGATAAAAATCACCGCCACGCCCTGGCGCTTGAGTTCGCGCATGATCTCGAACAACAACTCGGCTTCACTGGGGGTCAGCGTCGCGGTTGGCTCATCGAGCACCAGCAGGCGTGCGTCCAAAGCCAGGGCCTTGGCGATTTCGACAAACTGCTGCTCGGCCACGCTCAGGTGCTTGACCGCGCAGTGCAGATCGATGCTGACCCCGAGGCGCTCGAACAACGCCTGCGCCGCCTCGGCCATTTCGCGCTTGCGCAACAGGCCGAAGCGGTTGCTCAGCTCATGGCCGAGGAAGATATTTTCTACCGCTGTGAGGTAGGGAATCAGGCTGAATTCCTGGAACACAATGCCAATCCCGGCGGCAATCGCATCCCGATAGGTCGCAAATTGTCGGGCCTGCCCGTCGATAAAAATTTGCCCTTCGTCCTGATGTTCGACACCGCCCAGAATCTTCATCAGGGTGGATTTGCCCGCGCCATTTTCCCCGAGCAAGGCGTGGATTTCGCCGCGCTCCACTTGCAGGTTGATGGCCTTGAGGGCCTGCACCCCCGGGTAACGCTTACAGATGTTTTCCAGCTTCAGAAGACTGCTCATACCGCCGACCTCGCACTCAGAAGGAAGACCTGGGCCCCACGAACTACGCGGGGCCTGGGGGGGTTACCAGCTGAAGTCCTTGGCCTTGGCCTGGTCGATCAGGGTGATGTCCACCGGCACGCTGGCCGGTACTTGGGCGCCCCACTTCTTGGCCAGGGCGATGCCCAGGGCTAGGCGGATCTGGTCGCGGGGGTATTGGGCCGAGGTGGCGATGAAATGGCTGCCGGGTTTCTGGATCGCCTTGATCGCTTCCGGCGCACCGTCGACGCTGACCAGCTTCACGTCCATGCCGCTGGCTTCGATGGCCGACAGCGCGCCGAGAGAGCCATTGTCATTCACGCTGAAAATGCCCTTGAGGGTAGGCTGGGCCTGCAACATGTTTTCGGTGACGGTGAGGGCCTGATCGCGTTCCTGTTTGCCGTTCTGGATGCTGACAATCTTGATGTCCGGGTGCTTGGCCACCGCCTCCTTGCAGCCGCGCACACGTTCGAGGATCGGCACCACGGCGATGCCGTCAAGGATAGCGATATTGCCTTTGTCACCGATGGTTTTAGCCAGGTACTCACAGGCCTGGAAACCAGCGTCGAAGTTCTTCGACCCCACGAATGAATCCAACGGGCCATCTGCCTGGGCATCCACCGCCACCACTACGACACCGGCAGCATGGGCCGACTTGACAGCCGATTGCACACCGACGGAATCAGTGGGGTTGATCAGCAGGATGTCGATGCCCTTTTGCAGCATGTCTTCGACATCACTGACCTGCTTGGACACGTCGTGGCGGGCGTCGGTGATGATCAACTTGGCACCGATGGTGGCGCCGGCTTCTTCCAGGGCGTTTTTCATGGTGACGAAATAGGGGTTGTTGATTTCCTGGAACGAGGCGCCGATGCGGATGGGCTTGGCAGCGTCGGCAAACGCGGGGGTCGCGCTGCCCAGGGTGATGCTGGCAGCCAGTAAACACAGGGTTTTCGGGAGCATTTTCATGGCGTGGGTCTCTGTTTTGTTTTTATTTTTAGAGCAAATGTTATCGTTAACATTTTGCCAGAAACTAACAAGTAATTCAGACCTGTGCAAGCCTCCACTGGTCGGTCTCGGGCAAAAATATGGGAGCTGGCTTGCCCTCCGGTTGTAGGAGCGAGCTTGCTCGCGAAAAACTCACAGGCGCCGCGTTTATTCAGAAGCCCGCGTTATCGTTGACATTTTTCGCGAGCAAGCTCGCTCCTACAGGGGGGATGAGGTGGTCAGTAAAAACTCGCACATCCGCTTACGCCAACTAAGCTCAGCCTCAAATAAAAACACAGCGAGCAGCCGGCCATGCCCCACCCGACCGAGACTTTCCGCGACCGTTACCGCGCAAGCGTCAACCCGCGTTACAACCCCTGGCTGCACGCCGCATTCGTGCTTGGCTACGGCATCGCCTGCATCACGCTGGCCTGGTCCTCCACCGCCGATATCACCGCCCTGCAGTGGCTGACCGTGCCCCTGACCCTGCTGTTCTTCAACCTGTGCATCTACCTCGTGCACCGCCACCTGGGCCATCACAAACATGCATTCGCCCGGCTGTTCTACGCACGCCACACCGGCGATCATCACAGCTTCTTCACCCCCGGCCACATGACCTACGACAGCCCTCGGGACTGGCGCGTCATCCTGTTTCCAGCCTGGCTGATCATGCTGCACAGCCTGGCCATCACCCTTCCCGCCTGGTGGCTGCTCAGCCAACTGAGCCCCAACGTTGCCGGGTTGTTTGCAGGCTGCATGATCCTTGGCTACCTGCTCTACGAAGTGTTCCATGCCTGCGAACACCTGCCTGCCGAACACCCGGTGGCACGCCTGCCATGGATTCGCCAGATGCACCGCCTGCATGCCCTGCATCACCGTCGTGAGCTGATGCAGGGGCGTAACTTCAATATCGTGCTGCCGTTGATGGACTATTTGTTTGGCACTTTGTATTGGGAGCCGCGTTCTCACGATAGCCAGAAATGATCAGGAAAAAGCCACAAAAAAGGGGCAGCCTCTAGAGGCCGCCCCTTCTACTTCACATCACGCTGTCAGTGGATGATGTCCTGAGTGCAGATATGCCCCAGGCTGACGTATTGCACATTCTCACCGCCAACGCCCACACCAGGGAACTCAGCCAGCTCAATGCGCCAGCCACCCTCGTTGTAGGTGGTACGCCACTTGTACGGCACACCAGTGCTGCTGTCGTTGATCACCGTTGTGTAGTCACCGAAGCACGTACCGATATTAGCCGTGGCCTCTGATACACCCGCGCTGTTGGTAGTCGCTTTGTAGTCAACCCAACGGTAGTTCAAGTCGACGAAGTGGTTATCGACGCGCAATACCGGCGTGACCCCCAGCAGCGGCGCGCCGGTGGAGTCCGACCATTGGGTCGACCAGTTCAACAGCCGAGCGGTTTGCGTGGCCAGCCACACTTCCGTCACCCGCACGATGTTGTCACCTTTGACACTGCTGGTGTTCAAGCGCGGTGTGGAACCCAGGCTCAGTTGGTAATACTTGCTCGGGTCCTGCGCCACCGCCGGGTTGGCCCGTACACGCACCTTCACCGTGGTGCCCGGCGCGACGCTCGGGTAGGTCGAGGTAGAACCGGCCGGCACGGTGACCCAGTTGGCGCCATCAAAGCGGTCGAAGATCCACTGGTTTCGGCTGCCGTTCTCGTCGCCCGCCAGGTACATACTCACGCTTTGGCCACGGACCGCCGTGAAGTCGAAGTAATCGACATCGTTGGCGCTGTCGAGATTGCCGCTGACCTTGTTCATCGAATCGGGCAATACGAACGCCGTTTGCGCGCTGTCGTTGGGCTCGAACGCGTCGATGTTGCTGTCCACCGCCACGCCGAAACTGAACTGCGCGTTATCGGCGACCTTGGCCACCATGTACCAGTAGTAGTCGCCTGCCGGCAGCACACCGTTGAGGTATTCATCGGCATTGCCTGCGGCATCCGACGAACCGACCACACTCAGGTTGCCCTGGCCGTCATCCTGAAACAGGGTCAGCGACATATCCGCGCCTGCACTCTGGTTGACCAGTTGCACCTGCACTCGTGCGTTCTGCGGCAGGTTGAAGTGGTAGGCAAACTCGTTACCGGCCTGCACCGCATCGACGGTGTAAAGCGTGTTGATATCCAGGGTTGGAAACAGCGGTTCAAACGCCGCGATAGCCGCACCTTTCAACGCGCCTTGCGCCGGCTTTTTCAACTCACTCACCACGCTGTCGAACGGCTCGGACTTGAGGGATCGGGTCACGGCCTTGGACTGACCAGACTTGGCCACCAGCAGTTTTTTCTTGAGTTCGGTCGAAACCTTCGAGGCGTCCAGCTTGCCGCCGGACTTGAGCGCTTTGTTCACGGCCTGCTTGACCGCTTCGGCACTGAGTTTCGCAGGCGCTTGATCAGCCAGGGCAAAGGCCGAAACGAAGCAGGAGGCCATCATGGCCGCGCCTAGCATAAAGGCTTTTTTCGATTTCATTTTTTATCCATCCATAGTTAAAAAATTGAAGCTCAGGTAACCGGTGACATCCGGTCACCTGGGATGGACTGTAGGATAAGACTGTATGCATGTACAGTATTTTTTTTGAAAAGCCTGTACGAGTATTACCCGTCGAGTCGTAGGGCAAAACTACCCTGCTATACCCCCTAATACCCCGTCATCTCCAAATACCCCACCCCACCCTCAAACCGCACCGGCCCTTCCCAGTACGGTATACCCAGGTCCATCCACGCCTTCGGGTTGACGGCCTCGGTGGTGATGTCCAGCTGTTTGCCGGGAATTTTCAGCGACCAGCGTGTGGGAATGTTGCGCCCGTCGATGGCCGTGGTGGTCAGCGGTGTGAGTTGGATATCGCTGTTGTGCAAGGTCTCGGTGTGGCCCTGGGCGTCGATCCAGGTGCCGGTGAGGTAACCGTCGCTGTCTTTCTGCCGCACGCGAAACAGCATCAGCTGCGCGCCGCGGTCCAGATGCAGGGAGAACCAGTCCCAGCCGGTCTGGCTGGCGGCAAGGGGTTGGCTGCTCCATTCGCGGTCGAGCCAGGCTGGGCCGCTGACCTGGTAGGTGTGGCCGTCGAGGTTGACGCTGCCGCTGGCGGTGAAAAACGGCTGGCTGTAGTAGTACGACGCCTGGCCCTGGTCGGATTTGCGGCTGTAGCCATGGTCGCCTTGCAGCACCAGCGGGCGGCTGGAAGTCAGGTGCAGGTCGTAGGCAAATTGCGCGCCACTGGCCTTGAGTTGCATGTCAGCCAGGGGGCTGGCGGCGCCGGGGCGGGTGGCGAAGTTCCAGTCGTCGATCCAGGCGTTGAACGGCTCTGCCTGAGCCCCCGCCTGGCCGACGCCACCCCGGGCCAGGCGTTCGGCGGCGTAGTGGCGGGTGGCGGAGGTGACGGCGGCGTGGCCGAGCCACACGGTTGAATCGCGCCAGCCCGGTTGGACGGGGCCGGCCTTCAATGCGTTGCGAAACAGCGTCCATTGCACGCCGAAGACATTGCCCTGGGCATCCTTGAGGTTGGCCGTGACGTACCACCATTCGATACGAAAGCCGTCGTGGGGCCCGTGGTCCTCGGGAAAACTGAAGACTTTGCCGGGCACCACCTGGGCAAAGTCCGCCGCATCGCTGCCCAGCCCGGCGAAACTGTCCTCGGGTGCGGGCGCCTGGTCGCAGCCGCTCAGCAGTAACCAGGCGATGCACGCCAATGCCTTAATCTTCATGGGCGAACGTCCTCAACAAATCCGCCGGACGGCTGCGGTACAACTGCCATAAGGGCCAGGCCGACGCGAGCAAGGTGGCAAGCATCGCCAGCCCCAGCAATTGCGCAAGCTGCCCGGGGAATACCTGCAGCGGCAGGCGCCAGCCGAAGGCCTGCACGTTGATCACCGCATCCAGGCACCACGCCAGCAACAGCCCCAGCGGCAACGCCAGGATCAACGTGAGTACCGCCAGCAGCCAGGTCTGGCCGAGGTTGAGCAGCATCAATTGTCGGCGAGTCACGCCCAGCGCCCACAACGGCGCGAGTTGGCCGAGTCGGCTTTGGCTCTGGGTCAGCAGGCTGATGAACAGCGCCACGCCAGCGACGCCAAGGGTCAGGCTGTTCAACGCGGCGGTGGCAGCGAAGGTGCGTTCGAAGACCTGGCTGGACCACCCCTTGAGTTGCTGTTGGTCGACGATGCGGCTGTCTTCCAGGGCGAACTCACGCTGCACTTCACGGATCAGCGACGGCACGTCGGCAGGCGCTACCCGCAGGTTGAAGCGTGCCGGTGAGAGCGTCGGCCAATGCGCCAACAGGTGCCGGGCATTGACCAGCAGATGGCCCTTGGGGTTGCCGTAGTCGGCGTAGATGCCGACGATCTTCGGCGCCCAGGTGCCCTGCGGGGTGGGGATGGAAACCGTGTCGCCCAGTTGCACCTTCAGGCGTCGCGCCAGTTGTTCGCTGAGCATCAGGCTGTCGTCTTGCAGCAAGCGGTCCCAGGGCGCGTCCACTGCCTCCAGCAACGGCCAGTGTTGACGATAAGTGGGGTTGTCGACCACGCCGAACACCTCGGCGGGCCAGCCTTGCAGTTGCACCGCCACCTGCCAGGCGGGCAATACGGCCTGCACCAGGGGCTGACGGGTCAACCACGTCTTCAGTTGCTCGGCCTGCTGCGGATTTTGCGGGTTGAGGTACAGCTCGGCGGTGAGGCGTTGCTCCAGCCAATGGGTGAAGATCTGGCGAAAGCCCGAGGTCATGGAGCCGGCGCCGATATTCGCCGCCAGGGCCAACAGCAACGCCATCAGCGCCAGGCTCAAGGCCGGCAGTTGCTGGCGGCAATCGGCCAGGAACCACTGGCCCAGTACCGAGCGACTACGCCCCAGCACGGCTTTCAATAACCCGTTGAGCAGCACCGGTAATGCCAACGCCGCGCCCAACAGCAAGGCCGCCATCAGCACAAACCCGGCGGCCAGGCTATCGCCCAGCCACAGCGCCAATAACGCGATCGCCAGGGCCGCGGACGCCACCCACCCCTGGCGCCGCAGCCAGCGCCCATGGGCTTGATGCCAGGCTTGGGCGTTGGCCAGCGCCAGTAACGGCAAACGCGCTGCGCGCCACAGGCTGCTGGCTCCGGCGAGCAACGCGCCGAGCAGGCTCACGCCCAGGCCGGCCAGCCACCACCAGGGGCTCAAGTTCAATTGGCCGGCGACTTCGGCGCCGTACAGGCCGCGCAAACTGGCGGCGACATCCGGCAGCAACAGGCTGGCCAGCAGGTAGCCGCTGGCGATACCGAGCACACCGCTCAACACCGCCAAAGCGCCCAATTCGACGCCCAGGCTCAGGATCAGCATGCGTGCGCTGACTCCACAAGCGCGCAAGGTTCGCAGCAGGCCACGGCGCTGTTCCAGGGCCAGGCCGATGGCCGCATGCACGATAAACAGCCCCACCACAAAGGATAAAAAACCCACCGCATCCAGGTTCAGGTGAAAGCTTTCGGTGAGGCGTGACAGGTTGCTGTCCTCGCCCTGCTTGAGTTGCAACGCGGCGGGTGGCGTGGGGTGGTGGGCGGCGAAGGTGTTGTCCAACAGTAGGCGCGACAGGCGCCCAGGCATGTTAAGCAGGGGTTGGGCAAAGCCGATATCGGTCAGCAGCAGGCCGGGCGCCATATCGGCCTGTACCTGCAACGGTGGCAGGCGTTGCCCGGTGGACGTCAGCGGCTGCTCGCCCGCCTGCAACCCCAGCGCCTCTAACGTTTGCGCAGCGACCCAGGTACGCCCCGGCGGCTCGAAAAACGCCAGCATCTGCGCCTGGCTCAAGCGTTGCCCCGCCACGCTGCCGCTGCCGGGTAACGACACCGGGTCGATGCCCATCAGTTGCAGACGCTGCTGCTCACGCCCCTGGAGCACCACCCGCCCCTGCACCACCGGGGATACCGGCCAGCCGGCGCGGCGCAGCTCGGCAAACAGTGCCTGGGGGAAACTGGCGGCGTCCGGCGCAACCAGGCTGGCTTGGGGTTCGCCACCGATCAATTGGCTGGCACGTGCGTAGCTGTCCCGCGCCTGGCTGTTGAGGGCCTGCACGCCGGTCAGTAGCGCGGTGGCCAGCCACAGGCCGGTGAGCACGCTGAAAAATTGCACCGGATGACGCCGCCAGTGGCTCAGCAACGCGCGCAGCGTCCAGTAAAACAGCGCCATCTCAGCGAGCGTCCATCGGCACGACACGCCCACGGTGCAGCACCACTTGCCGGTCAAGCCGTGCGGCCAGGCGCGGGCTGTGGGTGACCATCAGCAGGCTGGTGGGGCTGTCCCGCAGCAGGTCCAACAGCAGTTGCAGCACTTCATCGCTGGTGGCTTCGTCGAGGTTGCCGGTGGGTTCGTCAGCCAGCAAAAAACCCGGCCGCGAGGCCAGCGCCCGCCCGACGGCAACCCGTTGCTGCTGGCCACCGGAGAGTTGCTCGGGGTAACGCCGGAGCAAGTCGCCCAGCCCCAGGCGCTCCACCAATTGCGCTTGCCAGTGCGGATCGAAACGCCCCGCCAGCCGCGCCTGGAACGCCAGGTTGTCTTCCACGCGCAAGCTGCCGATCAGGTTGAACTGCTGGAAGACCAGGCCGATTTGCGTGCGGCGCCAATGGGCCAGTTGCCCTTCGTTGAGTTGGTCAAGGCGCTGCTCGCCGATGCGGATGCTGCCGGCGTCCACTCGGTCCAACCCAGCCACCAGGTGCAGCAAGGTGCTTTTGCCACTGCCCGATTCGCCCATCAGCGCCAGGCTGCTGCGTTCACCCAGGTGCAGGTCGACGCCAGCCAGAACAGTCAGCGGGCCTTGCGGGGTCGCGTAGTTTTTAACAACACCTTGCACCTGCAACATAAGAACGCTCATCTGAAGGACCAGCAATGAGAATAACGGCTGACGCTCGTGCCTACGCAAATTTTTCACATGGATTTCACCGTCTGCCCATCCACCGAACTTTAAAGTGCCCGCCAACTCGTGGTGACTCACAACTTATTAGTTAATCCAAGTGACACTCCTAAGATGCAAGTGTTCAGCAAAAAGACAGCGGTGCTGTGACAGTCTCCTGCCTCACCAAGGGCAACTGCCCAGTCGTGCAGCCTTTTTATAAACACAATAAACAGTGCCGAGGATGAACCGCATGGCAGACATGATCCTGGCCAATCCCCAACCCAAAAGGTCAAGGTTAAAACGCCTGAGAAAATACCGCCTGCACCTGTTTGGCATCAGCGTTACCGCCTTGTTGTTGACGGGCTTTTTATTCTGGCCCAGCTCGCCCCTGGACCTGGGCGTGGGCAATCGCCTGGTGACCTCCGGGGTGCTCGCCAGTTGGCGTGAGGGTGAGCTGGTGGTGCTGGTGCGCCATGAGGAGCGCTGCGACCGCTCGGCCAACCCCTGCTTCGGCCCTGCCGATGGCCTGACCATCAACGGCACTGAACGCGCTGTTGAACTGGGCAAAGCCTTTGATTCATTGGGCATGGCTCTGACCGACGTGCTCAGCAGCCCCACCACGCGAACCGCCCAGACGTCACTGTTCATGTTCGGCAAGACCGAGCTGTCCCCCGGCCCGCTGGCCATCTGCGGCGACGCCATGGGCGGTGAAATCCTCGGCCACAAACAGCCGGGACGCAACCTGATGCTGATCACCCACAGCGCCTGCATGAGCGACTTCCAGACCAGCCTCGGCTTCCCTCACGCAGCCGCTGCAGAGTACGGCAGCGCACTGTTCGTCAAGGTGCTGCCCAACGGCACCTTCAAGGCCATGGGCACCATGAACAGCGAAGAGTGGACCGCCGCACTTAAACAACTTTAATTACACTTGTTTACATATTAAGCCTTGAGACGTTCAGCAAAATGACAGCCCCACTCTGGCATGTTTAGCCGCGCCTGTTAGTTATGCTCTCCAACAACAACTTAGTGATCCTTACGATGCTTCGCCCTATTAAGTTAATACCGCCATTGCCCGTACTTGAACGTTATGGAGCGATGTGCGCATGCCCCGCATAAACCCTGTGTCCTGGCTATTGCTGGGCGTTGCCGTGTTCTTCCTGTTGCCCCTGGGCTTTCACGGTTTATGGACGCCGGACGAAACCCGCTACGCCCAGGTCAGCCAGGAAATGCTGATGAGCGGTAACTGGGTGGCGCCGCACTTCATGGGCGTGCGTTATTTCGAGAAGCCCGCCGCCGGCTATTGGCTGATCGCCCTTGGCCAGGCGGTGTTCGGTGAAAACCTGTTCGGCGTGCGTATCGCCTCAGTGCTGAGCACGGGCTTGAGTGTGGTGCTGGCCTACCTGCTCGCCCGTCGCGTGTGGAACGAGCCGCGCAAGAGCTTTGCCTGCGCCCTGCTCTACCTGAGTTTTGGCCTGGTGGCCGGGCAAGCCGGGTATGCCAATCTCGACCCGCAATTCACCCTGTGGGTGAACCTGAGCCTGGTGGCGTTGTGGTTTGCCCTGGACTGCCGCACGCCACGGGAACGCCTGGGTGCCTGGGCGGTGTTGGGCGTGGCCTGCGCCATGGGATTCATGACCAAGGGGTTCCTGGCCTGGCTGTTGCCGGTGTTGATCGCCGTGCCCTACCTGGTCTGGCAGCGTCGCGTCGGTGAGTTGATGCGCTACGGGCCGCTGGCGGTGCTGGTTGCCGTGCTGGTATGCCTGCCATGGGCCCTGGCGATCCACCTGCGCGAACCAGATTACTGGCATTTCTTTTTCTGGCATGAGCATATCCGCCGCTTTGCCGCCGACAACGCACAGCATGCGCGGCCGCTGTGGTTCTTCCTGCCGATCATGGTGGTGGCGTGCCTGCCGTGGGCCGCCTTGCTACCCGGCACCCTGCTAAAAACCTGGCAGGAAAAGCGCCAGCCGGCGATTGCCTTTCTCGCCCTGTGGCTGCTGCTTCCCCTGGGCTTTTTCAGCCTGAGCAAAGGCAAATTGCCGACCTACATCATGCCGTGCCTGTTGCCCCTGGCCTTGTTAATGGGCCACGGTCTGATCGACCTGATCAAGCAAGGCAAGGCGCGCACGCTAGTCATCAACGGCGCGCTCAATTTCGTGCTTGGCATGACGGCCATGGTGGTGCTGATCTACCTGCAAATCACCCGCCCGCTGTACAGCAATAGCCATGCGGAGATGTTCAACCTGTCCCTGACGTTTATCGTGCTGCTGGGCTGGATCCTCGCCAACCTGTTGCAAGCGGTGCGCCCGCTGACGTTGTGGGCGATGCCTGCCCTGGGCATTGGTTTGCTGGTGGCATTGCTACCGGCGGGCATGCCGGCTCTGATCCAAGATAACGAGATGCCCGACCAGTTCGTGCTGGAACATCTGGACGAACTGCAACCTACCCGTGCTTTGCTGAGCAATGACCTGGGCCTGGCATCGGCCTTGACCTGGCGCCTGCGCCGGCCCGATGTGGCGTTTTATAACACCCAGGGAGAGCTGCGCTATGGCTTGAACTACGAAGACGCGGCACAGCGCAAGGTCACGCCGGACAGTGTCCAGGCCTGGTTGGCCGAGGCCCGCCAACACGGGTCGGTCGGCGTGCTGATGCAGGTCAAGAGCACCAGCGAACACCGTGAAGAAGGGCAGTTGCCGCCCGGCGGCAAACGCTATCGCAAGGGCAACCTGGTACTGACGATTTACTCCCAACAACCTTGAATGCAGCGCCTGCCACGGGGAACATCCCATGAGTTTCTGGAAAACCGAACGCGGCGCCCTGGTGTTACTGCTGGGCACCTCGGCCTTGCTGCTCTTGCTGGGCCTGGGCAGCCGCGAACTGTGGGGGCCGGAAACGCGCTGGGCGAATATCGCCTTGCAGATGCTGCAAAGCGGTGACTATTTCGACCCATACCTCAAAGGCACGCCGTATTACGACAAACCCCTGCCCTCCTACTGGCTGATCACCGGGTTTGCCCATCTGCTCGGCGGCCTCGGCCCGTGGTCGCTGCGCCTGTCATCGGTGATTGCCGCGTGGTTGAGCATCTGGCTGGTGTACCTGATCGGTGAACGCCTGTTTCGTAAAGGCACCGGGCTGATTGCCGGGTGGATGCTCGCCACCACCTTCTACTTCCTGTTCTGGGCCCGCGTGGCCACCGCCGATGTCCTCACCGTGTGCGGCGTGCTGGCAGCGGTGTGGTGGTATTGGCTTGGGCCGGATGACACGCGGTTGGGGCGCTACACGGTGTTTTTCCTGTTGCTGGCCGCCACCTCACTGTTCAAGGGCTTGATCGGTGTGGTGCTGCCGGGCCTGGTGCTGTTGCCACACTTGCTCAGCGAACACCGCTACAAACGCCACCTCAACCTGCGCTTGGTGCTGGCCCTGCTCATCGCAGGCATCGTGTACGCGATTCCCTTTGTACTGTCCCACCGCTACGGCGCCCCCACTTACGGCGAGAGCGGCCTGGAGCTGGTGTTCCGCGAAAACGTGGTGCGCTTCTTCGACCCCTTCGACCATATGGGGCCGATCTACACCTACCTGATCTACTTGCCGGTCTACACCCTACCCTGGGCACCCTGCTGGTTACTTGGCCTGTGGCTGGCCGTGCGCAACTGGCGCAGGGCGCCGCCCAACGTACGCTGGCTAGTGTGGGGCCTGGGCCTGTTGTTTGTATTCTTCACCGCCAGCGGCAGCCGCCGCAGCTACTACGTGTTGCCGCTGGTGCCCTTCGCCCAACTGCTCGCCGCCTGGTGGCTGAGTGAACGCCTGCACAAAAAACCTTCGAGCTGGCCGCGCTGGCAAACAGGCATTGGCCTCAGCGCAGGCCTGCTCTTGCTGGTGCTGGGCGTGATCTACCCCTGGACCAACGGCAACGGCGGCGTCACCCGCTTCGCCGCCGACCTGCAAGCCCAGGCAGAAAAAAGCGCACCCTGGAACCAATGGCAACTGGTGCTGGTAGAGGTCGACAACAAACTGCCCATGTACCTGCAAAACCACGGCAAACCTTTCTACTACGTCAGCGAAAGCCAGGACTTCCTGCGCCAGGGCGACAGCGCTGCATTCATGGCCTGGCTGGAGAAAACCAGCGGCCAGGGGTTTGATCCGCAACGCACGATAATCGTCGCGCAGTATTCCAAGGACGAGCCCGCGCCGTTGGCGTTCCTGGGGGTGGATCATCAAGTGGTGACGACGCAACCGGATAATGGGGAGCGGTTGTTCAAGGCGCGTGAGGGAGGCAGTGTGGCGTTTGTTCCGGGGATACGCTGAGGTACTGTTGCTTGCTGACCTTTTTTCATGGCGAAGATTCTGGCGGTGTGGCATTTGTTGGCGATTGCCAAGACTACGGTGGATCGCTCCTACCTTGGTATTGATGCAAATACCTTGGTAGTTCAGGCGAACCGGGTCGATGCCATCGCAGCATAGATATCTACACAACTTTAATGCGACGCAGGACCTGTGGCGAGAGAGCTTGCTCCCGCGACGGCCTGACAGCCGACGCTGATATAACTGATGCCCCGCGATCCAATGTGGGAGCTGGCTTGCCTGCGAAGGCGGCCTTAAAGCCGACCAGTATCTCGGGTCAGACCGCGTACATATCCGTTCCTGCGGCAATGGCTGCTATTGGTTCCGCTTTTACAGCGGGTCACTGTTGAAAAGAGCCGGAATGCCGGCCCAGCCAAAAGTAACCAAAAGGCTCTTGCCCCACCACTCGGCACCTCGCGTAGTCTCGGTGTGCCCGTAATCCGACAGCGTGGTTTAACGGGGCGCCTAAGATCAAAAGCAGATCAAGATCAAGAGCGGCTCGCTTCGCATCGTGGTTACCGTCGGCGGCTACAGGCTACAAAGTTGTGTAGATACCTATGGCCATCGCAGGCAAGCCAGCTCCCACATGGGTTCGCAGGGCATCAGTTGGATCAATGCCGGCTGTCAGGCCGCTTACGCGAGCAAGCCGCTTCCACCGCAAGCTCCCCTCACCACAAGTCAGCTAAATCCGTCGACGGCGGTTGAGTTGGGGGATGGCGGCTTGGGGAGCTTCCACGCGCGGGGCCTGCGCCGCCGTTTTCGCGGCCAGTTGTGCCAGCGTGGGCTGGCTGAACAAGGTGCGTGCGTCCACGTCCAGCCCGGCCTTGCGCAGGCGGGCTACCAGGTTCACTGCCAACAGGGAGTGCCCGCCCAGTTCAAAGAAGTGGTCATGGCGCCCTACCCGTTCGAGCTTCAACACGTCAGCCCAGATCCCGGCCATCAGGGTTTCCACCTCGCCCACTGGCGCTTCGTAGGCTCGGCTAAGCACGGCCTCCAGCCCTGGCGCCGGCAGGGCCTTGCGGTCGAGTTTGCCGGCGGGGTTGAGGGGCAGTGCGTCGAGTTGCACGAAGGCGGCCGGCACCATGTATTCCGGCAGGTGCTCCAGCACATGGTCACGCAAGGCTTGCAGGCTCGGCGCCTGGCCGCGCAGGGTGAAGTAGGCCACCAGGCGCTCATCGCGAATCAATACCGCCACCTCGTGCAGCGCCGGGTGGGCGGCCAGGCGTGCTTCGATCTCTCCCAGCTCCAGGCGCACACCGCGAAGTTTCACTTGGAAGTCGTTACGCCCAAGGAATTCAAGAGTGCCGTCTGGCAGGTAGCGCACCAGGTCGCCGGTGCGATACAGGCGGTCGCCGGGCACGAAGGGGCTTTCGATGAAACGTTCGGCGGTCAGCTGTTCCAAGCCCAGGTAACCACGGGCAACGCCGACGCCGCCGATGTGCAGTTGGCCGCTGATACCCATGGGCACCGGCGCATCATGAGCGTCCAGGACATACAGGCGGGTGTTGTTGATGGCGCGGCCAATCGGCAGTTGCAAGGCGGGCACCGGCGCGCCGGGTTCGAGGGTCCAGGCGCAGCTGTCCACCGTGGCTTCGGTGGGGCCGTACACGTTATGCAAGCGCACCGTGGGCAAGCGCGCCTGCACGCCACGGGCCAAGGCGGCGGTGAGTTCGCCGCCGCCGCACACTATATCGGTGAGGCTGGTGCACAGGGCCGATTCGTCCAGGTCCAGAAACTGCTGCAACATGGCGGGCACGAACTGGATCACCCTGATCTGCTGCTCACGAATCACCTGGGCCAGGTACGCCGGTTCACGGTGCCCATCGGGCCGCGCCAACACCAGGCGCATGCCGTTGCTCAACGGCCAGAACAGCTCCCACACAGAACCATCGAAGCTGAACGGCGCGCGCTGCAACAAGGCGCCGCCTTCGGCGTTCGGGCACAGTTGCGAGCCCCAATGCAACAGGTTGCCCAGGCCACGGTGCTCGATCATCACACCCTTGGGCGTGCCGGTGGAGCCCGAGGTGTACATCACGTAGGCGAGATTGGCGACGCTCAAGCCTGGCACGCTTGGATTGTCGATTGGCGCCTGATTCCAGGTGCAGTGGTCGAAGTCGATCAGCGGGATCGAGACATCGCCCACCCCTTCGCGAGTGGCAGCTTGTACCAACAGTGCCACTGGCTGGCTGTCTGTGAGCATGTAGGCCAGGCGCTCGCGTGGGTAACCTGGGTCGAGCGGCACATAGGCGCCGCCCGCCTTGAGAATTCCCAATAAGCCCACCACCAAGTCCAACCCACGCTCCACGCACAACGCCACCCGCGAGTCCGGTTGTACGCCGTGCTCACGCAAGTGAAAAGCCAGTTGGTTGGCACGTTCGTTGAGTTGGCGGTAGGTCAATGCGTGCTGACCCGCCTGCACCGCAATGGCATCGGGGGTTCGCCGCGCATGGGCTTCAAACAGCGCTTGCACGGTCAGCGTTTGTGGGTAGTCGGTGGAGGTTGCGTTGAAGTCCACCAATAGAGTTTGCAACTGGCTCGCGGGCAGCACCTGCACACCGCGCAGCGGCATATCCGGCGTGCTTTCCAATGCGTCCAGCAGGCCGTTCAGCGCGGTGTCGAAGTAGCTCAAGACAGGTTCAGCGCCCACTGTGTCCGGGGCCATGACCTTGAGCCGGAAGCCGCTGGCCGTGTCGTCCACCGTAAGCATCAACGGGTAACTGAGGATGTCTTCACTGCTAAGCAAGGCAATGCCCGGCACAAGGTTCAGTCCAGGGTCCGCGGAGGTGTGACGATAGTTGAGCAAACTGTTGAACAGTTCCGGCACGCCGCTGCGACGCTGGGCCAACGCCAGGGACGCCTGTTCATGGGCGAGCAAAGCGCTCAGTTGCGCGTGAGTATCGTGCAGCGCATCCGCCACGTTTTTCCCGGCCAGGCGCAGGCGCAGCGGCAAGGTGTTGATAAACATGCCCAAGGCCCGCTCGGCCCCCTCGCCGGCTTGCAAGCGGCCGAGCAGCACGGTACCGAACACCACATCTTCGCGGCCGGCGACACGGCTGAGCACCTGAGCCCAGGCCAGGTGGAAAAGGCTCGCGGCACTGACCCCCAGGGCTCGTGCCTGGCTGCGCAGGCGCAGATTGAGCGCGTCGCTGAGCGAGCGCTGCGCCTCTTCGGTCTCGGCACGCAGGGCCTGACGCTTCTGTAGGCCGAACGCCAAGGTCGGCTCATCGACATCCGCCAGACGCTCTCGAAAGAACGCCTCGTGCGCCGCCTGGCGAGCCGTTGAGCGGGCCTGCGCGACCATGTTGCGATAAGGCACGGGCACAGGCAGCTGCGCCTGTTGACCCAGCAGATGGGCACGAATCTCGTCCACCAGCAGCGTGGTCGACGTGGCATCGTTGAGCAGATGATGAAAGCGCAGCCTGGCGACCCAGCGCTGGTGCTGGGGCTCCTCGGCGTAATCCAGGGCCATCAGCGGCGCCTGGCGCAAGTCCAGGGGTTGCGCCGGTTCGCGCAGCACTTCAACTCGCAGCTGCGCCTGGCGCCACACCACCTGCATCGGTTGTTCCAGGGCATCCCACACCAGGCTGGTGCGCAAAATATCGTGGCGATCGATCACCTGTTGCAGGGCACTGGCGAAGGCATCCAGCTGCTCGCGGCGCGCGAAGCTGAACAGCGCTTGTTGCTGGTACGGGTCGTGCGCATCGGTGAGGTGGTGGTAGAGCAACCCTTCCTGCAACGGCGCCAGCGGATAGATATCCTGCACGTTGGCGGCGCCGCCAGGGATGCCGGCGACGATGCGGTCAAGGCTGGTTTGGTCAAGTTCGGCAAGAACGAGCAAATCCTTGGTGATATGGGTGCAACCGGCCGGGATTCGATTGGCCGGCACCGCCTGTTCGTGACCGACACACGCCGCCGCCAGCGCCGCCAGGGTGGGCTGGCCGAACAGCACTTGCACATCGGCGCGCAGGCCGGCCTCGCGCATGCGCTGCACCAGTTGCACCGCCAACAGCGAATGCCCGCCCAGCTCGAAGAAATGGTCATGGCGGCCCACTGGCTGCACATTCAGCAACTCGGCCCAGATCTGCGCCAGTGTGGTCTCCACGCCCTCTTGTGGCGCTTCGAAGCGGCGGGTGATAAAGGCTTCCTGGGTCGGTGACGGCAAGGCTCGGCGGTCGAGCTTGCCGTTGGCGGTGAGGGGCAACGCGTCGAGGCACACGTAAGCCGCCGGCAGCATGTAGTCCGGCAGCGAGGCTTGCAGGTGAGTGCGCAGCACTTCGATTTCCACAGGCTGACGGGGCACGAACCACGCCCATAATTGCCCGTCGCGAAACTGCACCACCGCGTCCTGAAGCGCCGGATGGCTGGCCAGGGCCGACTCGATTTCCCCCAGTTCGATGCGCACGCCACGGATTTTTACCTGGTCGTCATTGCGCCCCAGGTAGTCGAGATTGCCGTCTGGCAGCCAGCGCGCCAGGTCGCCGGTGCGGTACATGCGACCGCCGCTGAAAGGGTCGTCGATAAACCGTTCGGCACTCAACTCGGCACGGTTCAGGTACCCCCGCGCCACGCCCTTGCCGCCGACATACAACTCCCCCGCCACGCCAATCGGCACCGGGCGTTGCTGCGCGTCCAGCAGGTAGACGCGGGCATTGGCGACCGGCGCGCCGATATGCAACGGCTGGCCCACCTCAACGCGCCCCGAGGTCGCCACAACGGTGGCTTCGGTGGGGCCATAGTTGTTCACCACCGCAAACGTCTGCGCCTGGGTGAAGGTGCGCAGGCGGTCGCCGCCGATCAGCAAGGTGCGCAAGGTGGGATGCCCCAGCCCCTGGCTGAACGCATATTCGGCCACAGGCGTGGGCAGGAAACACACATCCAATGGTTGCGAGCGCCACCAGCCGAGCAACGCGTCGATATCTTCCGCGCCTTCATGGGCCGGTGGCAGGTGCAAGGTCGCCCCCACGCACAACGCCGGCCAGACTTCCCAGGCCATGGCATCAAAACCGAAGCCGGCGACGCTGGCAGTGTGGCTGCCCGCATGCAGGTCGAACGCTTGGCAATGCCAGTCCACCAGGTTCGACACGCTGTGATGTTCGACCATCACACCCTTGGGCAACCCGGTGGAACCCGAGGTGTAAATCACGTAAGCCAGGTTCGACGGCGTGACGGCAACCTGAGGGTTACTGTCGATGGATGCGCTACCAGGCTCCAGCGCGATCACCGGTACCGTCGAGACGGGCAGACGCTGGCGTAAATCGCGCTGAGTCAGGATGGCCGCGGGCGCGCTGTCGTGCAGCAGGTACTCCAGGCGTTCGCCGGGATGGGCCGGGTCAAGCGGCACGTAGCAGGCGCCGGCCTTGAGGATCGCCAACAGCCCCGCCAGGGTGTCAAGGCCACGCCGGGCCAGGATTGCGACACGGTCATCGGGCTGTACGCCGAGCGCCACTAGTTGATGGGCGAGTGCATTGGCCTGGCGGTTGAGTTGGGTGTAGCTCAGTGAACGGTCCTGAAACACCGCCGCAATCGCGTGGGGCGTGCGTGCGGCCTGGGCCTCGATACGCTGGTGCAGGGTTTGCGGCGTGGCGTTGGGCTGCGCGGTGGCGTTCCAGTGCAGCAGTCGGGCCTGCTCCTCGGGCAGCAGCATGCAAAACTCGCCGATGGGCAGCGCAGTGTCCTCCAACCCCTGCTCCAGCAGCCCGATGAAACGCTGGGCCAACGCCTGCACATCGTGCGCCTGGAAATACGCCTCGTTGTAGACGCAATGCAGCCACGCATTGTCCTGGTAACGGTTGCTGCGCAGATGAAGGGCGAGCGGTAGCGCTTCATGGTGATTGGAGACCTTGATCGCGCGGGCCTGGACCTGACCGAAGCGCAGGTCGTGGTCGTCCTGCTCGAACGATACCGACACGTCGAAGAGTTGCCCGCGATCTGTTCGGCGCAAGCCCAGCTCGCGGTTCATCTCACTCAACGGGAAGCGCTGATGACGAAAATCCTGCTTGAGCTGATCACGGATGCCCCGTACCAGAGCACCGAAAGACACGCCCTCGTTGAACGCAAAACGTACCGCGCTGACCTGGGTGAAGAGGCCCACAGTGGCGCGAAAACGCGCGTTGGAGCGGTTGAGAATCGGCAGGCCTACTCCCCATTCCTGCCGTTGGCTGGTGCGGGTGAAATACACATACATCGCCGCCAGCAACACATGAAAGGCCGACGCCTGGTAGTGGTTGGCAACCTGCTCCATGCGGTTGAGCAACTGCACCGGAAAGCCCTGCACCCAGGTGTTGCTCGACGTCTTGGTGTTGTGCCTGGGGGTGAGCAGCGGCTCGGGCAGCACCTGGTATTTGCCCAGCCAATAATCACGGTCGCGGGCGTAGCGGGCCGATTGCAGGTAGCGTTGGTCGGTGTCGATAAAGTCGATGTAGGAAGGCGCCAGTGGCTCGGTGGCGTGCCCCTGCTCCAGGGCGCTGTAGAGCTGCGCGAGGGATTGCAGCATCTGGCCGAAGCCCCAGCCGTCGAGGATCAGGTGATGAGCCTGGGTACCGAGGCGGTAGTGATCATCATCAAGTTTGACCAGGAAAAAACGGCACAGTGGCTCGCCGCTCAGGGCGTAGGGCCGAGCCATTTGCGCCTGCATCAAGGTTTGGCTTGCCGCGGATGGGTCGGGCAGCGCGGAGAAATCATGCAGCGCCATTTCCACCTTCAGCTCCGGGGCGAATGTTTGCCCAGGCAGGCCATTGGCGTCGGTGTGCAGTTGGGTGCGTAGTGCATCGTGACGGGCCACCAGCAGTGCGACAGCATGCTGCATGCGTTCGGGCTCGACGGTGCCGGCAAAATCCAGATAGCCGCCAATGTTGTACAGCGGCGAATCGCCCACGCGCAGTTGGTCGAGCCAAATGTCTTGTTGGGCGCCAGTGAGGGGGAAGCGGGCCGGCTGGCTGGAGGAATACTGCATAAGATCCTTCTCATGGGGGTCAGGCACTGGCCGCGCAGAGGTGGCCCATTACGCCGAAGTTGCCGGATTGGAGCATGGCCGCCGAGGGGTGTCTGACACCCGAAACCCGGACATTCAAATGGATGGATAGGCCTTGATCGAAGGTTCATGGCTGAAACGATTAAAGCGTTGTAGGAGATTGGCTACAGCTCATCCATGCCGAGCCTCTGGATAACCCCTTTATTTTAATAATTCATCATTTACATCAATAACTTAACTAAAACTAAAAATAACTTACACCTGTACGTAGCCGGCTTAATTCACGAGAAACGTCGGATTAATGGCGCAGCTTTTATGGCAGCTTGTGTCCCTCGTTTCCGCTACATACGTAGGACAAATCCCTATGGCTAAATAAAATTTCGAACGCCGAGTTACGTTCAAGCAGTACGGAGCGCCCTGCACAGGCCCTGGGCAACCGTTGACGGTTTTCGACATCAAGGATGAGATGGCTATGAGTCTGACCCCGAGTATTGGCGACACCTGCGGCCCGCATTTTTATGCCGAAATGGGCGAGTTGATTTCAAACAGCGGCGACGAACATTTCGCCGCCACGATGTTGCAGCTGGTGGGCAAGTGGGTACCGATTCACCTGGTAGACCTCAGCGAATGGACCCTGGATGAACTGCGCGACCGCGTGCTGGACATCAAGTTACTGGGCAGCGCCGGGGTGAAAAAGGATTTGTCGGTGCCCCAGACCTTGCATGCGCTGAACGACCACCCGCTGTTGCGGCAGATGCTGCACATGCAAGACCCGCTGCTGATCCAGATGAACGCCAAGGCCAACAGCGCGCATCCGCGCGGTACTTCGCACCAGTGCAATCTGGTATCGCGCCAGGGCAATCGACGCTGTGTGATTTCGTTCTACCGCCCGCCGACGCAGCAGGGGTTCTCCCTGGCTGAGTTGTCGTTTCTCAAGTGCTTGTCGGACACGCTGTTGCCGTTGATGGAACGGCACGCCCAGAGCCTGCGCCAGGCGCCGCACGCCGAGACTGAGCCGGCCCATACCCTGTTGGAACAATCGCAGTTGCAGCGTGAGTTCTACAAACGCTTGTCTTTGAGCGACATCACCCTTTCGGCGCGGGAACAGGAGGTGTGCCTGGGCCTGCTGACCGGCGGTACCGTGCCGCAAATCGCGGAGAAACTCAGTGTCAAAAACAGCTCGATCGAGACCTACCTCAAGCGCGCCGCCGCCAAGCTGGGCGTGAGCGGCCGGCATGGCCTGGCCAAATGGATGGTGGGCGCCTGATGAACACACGAGCACTGTGCACCGTCGGCATGGCCTGGATGCTCGGCGGTTGCTCGCTGATTCCCGAGTACCAGCGACCAGCCGCGCCGACGCCTGCGCAGTACCCCCAAGACGGCGTATACCGCCTGGCGCAGGCCGGCACCCAGGCGCAAAACCCGGACTGGCAGCAGCTGTTCCGCGACCCGGCGCTGCAACAGCTGATTAATGATGCACTGCTCAACAACCGCGACCTGCGAGTGGCGGCCCTGAATGTGCAAGCGTTCCAGGCCCAGTACCGAATCCAGCGCGCGGATCTGTTCCCGGCGATCTCTGCCACAGGCGCCGGCAAGCGCCAGAAGCTGCCGGGGAGCGTGACCGGCACCGGCAAGTCAGCGATAACCTCCAATTACTCCGCCACCTTGGGCCTGAGCGCTTACGAACTGGATCTGTTCGGCCGCGTGCGCAGCCTCAGCGAACAGGCGCTGCTCACTTACCTGGGCACCGAACAAGCGCGGCGCAGTACGCAATTGAGCCTGGTGGCCAACGTCGCCAATGCTTACCTGACCTGGCGCGCCGATCAGGAACTGCTGGCCCTGGCCGAGCAAACCCTGGTCGCCAACGACCACAGCTGGCAATTGACCAGCCGCAGTAAAAGCGCAGGCAAAGCCTCGGCGCTGGACGTAGTGCAAGCGCGCACGGCAGTGGAAAGTACCCGCGCCAGCGTAGCCCGCTATGAACGCCAGGTGGCCCAGGACCTCAACAACCTCACGCTGCTGGTGGGTGGCCCGGTGGATGAACACCTGCCTGCGCGCCCATTGGCCGACGATCTGGTCGCCCGCGTGCCCGCCGGCTTGCCCTCGGACCTGCTGCAACGCCGCCCGGATATCCTCCAGGCCGAATACCAACTGCAGGCGGCCAACGCCAATATCGGTGCGGCCCGTGCCGCGTTCTTTCCTTCCGTGACCCTGACGGCAAACGCCGGCAGCACCAGCAAGGAGCTGTCGGGGCTGTTCAAGGGCGGCTCGGGTAGCTGGACCTTTCAGCCGCAGATCAACCTGCCGATCTTCAACGCCGGCAGCCTGCGCGCCAGCCTCGATTACGCCAGGCTGCAGAAGGACATCACGGTGGCCCAGTACGAAAAATCCATCCAGGGCGCCTTCCAGGAGGTTGCCGACGGCCTCGCCGCACGCCAGACCTTCAACGACCAACTGGCGGCGCAACGGGATTTCGTCGCCGCCAACCAGAACTACTATGACCTGGCCGAGCACCGTTACCGCAGCGGCGTGGACAGCAACCTGACGTTCCTCGATGCGCAGCGTTCGCTGTTCAGCGCGCAACAGGCGCTGATTGTGGACCGGCTGGCGCAGTTGGTCGCCGAGGTGAATTTGTATACCGCACTGGGGGGCGCCTGGGATATCAGCGCAACCCCGACTGCCGCAGCCGGTACTCCCCCGGTGTCATCTGTGCATAGCGCAAAAAAAACCGGCTGAAATACGCAGGGTCCTTGAACCCCAGCTGGTAGCAGATTTCATTCGCGGAACTGCCGGTAAACAACAGCAGGCGCTTGGCCTCTTGCATCAGCCGTTCAAGGATCAGGCGCTTGGACGGCAGGTCAGCAATGCGTCGGCACACTTCATTGAGCCGCGCCTGGGTCACGCCAATGCCCTCGGCATAACGCGCCAACGGCCAATGTTCCAGGTAGTGGGCTTCGATCAGCTCGTTGAAACGATGGAAGATGCGCAGGTCTTCATGGGCTGTCGGGCGTGCCGGCTGGGCGTGGGCGCACAGGCGCAGCAACCGGATCATGATCAACCGCGTCAGGCTGTCGAGGGCGGCGGCGCGCCCTGCCCGTTCGGCGTTGATCTCACTGCACAGCGCCTCGAAGAGTTGTTCCACCCCCTCAGCGTCGCCAGTCAAGGCCACACATGCGGCGCCGGAGGCGAGGCTGGGGTCGGCGTCGATCAATCCCCATACAAGCTGCTGGCGCACCGTCAACACATGCCCGTCGGCATCGGCTTCGGTGACAAACGCGTGGGCCACCGTGGGCGGCGTGAGAAAAAACATCGGTCCCGATTCAACGTACTGGCGGTCATCCAGATACACCCGCACTGCACCACTCTTGACGTAATGCACCTGGAAAAACCGGTCATGGCGATGCACCGCCATATTGCGCCCGAAAAACCCCGCCAGGTTGCCGAGCTTGTCGTAATGCACCTCGGCGTCGCTGTAGCGCTGGTCGTAGACCTGCCCGATGTTGATGTTGGGAATCGGCTTCACGGGGCTCTCTTCTTGTTGTTGTGAGGCCAGCGCAGTGTGCCACGCTTGACGGTAGTTAACATATTAATTATAACGTTAACAACTTAACGAACGGCCGTGCAGCCGTCGTCACCGCCAGGAGAAACGCATGAGCCGAACCCTGCATGATGTTGCCAGCGGCACCCTGTTCGGCGTTGCGCTGAACTACCAGGGCCTGCTGGACCAGCATCTCGCCGCCTTCCAACAGGCGCCCTACCAGCAGCCGCCGACCAAGCCGGTGCTGTTTATCAAAACCCCCAACACGCGCAATGGGCACGACGGCGTGGTGCTACACCCGCACGGCGAGCGCCTGCAACCGGGCCCGGCGCTGGGCGTGGTGATCGGTCAGCGCGCCAGCCGTGTCAGCCTGGAGAACGCCATGGCGCATGTGGCCGGGTATGTGGTGGTGAATGAATTCAGCCTGCCGGAAGACAGCTACTACCGCCCCGCCGTCAAAGCCAAATGCCGCGATGGGTTTTGCGCCCTGGGCCCGCAGTTAGTGGCGCGGGATCAAGTGGCCAACCCCAATCAATTGAGCCTCAAGCTGTTCGTCAATGGCGAGCTGCGCCAGGAAAGCTCTACCGCCGATTGGATACGCGACATCCCGCAATTGATCGCCGAGATCAGCGAGTTCATGACCCTGTACCCCGGCGATGTACTGATCACCGGCACCCCGCAAGGCCGCGTGGATGTGCAGCCAGGCGACCAGGTTGAGGTCGATATCACCGGCATTGGCCGCCTGAGCAACACCATTGCAGCGGAGGCATCGGCATGAAACGCGCACGTATCCACTTTGAAGGTGCACCCCACAACGTATTGGTGCAAGCCGACTGCAGCGTGCGCCTGGAGGATGGGCGGTTGCTGGCCGAAGACCAGGTGCAATGGCTGCCACCCGCCACCGGCAACATGTTCGCCCTGGGTTTGAACTACGCCGACCACGCCGCCGAACTGGCCTTTACGCCGCCGACCGAACCGCTGGCATTCATCAAATCGGTGGGCACCTACACCGGTCACCGCCAAGTCAGTTGGCGCCCCGACAACGTCGCCTATATGCACTACGAGTGCGAGCTGGTGGCGGTGATCGGCAAGACCGCGCGCAACGTCAAGCGCGCCGACGCCCTGGACTACCTGGCCGGTTACACGGTGTGCAACGACTACGCGATCCGCGACTACCTGGAAAACTACTACCGCCCCAACCTGCGCGTGAAAAACCGCGACGCCACCACCCCGGTCGGCCCGTGGATTGTCGACGTGGCCGATGTGCCCGACCCAGGCAACCTGAAATTGCGTACCTGGATCAACGGCGAACTGCGCCAGGAAGGCAGCACGAAAGACATGATTTTCGATATCCCCTACCTCATCGAATACCTGTCCAGCTTCATGACCCTGCAACCGGGCGACATGATCGCCACCGGCACGCCCGAGGGCCTGGCCGATGTGGTGCCGGGGGATGAGGTAGTGGTGGAAGTCGAAGGCGTGGGCCGCCTGGTCAACCGTATCGTCAGTGAAACGGAGTTTTTCTCCGCGCGCAAAGAGGCTTGAACAACATGATCAAACACTGGATCAACGGCCGTGAGGTCGAGAGCAAAGACGTCTTCATCAACTACAACCCGGCCACCGGCGAGGCCATCGGCGAAGTCGCCAGCGGCGGCGCCGAAGAAGTCGCGCAAGCCGTAGCGGCGGCGAAGGCCGCGTTCCCCAAGTGGGCCAATACGCCGGCCAAAGAGCGCGCGCGCTTGATGCGCAAGCTGGGCGAGCTGATCGAACAGAACGTGCCACACCTGGCCGAGCTGGAAACCCTGGACACCGGCCTGCCAATCCACCAGACCAAGAACGTGTTGATCCCGCGTGCCTCGCACAACTTCGATTTCTTCGCTGAAGTCTGCACCCGCATGGACGGCCACACCTACCCGGTGGACGATCAGATGCTCAATTACACCCTGTACCAGCCAGTGGGCGTGTGCGGGCTGGTATCGCCGTGGAACGTGCCGTTCATGACCGCCACCTGGAAGACCGCGCCGTGCCTGGCGCTGGGCAATACGGCGGTGTTGAAGATGTCGGAACTGTCGCCGATGACTGCCAATGAACTGGGGCGCCTGGCGGTGGAGGCCGGGATTCCCAATGGCGTGCTCAATGTGATCCAGGGCTACGGCGCCACCGCCGGTGATGCACTGGTGCGCCACCCGGATGTACGGGCGATTTCCTTTACCGGCGGCACCGCCACCGGTAAGAAAATCATGCAGACCGCCGGCCTGAAAAAGTACTCCATGGAACTGGGCGGCAAGTCGCCGGTGCTGATTTTTGAAGACGCCGACCTGGAACGCGCCCTCGACGCCGCGTTGTTCACGATCTTCTCCCTCAACGGCGAGCGCTGCACCGCTGGCAGCCGGATCTTCATCCAGGAAAGTGTCTACCCGCAATTTGTCGCCGAGTTCGCGGCGCGAGCCAAGCGCTTGATCGTCGGCGACCCCCAGGACCCGAAGACTCAGGTCGGCTCGATGATCACCCAGGCCCATTACGACAAGGTCACCGGCTACATCAAGATCGGCCTGGAGGAAGGCGCCACGCTGCTGGCTGGCGGCCTGGAACGCCCGGCCAACCTGCCGGCGCACCTGAGCCGCGGCCAGTTTATCCAGCCGACGGTGTTTGCCGACGTGAACAACCGGATGCGCATCGCCCAGGAAGAAATCTTCGGCCCGGTGGTGTGCCTGATTCCGTTCAAGGATGAAGCCGAGGCACTGCAACTGGCCAACGACACCGAATACGGGCTGGCCTCCTACATCTGGACCCAGGACATCGGCAAGGCCCACCGCCTGGCGCGCGGTATCGAAGCGGGCATGGTATTTATCAACAGCCAGAACGTACGGGATCTGCGCCAGCCGTTTGGCGGAGTCAAAGGCTCGGGCACCGGGCGTGAAGGCGGCCAGTACAGCTTCGAAGTGTTTGCCGAGATCAAGAACGTGTGTATTTCCATGGGCAGTCATCACATTCCGCGCTGGGGCGTGTAGCCCAGGCTCAAACAAGCCTCCTGTGGGAGCCGGGCTTGCCCGCGATGCAGACACCGCGGTCCTTCAGCCGTACCGAGTCGATGCCATCGCAGGCAAGTCAGCTCCCGCAGGGACCTCAACGGCCTTACAAGAATAATTATTCAGGAGAGTCATCATGGGCGAAGTGGTTCTGGCAGCGAAGATCTGCCACGTACCGTCGATGTACCTGTCGGAACTGCCCGGCAAGCATCACGGCTGTCGCGAAGCGGCGATTGCCGGGCACAAGGAGATCGGCCGGCGTGCCCGCGAACTCGGGGCAGACACTGCGGTGGTGTTCGACGTGCACTGGCTGGTCAACAGCGGCTACCACGTCAATTGCGGCGAGCAGTTCCAGGGCACCTACACCAGCAACGAACTGCCGCACTTCATCAAGAACATGGACTACGCCTACCCCGGCTGCCCTGAACTGGGTGAGCTGATCGCCGCCGAAGCCAACCTGGCTGGCGTGCGTAGCATGGCCCACAACATCCCGAGCCTGGAACTTGAATACGGCACCCTGGTGCCCATGCGCTACATGCATATGGGCGTGCCCGACGCAGAGAAATTCAAGGTCATTTCCATCGCTGCCTGGTGCGCCTGGCATCGCCTGGAAGACAGCTTTGCCTTCGGCGCCGCCGTGCGCCGGGCGATCGAAAAGAGCGACCGCAAGGTGCTGGTGCTGGCGTCCGGCTCGCTGTCCCATCGGTTCTCGGACGACCGCCAGGCTGAGGCGAATATCCACAACTGGACCCGCGAATTCGACAAGCAGGTGGACCTGCATGTCGTGCAAATGTGGAAGCAAGGCCGCTTCAGGGAGTTCTGCGCCATGTTGCCCGACTACGCCGATCACTGCTTTGGCGAAGGCAAGATGCACGACACCGCCATGCTCCTGGGCCTGCTGGGTGGGCCCGACTATGCCAAGCCGGCCGAGATCATCACGCCGCCGTTCGGCAGTTCGGGCACCGGCCAGATCAACGCGATTTTCCCGCTTTAACCCTGGGAGAACATCATGCCGCACTTTATCGCTGAGTACACCGACAACCTCGAACAACAGGCCGATTTGCCCGGCCTGTTTGAAAAAGTCCACCGCGTGCTGGGCGACAGCGGTGTGTTTCCGCTGGGCGGCATTCGCAGTCGCGGCGTGCGCCTGGACACCTGGCGCATGGCCGATGGCAAGCACGACTATGCCTTTGTACACATGACCCTCAAGGTCGGCCATGGCCGCGACCTGGCGACGCGCGAAGCAGTCGCCCAAGCGGTGTTCGCGGTGATCACCGCACACTTCGCCGAGCTGCAGGCGCAACGGTTGTTGGCGCTGTCGTTCGAGATGATCGAGCTGCACCCACAGCTCAACTTCAAGCAGAACAATGTGCATGCGTTCCTGAACAACCCGGCAAGCTGAAACGGCCCCGCCCCCCCTGTAGGAGCGAGCTCGCTCGCGAAGAACCCACAGGCACCGCGGATCACCGGCAGCGCTGCGTTTTCGTTAACGTTTTTCGCGAGCAAGCTCGCTCCTACAACAAAAAGAACAACGCCATGAGCACAGCCCATTCCACTGCAAGCCTGCGGCTTGCCGAGCACGACCGCACCCATCGTTTGGTGACCTGGCGCCTGATGCCCTTGTTGCTGGTGTGTTACCTGTTCGCCCATCTGGACCGCATCAACATCGGCTTTGCCAAGATGCAGATGAGCAGCGACCTGCACTTCAGCGACACCGTGTATGGCTTCGGCGCCGGCCTGTTCTTCATCGCCTACGCACTGTTCGGCGTGCCCAGCAACATTGCCCTGGACCGTGTCGGACCACGGCGCTGGATCGCCTGCCTGATGGTGGTGTGGGGTCTGCTCTCCACCGGCATGTTGTGGGTGGAGAGCGCACGCGGGTTCTACGTGCTGCGCTTTCTGCTGGGTGTGGCCGAGGCCGGTTTTTTCCCGGGGATCCTGGTATTCCTCAACCGTTGGTACCCGGCACGCCGTCGCGCCCAGGTCACTGCCTTGTTTGCCATTGCGGTGCCCATGGCCGGAGTGCTGGGCGGGCCGATTTCCGGGGCGATCCTGGAGAACTTCCACGACGTCGGCAGCCTGCGCGGCTGGCAGTGGATGTTCCTGATCGAAGGCGCGCCCGTGGTGCTACTGGGACTGGTGGTACTCAAGTGGCTGCCGGACAGTTTCGAGTCGGTGCACTGGCTGACTGCCGAGCAAAAACAGCAATTGCACACCCAACTGAGCAACGAGGAACAGCGCAAGACCATCACCTCGTTCGGCGGCATCCTGCGTGACCCGCAGGTGTGGCTGCTGGTGGCCGTGTACTTTGCGGTGATGCTGGCGGTCAACACCCTGGCGTTCTGGATGCCCACCCTGATCCACGGCGCCGGCATCGGCCGTGACAGCCAGGTCGGCTTGCTCAGCGCCGTGCCGTACCTGGCCGGCTGCTTCTTCATGCTCGGCTGCGGGCGCTCGTCCGACCGCCACCGCGAACGCCGCTGGCACCTGTGCGTGCCATTGCTGATGGCGGCGCTCGGCATCGCCGTCGCGGGCCTGGCGCCCGCCAATGCGCTGCTGGTGATGGGCGGGCTGGTGGTCGCCGGCATGGGCGCCAGTGCCGCGCTACCGATGTTCTGGCAACTGCCACCGGCGTTTCTCTCCCACACCACCCAGGCGGCGGGCATCGCCATGATCAGCTCGTTCGGCAGCATCGCGGCGTTCCTCGCGCCCTACCTGATCGGCTGGATGCGCGACGCCACCCAGAGCGCCAGCCTGGCCCTGTACGTACTCGCCCTGTTTATCGCCCTCGGTGGTTTGCTGGTGCTGCGCACCCAGGCCGCCATCGTCAACCCACACTAGAGACCGTTGCCATGCTCGACTCCCAGCAAATCCTCGCAGCCGCCGCCCACCTGGACCATGCCGAACGCAGCCGCGAACAGGTGCGCCAGTTTTCCCTCGACTACCCCGATATGACGATCGAGGACGCCTACGCCATCCAGCGTGAATGGGTCGCCCAGAAGATCAAGCACGGGCGCACGCTCAAGGGTCACAAGATCGGCCTGACGTCACGGGCCATGCAGGTGTCGTCGAATATCACCGAACCCGATTACGGCGCTCTGCTCGACGACATGTTTTTCGACGAAGGCAGCGACATTCCCTTCGAGCGTTTCATCGTGCCACGGGTGGAGGTGGAACTGGCTTTCATCCTCGGCAAGCCGCTTGAAGGGCCCAACTGCACGGTGTTCGATGTGCTCGACGCCACCGAGTGGGTGATCCCGGCGCTGGAAATCATCGACGCCCGCATCCAGCAGGTCGACCCGCATACCAACGCCACCCGCAAGGTGTTCGACACCATCTCCGACAACGCCGCCAACGCCGGTGTGGTCCTCGGCGGCCGCGCCGTGCGCCCCACCGAGATCGACCTACGCAAGGTGCCGGCGGTGTTGTATCGCAATGGCGTGATCGAAGAGTCCGGGGTGTCGGCGGCGGTGCTCAACCACCCGGCCAAAGGCGTGGCGTGGCTGGCCAACAAGCTGGCGCCCTATGACGTCACCCTGCTGCCCGGCCAGGTGATTCTCGGCGGCTCGTTTACCCGCCCCGTGGCAGCCCGCCCTGGCGATACCTTCCACGTCGACTACGACCTGCTCGGCTCGATTGCCTGCCGCTTCGTCTGAACCCAGGAGTGCTTTCATGGACATGCCTGTCAACCGCTTCAAGCAACGCCTGCACAACCGCGAGGTACAGATCGGCCTGTGGCTCGGCCTTGCCAATGCCTATAGCGCCGAGTTGGCCGCCAATGCCGGTTTCGACTGGCTGCTGATCGACGGCGAACACGCGCCCAATCAGCTGCCGGGGATGCTGGCGCAATTGCAGGCCATCGCGCCCTACCCCAGCCAGGCATTGATTCGCCCGGTGATCGGCGACACGGCGCTGATCAAGCAACTGCTGGATATCGGCGCGCAGACGCTGCTGGTGCCCATGGTCGAAAGCGCTGCCCAGGCCCGGGAACTGGTGCGCGCCCTGCACTACCCGCCCCAGGGTATTCGCGGCGTCGGCAGCGCCCTGGCCCGTGCTTCGCGCTGGAACAGCATCACCGACTACCTCGACCAGGCCGACGCGCAGATGTGCCTGCTGGTGCAGATTGAGAATGCCGAGGGCCTGGCCAATCTGGACGCCATCGCCGCCGTCGAAGGCGTGGACGGGGTGTTTATCGGCCCGGCAGATTTGAGCGCGTCAATGGGCCATCGGGGTAACCCGGGGCATCCGCAGGTACAGGCGTCGATTGAGGACGCCATCGTGCGTATCGTCAAGGCGGGTAAGGCGGCAGGGATTCTCAGTGCGGATGAAAATCTCGCACGACGCTATATCGAGTTGGGGGCGACGTTCGTGGCGGTGGGGGTGGATACCACGGTGTTGATGCGGGGGCTGCAAAGCCTGGCCGGGAAGTTCAAAGACGTACCGGTGGCTGCCAATACCGGTGGTGTCTACTGAAATCCATGTGGGAGCTGGCTTGCCTGCGATGGCGGTGCATCAGCGACAGATAAGCCAGCTGACCCGGCGCTATCGCAGGCAAGCCAGCTCCCACAGTTGACCGGTGGTGGTTCAGTCATTAGTTCAGCGTTTGATGTTCTTCAAGTCATCCAGCAACCCCAACAGCATCTGGAATTTCTCTTCGCCAAACTGATCCTGCAAACGCTGGTAGTTGGCCTCCATGCACTGGCTCATGGACTCGAAACTCGCCTTGCCCTTGTCCGCCAGGGTAATCAGCACCCGGCGCTGGTCCTGTTCGGCCTTGCGCCGGTGCACCATGCCGGCCGCTTCCATGCGCACCAGTACGCCGGTCATGCTCGGCTTGAGGATGCAGGCCAGTTCCGCCAGTTGGTAGATCTCCAACTCACCATGCTGTTCAAGGATGCGGATGATGCGCCATTGCTGTTCGGTCAGGCCGTGTTCATTCAGGGAAGGACGGAAAAAACTCATCGCGGCCTCGCGCGCTTGCAGCAAGGCCAGGGTCAGGGATTGTCGAGGTGTGGACATAGGGCTCAGGGTCACGAAGTATTTAGTTAATAGTTTAACGAAACTCTAACATTCCCGGCCGGCGACCGCGCTATAACTTGTAGGTGCCCTCGCCCGTGGCGCGCTGAATCAAAAACCCGGGCACGCAGGATCAAGACTTCCCGCCCGCCAGGGGCCCTAATGGAGGCATCCGCTTTAGCGCCTTCCTTCACTTTTTCAGGCTGCGCCATGATCAACATCGAAACCCCCACGTACTACACCGCCACCAAGAAATACAACCTCAGCTTCCCCACCCTGGAACAGGATATCGACGCAGACGTCGTGGTCATCGGCGGCGGCTTTTCCGGGATCAACACGGCCCTTGAGCTGGCGGAAAAAGGCATCACCAACATTGTGGTGCTTGAAGCGCGCTACCTGGGCTTTGGCGGCACGGGCCGCAACGGTGGGCAGATCATGGCAGGCATCGGCCATGACCTGGAGAAGATCAAGAAGGACGTGGGCGAAGACGGCCTGCGCCAAGTGTTCGAGATCAGCGACCTGGGCGCCGACATCATCAAGAACCGCATCGCCAAGTACAACATCGACGCGGACTTTTGCCACGGCTACGGCTATATGGGCTTCAACGCCCGCCAGGAAAAAACCCTGCGCGCCTGGGAGAAGGACTTCAAGTCGATCAACAGCCAGCACGAAATCCGCTTTCTCGGCGGCTCCGATGTGCAGCAGATCATCGGCTCCACCGCCTACACCAGCGCCCTGTTGCACATGGGTGGCGGGCATGTGCATTCGCTGAACCTGCTGCTGGGCGAAGCCACCGCACTGGCCAGCCATGGCGTGAAGATCTTCGAGAACAGCCCGGCCCTGGACGTCAGCTACGGCGAGCGCATCACCGTGCGCACCGGTCGCGGTTCGGTACGCGCCAGCAAGTTGCTGTGGGCCTGTGACAGCTTCCTCAACAAGCTGGAGCCAGAACTGCACCGCTCGACCATCAACACCTACGCGTTCCAGATGATGACCGAGCCGTTGTCCGAGGAGTTGATCCAGCGCATCAGCCCGATCCGTGGAGCCTATAGCGACATCCGCCCAGTGATCGACTACTACCGCGTCACCAACGAGAACCGCCTGCTGTTCGGTGCCGCCACGCCTTTGGTGGAGCACATTCCCGGCGACCTCAAAGCCTGGAACCGCAACCTCATGCTGAAGATTTTCCCCTACCTCAAGGACGTGAAAATCGACCTGGCCTGGGGCGGCCCAATGGCGTGCAGCCCGAACCTGTTCCCGCAGGTGGGCACCTTGCCGGGGCGCAGCAACGCGTTTTTCGTGCAGGGCTATTCCGGCTTTGGCGTCACCCCCAGCCACATCATCTGCAAGGTGCTGGCCGAAGGCATGAGCGAAGGCTCGGCGCGCTATGACCTGGTCAGCTCGATTCACCGCCCCACCATCATCGGCAAGGACGCGATTCGCCCGCTGCTGCTGACGGCGGGCAAATCCTGGCACCAACTTTCCGGCTACTGGAACGGTCGCCGCTAACCCCCTGTAGGAGCGGGCTTGCCCGCGAAAAACTTCAACGATAACGCGTGCTTCCTGAATGAACGCGGCGCCTGTGAGTTTTTCGCGAGCAAGCTCGTTCCTACAAAAATCTCGTACTTATCGGAGCATCTGCCATGACACTTACCACCCTCAAACACAACGTCCAGCTGTCGGAACTCGACGCCTGGGGCACCGTGGCCGACCTCGGCTCGCAAATCCTCGAAGGCGAAGTACGCGCCTTCGGCAAGATGACCTTTGGCGCGCCCACCGATGCGGTCAGCAGTGCGTACTTCGGCACGACCCAGGGCAAGTTCCGCATGGTCTACCCCTTCGCCGAGCAAGCCACGGTAGTGACCGGCGAAGTGGTGCTGACCGACGAGTCCACCGGCCAAACCACCCGCTACAAGGCCGGTGACAGCTGGTTCGTGACCAAGGGCACGCCGGTGCTGTGGGAAGTGGTCAGCGAGAGTTTCGTCAAACACTACTTCGCCGTCGTGTAAGGGAGGCGTTGCCATGTCGAATTCATCTGACTGGATCACCGTGGGCGCCCTGGCCGACGGTTTTGCACCCGAGGCGTTCATCCTGCCGAACCTGGCCGACCTGGCCGGCCAGACCTTCACCCTGCACTTTGCCAATGGCTGGCGGATCGAACACCGCTTCGAGCAGGAGCGCCTGGCCTGGCACGCCGCCGATGGCCACTCCAGCGGCAGCGCCGCCTACCGCGCCAGCTCCATTCGCCCGGGCCTGTACCTGGTGGACTTTATCAAGCACGAGGCGGGGCAAAGCTGGTCGATCAGCCTGGTGCTGGACACGCCAACGGCCTCCTTTACCGCGGTGATTGGCCGTATGCCAGAACCGGCGGAGACCCACGAGGGCCTTTACCACCGCGCCCTGGCCGGCAAACCGCTGACCTCGGTACAGGTTGACTTCCTCCACGGCAGCCTCGACCGGCCGTGGCAGGACGGTCACTGCCTGCACGCCCCCACCAATGAGTTGGTCGGCCTGCGCAACCACTACCGCTACAGCCCCAGCGAGGTCTACGAGCACATCTACCTCAACCCGCAATTCTACGCCTGGCAATGCCTTGAGGGCGTGGAGAAAGGCCTGTGCGACACCGACCGCTGCCATTACTACAAGATCGCCGAACAGCTGTACCTGTTCGTCTGGCAGGAGAAGATCGTACCGACCCTCGGCCTGGTGCTGATCGACCTGCAACAGCATCGCAGCGACGGCAAGATCTTCGGCTATGCCGGGGCGTCCTTCGACGCGCTGTCGAACTTCCCGATCAGTTCCTATTGCCAGGTGCTCAACCGCACGGAGTACCCCCGTGACTGAGCCGCGCACGGTGGTGATCACCGGGGCCGGCACCGGCATCGGCGCTGCCTGCGCACGCTTGTACGCACAGGAAGGCGCGCATCTGGTGCTGATCGGTCGGCGTCGTGAGCCACTGGAACAGGTGGCGCTGGACACCGGCGGGCTGATCCTGGTGGGCGATGCCGCCTGCCCGGACACCTGGGACGGCTTCATCCAACAAATCCGCAGCCACTTCGGGCGCCTCGATGTGCTGCTGGCCTGTGCCGGTGGTCACGGGCTGGGCAGCGCGACCCAGACCAGCCCGGCCACCTGGGAAGGCGCGCTGCGCAGCAACCTCGACAGTGCGTTTTACAGCGCTCGCGCCTGCCTGCCGCTGTTGCAGGAAAGCGCCGGGAACATGGTGCTGATTGGCTCCATCGCCTCATTGGCGGCAGGCCCCGAGGTGTGTGGCTACACCACTGCCAAGCATGCGCTGCTCGGGCTCAACCGCTCGCTGGCCCGTGATTATGGGCCCCATGGCGTGCGGGTGAACGCGGTGTGCCCAGGCTGGGTGCACACGCCGATGGCCGACGCGGAGATGCAGCCGTTGATGGAGGCGTACGGCGAAACCTTGCAGCAGGCCTATACACGGGTGTGTGCCGATGTCCCGCTGCGGCGCGCCGCCCGTGCCGACGAGATCGCCAAGGTGTGCCGCTTCCTGGCCAGCGATGACGCCTCGATCATTACCGGCGCCACGTTGGTGGCGGACGGTGGCTCCAGCATCGTCGACGTGCCGACGCTGGCGTTTACGCACCTGGAGCCTGCCCATGACGAATGACCTGGATTTCAGCGGCCAGGTCGTGCTGGTCACCGGCGGCGCCCAGGGCATTGGCCTGGGCATCGTCCAAGCCTTTGCCCAACGCGGTGCGCGGGTGGTGATTGCCGACCGTAGGGTTGAACAGGCTGAAGCCCTGGCTGCCGGGTTATGCGCGCAGGGGTATCACGTTGACGCCGTTGGCGTTGACCTGGCGGATGCCGAAGCGGTGTTCGCCTGCGTCCAAGGCTTGGCGCAACTGGATGTGCTGGTGCACAACGCCGGGTATTTTCCGCTGACCGCCTTTGCCGACATTACCCCAACGATCCTGGAGCGCACCCTGGCGGTGAACCTGTCGGCGCTGTTCTGGCTGACCCAGGCGGCGTTGCCGATGTTTCGCGAACAAGGCCGGGGCTGCGTGCTGGTGACGTCTTCGGTCACCGGCAACCGGGTCGGTTATCCGGGGCTGAGCCACTATGCGGCGTCCAAAGCTGGGGTGAATGGGTTTATCCGCAATGCAGCGCTGGAGCTGGCGCCGTTGAATGTGCGGGTCAACGGCGTGGAGCCCGGCATGATCGCCACCCCGGCGATGGATAACCTGGGCGATGCGGCCGTGAATGACAGCATCGCCCGCCGTGTGCCGCTGGGGCGCCTGGGCGCGGCGGCGGATATTGCCGGGGCGATGGTGTTTCTGGCCTCTGACCTGGCGGGCTATATCACCGGGCAGACGCTGGTGGTGGATGGTGGCGCGACTCTGCCCGAAATCTGAAACCCGATCGTTCCCACGCTCTGCGTGGGAATGCATCCTGTGACGCTCCGCGTCACGACTTCTGCGCGGGACGCGGAGCGTCCGGGGCGGCGTTCCCACGCGGAGCGTAGGAACGATCACGCTTGCACCGCCTGCAACCGGCTGGAACGAAAATCCTTGGGCGATACTTCGAACTGCTTCTTGAACGAGCGGCTGAAATGCGCCGAGTCGGTAAAACCCCACTTGCCGATCGTTCCCACGCTCTGCGTGGGAATGCATCCCGTGACGCTCCGCGTCACGACTTCTGGAGCGGGACGCGGAGCGTCCGGGGCGGCGTTCCCACGCGGAGCGTAGGAACGATCACGCTTGCACCGCCTGCAACCGGCTGGAACGAAAATCCTTGGGCGATACTTCGAACTGCTTCTTGAACGAGCGG
>NZ_JAEKCY010000059.1:0-668 GCF_016405475.1 Pseudomonas sp. MF6767 | reverse complement strand
AAGACTATTACGACTGACCCGCCACCCTGGAGGCGACCATGAACGCAGCATTGAAGATATGCCAGGAGCGTTACGACGCTCAGTTGCCGCCTCCAGTGAGCGAGTCGGCGGTGGAGATTGCCCGCAATGAGTGGCTGTACAACGCCACAGAGCAGCTGGTGCGCTTCGGTCAGGATGTGAAGTTCCAGCGGCGCCTGCGCAGGCCTCAGGCCGTCACGGTCGCACAACTGGCACTGGCGGCGGACGAACTGGCGAACAACCGGCAGGCGAGCTGTGAGGTCGGCACGCCGGCGCTTGGCTGGTTGCTGATCGCCAACAACCTCGGTCGAGCCGACAAAGACGCCGCCACCGAGCTGCTGGGCCGAAGCGACCACCCCTTCGGCAAGCTTGGCGAAATTGCAGAGGCCCTACTTCGGCCCCTCGCTGACGATGCACTGGCCGCCCAGGCCGAGGACGACGAACTATGAATACCCCTACCGCCCTCGCCCGCCTGGGCCTGGAAATCGCCAAGATGAAGAAGTCGTGCACACCGGTACCGGATCGCACCTTCGTCATGGGCATGATCGAAATGGCCGAGTTCGCCGATCTGGTCGACTCCCCTACCGCCAACCGTTACCGCGATGCGCTGGACGCCAAGTTCGTCGAGCGCAATGCAGAGCTTAAGAGGG
>NZ_JAEKCY010000058.1:0-674 GCF_016405475.1 Pseudomonas sp. MF6767 | reverse complement strand
GTTTGGTATGGCGGGGGGAATCACTTTACGTTGCTCAAGGCGCCGAATGTTTTGGGGTTGGCCAGGTGGTGGTTGGAAGTTGTTGGGGTTGGGGAGGTGGTGTCTTGAGGGGTGTGCACCGATCCAGATATGGGAGCTGGCTTGCTTGCGATAGCGGTCTGTCTGCGTACATATCCATTCCTGCGGTAACGGCCACTTATGGTTCCGCTCTTACAGCGGGTCACTTTTGGAAAGGCCCAAAAGTAACCAAAAGGCCTTCGCCCCACCACTCGGCACCTCGCCCAGGCTCGGTGTGCCCGAACGCAGGCTTTGCAGCGTGGGCCGCCGCAATGGGCCATCCCTGGCCCAGTGCGGCTAACCCGGCGTCCTGCCGGGTTACCCACGCTGCAAAGCCCGCGTTCGGCCAGCGTGGTTTAACGGGGCGATTTCAGATCAAAAGCAGAGCGCGGCGGCCTTATAGCCGACCGGTTTTTGAGGGTGAACTCAGTGAGACATTTGGGGGCAAGCCTGCCCCCGGTAACCACGATGCGAAGCGAGCGGCTTTTGATCTTGATCTGCTTTTGATCTTAGGCGCCCCGTTAAACCACGCTGGCCGGAATTCGACAGGGATTTGGGGGGTAAACCGGCAGGGATGCCGGTTTAGCCGCCCCGCGCCATGGATGGCGCGTGGCGGC
>NZ_JAEKCY010000057.1:0-680 GCF_016405475.1 Pseudomonas sp. MF6767 | reverse complement strand
TAGTTTTGCTGCTGCGTAACGGCGTGGGCGTGCAGACGATTCTGGTCGTCGTAGTGGTAGTGGCTGAGCAGTTGGCCTTGCTGGCGCTGATGCTCGCGGCCGCTCTTGAACAGATGTGAGGTGAGCACTTCACCGTTGAGTTCGACGGTAGCGAGGTGGCCGCCTTTATCGTGGGTGAAGGTGACGCGGTTATTGTCCGGCAGGCACAGGTTTTTCAGCTGGCCGCAAGCGTCGTAGCCGTAGCGCAGGGTGCCCCAGCCCTGGTGTTCGGCGGTGAGGCGGTTTTGGCGGTCGTATTCGTAGGCCAACGCCCAGTGGCCGTCCTCGACGCTGAGGAGGTTGCCCTGGCGGTCGTAGGCATAGTCGACAACGCTGGCATCGGGTAGGGTTTTTCGGACGAGGCGACCGGCGTGGTCGCGCTCGTAACGGGTGATTAGCTGACTGCCATCGTCGCCGTATTCGGTCTTTTCCAGCAGGTGGCCGTTGAGGTCGTAGGCATACGCGGTGCGTTGGCCGTCGAAGCCGGTTTCCTGGCGGATCAGACCGTTGGGGTGGTAGTCGAGTTGGTAGGTTTCGCCGGCTTCGTTTTCGATCTCGGTGAGCAGCAGCCGGGCGTTGTCGTAGCGGTACTTGACCTGGGTGCCGTCGGCGTTGAGACGGCGGCTGATCAGGTGCAGGCC
>NZ_JAEKCY010000056.1:0-693 GCF_016405475.1 Pseudomonas sp. MF6767 | reverse complement strand
TTGCACCAGAAGTAGCTAGTCTAACCTTCGGGAGGACGGTTACCACGGTGTGATTCATGACTGGGGTGAAGTCGTAACAAGGTAGCCGTAGGGGAACCTGCGGCTGGATCACCTCCTTAATCGACGACATCAGCTGCTCCATAAGTTCCCACACGAATTGCTTGATTCATTGAAGAAGACGAAAGAAGCAGCCCGAAATTGGGTCTGTAGCTCAGTTGGTTAGAGCGCACCCCTGATAAGGGTGAGGTCGGCAGTTCGAATCTGCCCAGACCCACCAATTTTGTGTGGGAAACGCCTGTAGAAATACGGGGCCATAGCTCAGCTGGGAGAGCGCCTGCCTTGCACGCAGGAGGTCAACGGTTCGATCCCGTTTGGCTCCACCACTACTGCTTCTGTTTGTATAAAGCTTAGAAATGAGCATTCCATCGTTGTGATGGTGAATGTTGATTTCTAGTCTTTGACTAGTTCGTTCTTTAAAAATTTGGGTATGTGATAGAAAGATAGACTGAACGTTACTTTCACTGGTAACGGATCAGGCTAAGGTAAAATTTGTGAGTTCTCTTAATTGAGAAATTCGAATTTTCGGCGAATGTCGTCTTCACAGTATAACCAGATTGCTTGGGGTTATATGGTCAAGTGAAGAAGCGCATACGGTGGATGCCTTGGCAGTCAGAGGCGATGAAAGACGTGGTA
>NZ_JAEKCY010000055.1:0-984 GCF_016405475.1 Pseudomonas sp. MF6767 | reverse complement strand
CGTCAGCACTCCTCCCCCGCGCCCATCGGCAACCAGCGGGAGGCATGAGTATTGACGAATACAGGTGAACCAACCACTGAGGAATCAGAAATGCGCCCAGTAATGACGATGGCCCCTATCTGGGAAGCCAACAAAAAAGTCGGCAATAAAGACCTCCGCGAAGCTCGCTTTCATCAGTGGGGATGCGAGTACGAGGAATTTGAATCCGGGCCCGGCAACTACACCGTTGCAGTGGTTGAGTTTGCTGATGGCTCCATCGGGACGGTGATGCCCGAGTGCATCCGCTTTCTTGATTCAGAGCAGGCCACTGATTCCGCCTAACCCCAAACACTGGAGGTCGCCATGAGCGATTGGAAGGAGATTGCGAGTGCGCCGCGTGATGGTACCGAAATCATCCTGAGAAAAGTCGACCGCGTGACAGCGGGGGCCTGGATTGAGTGGAGCAAGTCAGAATCTACGTTCAACAGCCGAGGAGACTATCTCGGCCAAGAGGAATACGACTCTGGCGCGCACTGGTGCTCATGGGATGGTGGATTCTATGAAGACGACGAGCCGACCCACTGGCAGCCATTACCAGCCCCGCCCACCGAATAACGCCACCCTGGAGGCATCTATGGCCCGAACTTACGAATATTGGACGGTCAAGGACGGCGAGGACATCGCTATCAAGCTGACCGTCACATATTACTCGGCTCGAAAAGGAAACTTCAGCTCGCAAGCCGCCGATCCCGATGAGTACTTCGGTCATTGCGAAATCAATTGGGAGTCGGAAGACGACACCAGCTTCATGACTGAATCCGAAATCGCCTCGATGGAAGAATGGCTTGTAAATGAGCATTCCGAGTATCTGGCCGACCAAGACTATTACGACTGACCCGCCACCCTGGAGGCGACCATGAACGCAGCATTGAAGATATGCCAGGAGCGTTACGACGCTCAGTTGCCGCCTCCAGTGAGCGAGTCGGCGGTGGAGATTGCCCGCAA
>NZ_JAEKCY010000054.1:0-1231 GCF_016405475.1 Pseudomonas sp. MF6767 | reverse complement strand
TGAATCGCCCCGGGTTTCCTAGACACTCTCCAGGCTCGCTGCGTAACGCTTTTCAAACTCTACCGGTGACAGCTGATTGTTGAAACTGTGGCGTCGTTTTGGGTTGTAAAACATCTCGATGTAATCGAACACATCATCCCGAGCATCCTGGCGTGTAGTGTAGATTTTACGCTTGATCCGCTCCCGCTTTAGCAGCTGGAAAAAGCTCTCCGCTACAGCGTTGTCGTGGCAGTTACCTCGACGACTCATGCTGGCTACCAGGTTGTTAGCTTTCAAGAAGCTTCGCCAGTCTGAGCTGCTGTACTGACTGCCTTGATCCGAGTGGATCATCACCTCTTGCTTCGGCTTACGTCTCCAAACCGCCATCAGCAGTGCATCAATGGCTACGTCGCTGGTCATCTGCGACTTCATTGACCAACCAATGATCTGGCGTGAAAACAGATCGAGCACCACGGCCAAATACAGCCAGCCTTCATATGTTCGGATGTAGGTAATGTCTGTGACCCAGACTTTGTTGGGTTCTCTGACATCGAATTGGCGCTTCAGTAAGTTCGGTGAGGCAACGGCTGGTTTACCGCCATATTTTCCCGGCCTCCGTCGATACCCAGTCTGAGAACGTAAACCTTCAAGGCGCATCAACCTAGCTACCCGGTGACGGCCACAGCTCTCACCAACCTCTCGCAGGTCATCATGGATCTTGCGATAGCCATAAACACCACCGCTTTCCAACCAGGAGTGTTTGATCAGTCCAAGCAGTCGCTGATCGTCCTTGGCTCGCGCAGATTTTGGTTCTGATAGCCACGCGTAGTAGCCGCTGGGATGAACCTTGAGCGTCAGGCAAAGCCGTCGAATCGCGTAATGACCCGCTTGCTGCTTAATAAAGGCGTACTTCAGCCGCACTCCTTGGCAAAGTACGCGGCGGCCTTTTTTAAGATGTCTCGCTCCTCCGTCACCCGTTTCAGCTCGGCCCGTAGACGACGAACCTCAGCGCTCTGATCATCCTCCTCAACGCGCTGTTCCTGGGGCTTGGTGTAGCGCTTAACCCAAGCATAGAGGCTGTGCACGGACACACCCAATCGTGCAGCCACCTCCGAGACAGGAAGCTTCTTTTCGGTCACTTGTTTGACCGCCTGGATTTTGAATTCTTCGGGATATCGCTGGTTGCTCATGGCACCTCCTAATGGGCCTCATTTTAAGGCTTGGAGGTGTCTACGAAACTAGGGGCGATTCA
>NZ_JAEKCY010000053.1:0-1415 GCF_016405475.1 Pseudomonas sp. MF6767 | reverse complement strand
CGTCTTCACACACCGCAATCTGGCCTTTCGACTCAAATTGCTTGGGTGTTATATGGTCAAGCCTCACGGGCAATTAGTATTGGTTAGCTCAACGCCTCACAGCGCTTACACACCCAACCTATCAACGTCGTAGTCTTCGACGGCCCTTCAGGGAACTCAAGGTTCCAGTGAGATCTCATCTTGAGGCTAGTTTCCCGCTTAGATGCTTTCAGCGGTTATCTATTCCGAACATAGCTACCCGGCAATGCCACTGGCGTGACAACCGGAACACCAGAGGTTCGTCCACTCCGGTCCTCTCGTACTAGGAGCAGCCCCTCTCAAATCTCAAACGTCCACGGCAGATAGGGACCGAACTGTCTCACGACGTTCTAAACCCAGCTCGCGTACCACTTTAAATGGCGAACAGCCATACCCTTGGGACCGGCTTCAGCCCCAGGATGTGATGAGCCGACATCGAGGTGCCAAACACCGCCGTCGATATGAACTCTTGGGCGGTATCAGCCTGTTATCCCCGGAGTACCTTTTATCCGTTGAGCGATGGCCCTTCCATACAGAACCACCGGATCACTAAGACCTACTTTCGTACCTGCTCGACGTGTCTGTCTCGCAGTCAAGCGCGCTTTTGCCTTTATACTCTACGACCGATTTCCGACCGGTCTGAGCGCACCTTCGTACTCCTCCGTTACTCTTTAGGAGGAGACCGCCCCAGTCAAACTACCCACCATACACTGTCCTCGATCCGGATAACGGACCTGAGTTAGAACCTCAAAGTTGCCAGGGTGGTATTTCAAGGATGGCTCCACGCAGACTGGCGTCCACGCTTCAAAGCCTCCCACCTATCCTACACAAGCAAATTCAAAGTCCAGTGCAAAGCTATAGTAAAGGTTCACGGGGTCTTTCCGTCTAGCCGCGGATACACTGCATCTTCACAGCGATTTCAATTTCACTGAGTCTCGGGTGGAGACAGCGCCGCCATCGTTACGCCATTCGTGCAGGTCGGAACTTACCCGACAAGGAATTTCGCTACCTTAGGACCGTTATAGTTACGGCCGCCGTTTACCGGGGCTTCGATCAAGAGCTTCGCGTTAGCTAACCCCATCAATTAACCTTCCGGCACCGGGCAGGCGTCACACCCTATACGTCCACTTTCGTGTTTGCAGAGTGCTGTGTTTTTAATAAACAGTCGCAGCGGCCTGGTATCTTCGACCGGCATGAGCTTACGGAGCAAGTCCTTCACCCTCACCGGCGCACCTTCTCCCGAAGTTACGGTGCCATTTTGCCTAGTTCCTTCACCCGAGTTCTCTCAAGCGCCTTGGTATTCTCTACCCAACCACCTGTGTCGGTTTGGGGTACGGTTCCTGGTTACCTGAAGCTTAGAAGCTTTTCTTGGAAGCATGGCATCAACCACTTCGTTA
>NZ_JAEKCY010000052.1:0-1442 GCF_016405475.1 Pseudomonas sp. MF6767 | reverse complement strand
TGATCTGACCCCGAAATGTTGGACGCCATCTATGCCCGCCGTGCTTGAGTCCTGTATTCCACAGGGCTCAGGCCACTTAGCTTCAGCCTGATTCGCGAATGATTGTAGTAGTGTATGTAGTCCTCTATACCTGCTTCAAGCTCATCGAGACTGTTGAATTTGTTCAGGTAAAAGAACTCGGATTTCAACGTGCCAAAAAAGCTTTCCATAGCCGCATTGTCATAGCAATTTCCTTTGCGGGACATGCTTGGCTTTACCGCATGCTCGTTCAGTACGCGGCGGTAGATAGGCATCCGGTACTGCCATCCCTGGTCGGAATGCAAGATTGGTTTATCGCGTGGCCGCAGCCTCTCAAAAGCTTGCCGTAGCATCGCACCAACCATGTCGAACAGCGGGCGCCTCGCGGTCTTGAAGGCGATTATTTCGCCGTTATAGAGGTCAAGGATCGGCGAGAGATAAAGCTTCTGCCCCCCGACCCGAAACTCCGTCACATCGGTTACCCATTTCTGGTTCGGTCGTTTGGCATCGAACTTCCGTTTCAGCAGGTTCGGCGCTACCTGACCCTCTTCGCCTCTGTAGGCCCGGTATTTCTTTATGCGCACACGGCTTTTCAACTGAAGCTCGCCCATGAGGCGCTGAACAGTCTTGTGGTTCACAAGATGGCCAGCTCGCCGAACGGCAGCAGTGATTCGGCGATAGCCATATCGGCCCTTGTGCTCGTCGAAAATTGAGCGAATTCTGGACTTCAGCTCTGCGTATTTATCAACGGATTGCTGCACCTTTTGTTGATAATAAAAAGTGCTACGGGCCAGGCCAGCCAATTTCAGAAGGCCTTCCAGAGAGTGCTCCTGCCTCAGTTCAATCACGATTTGCGCTTTTTCGGCTGCGCTGCTCGTTCCTTCACTTGAACCAAGGCATCGAGCTTTTTTAAATAAGCAATTTCCATCCGCAACTGGCTCAATTCGGCCAGCAAATCATCACGCGTACGAGCTTCATCGTCCGAAGATTCAAGCTGAATGGACGGGATGGGGTTTGTCATTTTTTTGTGAAGTCCGCTTGCTGGCTGCCGGGACAAGGCCTCCAAACCGCCTTCATCATACCTGCGCTCCCATTCGCCAATGATGTCGGATTTCCGGATATCAAACAGGGCAGCGACTTGGCGATAGGACAGCTCTTCCTCTCGCATACGCTGCAATACATTCAGCTTGAACTCAGGGCTGTAGTTCTTCTTTCTCTTACTTTTGAGGCCTGCGGCACCAAGCGCCTGATATGCCGCAATCCACTTTCGAAGCGAAGAGGCATTGACCCCGTGACGATGCGCGACCTCTCTGTGACCTGCGCTCCCCGAACAGTAATCTTCAACAACCGACAATTTCGCCTGCTCTGTGTACTTTTTCATGACACCCCTGGATGTTGATGTCCAACATTTCGGGGTCAGATCA
>NZ_JAEKCY010000051.1:0-1534 GCF_016405475.1 Pseudomonas sp. MF6767 | reverse complement strand
CAGCCTACCACCTTAAACTTGGACAACCAACGCCAAGCTGGCCTAGCCTTCTCCGTCCCTCCATCGCAATAACCAGAAGTACAGGAATATTAACCTGTTTTCCATCGACTACGCTTTTCAGCCTCGCCTTAGGGACCGACTAACCCTGCGTCGATTAACGTTGCGCAGGAAACCTTGGTCTTTCGGCGTGGGTGTTTTTCACACCCATTATCGTTACTCATGTCAGCATTCGCACTTCTGATACCTCCAGCAAGCTTCTCAACTCACCTTCACAGGCTTACAGAACGCTCCTCTACCGCATCACTTACGTGATACCCGTAGCTTCGGTGTATGGTTTGAGCCCCGTTACATCTTCCGCGCAGGCCGACTCGACTAGTGAGCTATTACGCTTTCTTTAAAGGGTGGCTGCTTCTAAGCCAACCTCCTAGCTGTCTAAGCCTTCCCACATCGTTTCCCACTTAACCATAACTTTGGGACCTTAGCTGACGGTCTGGGTTGTTTCCCTTTTCACGACGGACGTTAGCACCCGCCGTGTGTCTCCCATGCTCGGCACTTGTAGGTATTCGGAGTTTGCATCGGTTTGGTAAGTCGGGATGACCCCCTAGCCGAAACAGTGCTCTACCCCCTACAGTGATACATGAGGCGCTACCTAAATAGCTTTCGAGGAGAACCAGCTATCTCCGAGCTTGATTAGCCTTTCACTCCGATCCACAGGTCATCCGCTAACTTTTCAACGGTAGTCGGTTCGGTCCTCCAGTTAGTGTTACCCAACCTTCAACCTGCCCATGGATAGATCGCCCGGTTTCGGGTCTATTCCCAGCGACTAGACGCCCTATTAAGACTCGCTTTCGCTACGCCTCCCCTATTCGGTTAAGCTCGCCACTGAAAATAAGTCGCTGACCCATTATACAAAAGGTACGCAGTCACCCAACAAAGTGGGCTCCCACTGCTTGTACGCATACGGTTTCAGGATCTATTTCACTCCCCTCTCCGGGGTTCTTTTCGCCTTTCCCTCACGGTACTAGTTCACTATCGGTCAGTCAGTAGTATTTAGCCTTGGAGGATGGTCCCCCCATATTCAGACAAAGTTTCTCGTGCTCCGTCCTACTCGATTTCATGACTAAGAGATTTTCGCGTACAGGGCTATCACCCACTATGGCCGCACTTTCCAGAGCGTTCCGCTAATCTCAAAGCCACTTAAGGGCTAGTCCCCGTTCGCTCGCCACTACTAAGGGAATCTCGGTTGATTTCTTTTCCTCAGGGTACTTAGATGTTTCAGTTCCCCTGGTTCGCCTCTTGCACCTATGTATTCAGTACAAGATAACCATCTTATGATGGCTGGGTTCCCCCATTCAGACATCTCCGGATCAAAGTCTGTTTGCCGACTCCCCGAAGCTTTTCGCAGGCTACCACGTCTTTCATCGCCTCTGACTGCCAAGGCATCCACCGTATGCGCTTCTTCACTTGACCATATAACCCCAAGCAATCTGGTTATACTGTGAAGACGACATTCGCCGAAAATTCGAATTTCTCA
>NZ_JAEKCY010000050.1:0-1622 GCF_016405475.1 Pseudomonas sp. MF6767 | reverse complement strand
GCCAGGCCGCCCAGCTCGACGCACTGTTGCAGAAGTGCAGCCCAGTACTTCAGGAGAACTTCAAAGCCAAGTACGGCTGTGCCGCCAACGTCTTCAAATCCGAATTCGATGCCGTCTCTGCTCGAATAAGCAAGTCCGCCAGTCGGCCGCAGGAGTAAGCCATGCAAATAATCACTGAAGTTGAGCAGGGTTCGCCGGAATGGCTGGCCCTGCGCTTGGGTATCGTCACCTGCTCGGAGCTGGAATGCTTGCTGGTTAACGGCAAGGGCGAGTCAGGGTTCGGTGCCGGAGCGTTCACCTACATGAATACGCTGATCGGCGAGCGCATCACCGGCGAGGCTGCCGACCCGTTCATGGGCAACCGCCACACCGAGCGGGGCCACGAACTGGAAGGTGTCGCCCGCAAGCTCTACGAGCAGCGAGAGGAAGTCGAAACCAACCAGGTGGCGATCATCCTCAACCACGGCGCCGGATACTCGCCTGACTCGCTGGTGGGACCTAAGGGCCTCACCGAAATCAAAACAAAACTCCCGAAGTTCCAGGTTGAGGTGATCCTCTCCGGTGAAATCCCCAAGGAACACGTCGCCCAGTGCCAGGGCGGCCTGTGGGTCTCTGAGCGTGAGTGGATTGATTTCGTTTGCTACTGGCCCGGTATGCCGCTGTTCATAAAGCGCGCCTACCGGGACGAAGCCATGATCCGCAAGCTGTCCGAGCGGGTTAAGACCTTCTATGAAATCCTCGAAGATCGCATGAACCAAGTATTGGGGATCGCAGCATGATCAGCATCCTACAGAACGAAGTAGAACGCCTTCGGCCGGCATCCGAAGATATCGCTGCCAGAGTACGCCGAGCGCATCCGTGCATTCCTGGAGCTTGGAATCACACGGCGCCAGTGCTGCGGAAAGCTCGCCATCAACAATAAGGCCTTTGAGCGGATCATCGCGGCCCACGGCATCGACTATCCAAAGGCCCGGCGTGGAAGCACCTCATGCTCCGCATAGCCCGCACCCAGCAACGCAAACGTCAAACCTGGCTTGCACTGCCGGCCAGCGGAATAGAAGAGGTAGGCCATGGCAGCAGTACCGCAGAAAGAACGCTCGGCCAAGTCTGCAAGAAGGCGTGTGGCACTTGCCGAAGAGGAATTGAGGCTCAGGGTTCGGCCCGGCACCCGCCAGGCCCTGGCCGACCTCATGGAGTGGTCAGGCATTACTGAGCAGGGCGAGGCGATGACGCTGATGATTCATCACCTGCACGCGATGGGTTCCGCGAAGTGCCAGCCGCTACTAAATCCGCCGCGCCACGAAATCGAGATATCGCAAAACGTGGCGCGGGAATTTCGCAATAAAAGCCTGATGGCCACCCAGAAAGACCCGGGCGACGAGATCATCGAACCCGCCTAATCCGGCTCCATGCCAGTCACCCGTAATACCCCATATCAACGAATCACGCCAGCCTGCGCGGCAGGCGCGTGCCTGGAGGTGCGATATGTCTACCCCCCCCCCCCCAACGCATCAAGCGTAACGATCTGTCGCGCAGGCGCATCCGTAAGCGCGTCCTGCGGGCCTTCAAGTCGAGCTTTCGACTGAAAGGCGGGCCAATTGAGTCGGCATGGCTGACTACGC